>NZ_CP071870.1:2495253-2807159 GCF_017569205.1 Propioniciclava sp. MC1595
AGAACGTCAAGGACGCAGGCCGGAACCTGGCTGACGGCGTCAAGGACGCCTTCGACGGCCGATAGCACTCGACCACCACCACTCTCCCGAACGGGGTGCCGGAGACTAATCCCGCACCCCGTTCGGCGCGTCCGGGGGGGGTGCCGGCTCCTGCCGGCCGGCAGCGCACCGTGGCGATGCGCAGGGCGACGCCATCGCCGACCGTCCTACCCGCGCGGTGCTGCAGCTTTCACCCCCGCTGACCCCCTTGCCCTTCCCGCAGGGGGGAATAGGGTGGGGACGCTCGCTGTTGCACGCAACGACGACCCGAACGAGAGGAAGCAACCCGATGACGTACACCCTTCCGGAGCTCGACTACGACTACAGCGCCCTCGAGCCGCACATCTCGGCCCAGATCATGGAGCTGCACCACAGCAAGCACCACCAGGCCTACGTGACCGGCGCCAACACCGCGCTGGAGAAGCTGGCCGAGGCCCGCGAGACCGGCAACTTCGCCGCGATCAACAAGCTCGAGAAGGACCTGGCCTTCCACCTCGGTGGCCACGTGAACCACTCGGTGTTCTGGAAGAACATGTCCCCCGACGGCGGCGGCGCCCCCGAGGGTGAGGTCGCGGCCGCGATCGACGAGTTCTTCGGCTCGTTCGACGGGTTCCAGAAGCAGTTCAACGAGTCCGCCAACGGCATCCAGGGCTCCGGCTGGTCGATGCTGGTGTGGGACACCCTCGGCAGGCGCCTCAACATCAACCAGCTCTTCGACCAGCAGGGCAACCTGCCCGTCGGCCAGCTGCCGATCCTGCAGCTCGACATGTGGGAGCACGCGTTCTACCTGCAGTACAAGAACGTGAAGGGCGACTACGTCAAGGCGTGGTGGAACGTCATCAACTGGGCCAACGTCGGCGAGCGCCTCGCCGCGGCCCGTGCCGCCGAGATCGCCTACTGATCGGCGACCGCAACCCGCGCAGACCGCCGCTGCCGGCGTCCCCCGTGGACGCCGGCAGCGGCTTTTTCTGGTCACTCCGACCAGCCAACCTGATGAAACACTGAGAGTCAGTTTGAGATTTTCTCAGAAACAGCGGATAGTAGAGGGTGAAAGAACTTGTTCCGCACGTCAGGAGTCCGTCTTGCCCATCTCGACCAAGCTCGTCGCCGTCGCTGCCAGCGCGGCTGTGCTGGTGACCGGCGCCGGTGTCGCCATCGGCGCCACGCAGGGGCAGCCCGCCACGGTGGCCACCGTCGCCCAGCCCGCGCCCGTGACCACCGACATCCGCGTGTGGGCCGACAACACCACCCACTGGCTCAACCTCACCGAGCCCACCGTCAGCCAGGCCATCGCGGCCGCCGGCGTCAAGCTCGGCAACCTTGATCGTGTCTCCCCCGCCATCGGCACCGTCCTGAAGGCCGGCGACACCATCACCGTCCAGCGCGTGGCCGTCACCAGCGAGACCAAGGTCGTCACGCTCGAGTTCCCCACCACCGAGGTGAAGGACCCCTCGCTGGCCAAGGGGCAGCGCAAGGTGAAGACCGAGGGCGTCAATGGCACCCGTGAGGACGTCGTCGAGGTCGTCACGGTCGACGGCGTGGTCGAGAGCACCAAGACCCTCTCCGAGACGGTCACCCTCGAGCCGGTCGCCCAGGTCGTCCGCGTCGGCACGAAGGTCGCCGAGCCGAAGAAGGTCGAGCCCAGGAAGGTCACCTCCCGTTCGACCGAGCGCACCACGCCGGCCACGAAGTCGACCCCGCCGAAGGACTCCGCCCCGGCTCCCGAGCCCAAGGGTGGCGCCATCAACCTGGCCCGCGCCGACATGTGGGACCGGATCGCCCAGTGCGAGTCTACCGGCCGCTGGAACATCAACACCGGCAACGGCTACTACGGCGGCCTCCAGTTCAGCCTGGCCACCTGGCGCTCGGTGAACGGCCCCGACTTCGCGGCCTACCCGCACCAGGCCTCGCGCGCCGAGCAGATCACGGTCGCGAACCGGCTCTACGCCCAGCGCGGCCTGCAGCCCTGGGGCTGCCGCCACGCGGCCTGACCCACGTCAGCCCGAAGGCCCCGCGAGCATGTGCTCGCGGGGCCTTCGCGTTTCCCGGGCACGGCCGCGCTCATGCCCGCCTGGCCCTCCCATACCACGGACGCCGTGGGCCCACCGCGCCGGGCCCACGGCGTCCCGTTCGTCTCGCCACCCGCAGGACCGGCACTCGAGCACCGCGGAGGCCCGCCCCGGCCGGTCGAGTGTCGGTCCTGCGGGTTTCGGGAACCTCCGCTGCCCAACCCCCCTCGCTCATGCGCACGCTGCCGCAGGCGGCGGCTGCCGGAGCCGAGAAGTGACCTCAACCGAGGGACTTCGCCCGCGTACGCCTGCGCGAACGGAAGAAGTAGGCCGGGTTCAGGTCAGTTCTCGGTCATGACCCAGCGCATCCGCCTCGAGGCCCCCGGGCACCGACCCACCGGTCCGCGCTGCCCGGACCACCAACAGCCCCTGCACAACAGAGCGCCCGGCCCCCATCGGGGACCGGGCGCTGCGTGCTTGCCGGTGAGGGCGAGGCTCAGGCCTCGTCCTTCTCCTCGTCGGCGTCGGCCGACTCGTGGCCCGCCATCGCGTCGACGAAGCCCGCGGCCTCGACGGCCTCGGTGGCGACGGGCTCGTCGGTGGCGACGGTGTCGGCCTCGACGTCGACGACCTCGGCGGCAGCCTCCTCCTTGACCGGCTTGGCGGCCTTGGCGGCGGGCTTGCTGGCGGCCTTCGGGGCGGCCTTGGAGCCGGACGCCTTGGCCTTGGCCTTGCGCGACTCCTCGACCGTCTCGGAGACGATCTCGATCACGGCCATGGGCGCGTTGTCGCCCTGGCGGTTGCCGATCTTGGTGATGCGGGTGTAGCCGCCGTCACGCTCGGCCATCTTCGGCGCGATCTCGGTGAACAGGACGTGGACGACGCCCTTGTCGGTGATGGTGCGCAGCACGACGCGGCGGCTGTGCAGGTCACCGCGCTTGGCCTTGGTGATCAGCTTCTCGGCGAGCGGGCGGACACGCTTGGCCTTGGTCTCCGTGGTCGTGATGCGACCGTGCTCGAAGAGCTGGCTGGCGAGGTTGGCCAGGATGATCCGCTCGTGGGCCGGGCTTCCGCCGAGGCGGGGACCCTTCGTGGGCTTGGGCATGGTGGTTGTCTCTCCTGGGTCTGTCAGAACTGGTCGTTGTCGGCGTCGAAGTCAGCGTCCTCGTCGTAGCTGCCCAGGGCAGCCAGCGGGTCGAAGCCGGGGGCGCTGTCCTTGAGGGCGAGGCCCATCTCCTGGAGGCGGAGCTTGACCTCCTCGATCGACTTGGAGCCGAAGTTGCGGATGTCGAGGAGGTCCTGCTCGGAGCGGGAGACCAGCTCGGACACGGTGTGGATGCCCTCGCGCTTGAGGCAGTTGTAGCTGCGCATGGTCAGCTTCAGCTCCTCGACGGGGAGGGCGAGGTCGGCGGCGTACTGCTCGTCGACCGGCGAGGGGCCGATCTCGATGCCCTCGGCCTCGACGTTGAGCTCACGGGCCAGGCCGAAGAGCTCCACCAGCGTCTTGCCGGCGGACGCCACGGCGTCGCGCGGGCTGATGGCCGGCTTGGTCTCGACGTCGACGATCAGGCGGTCGAAGTCGGTGCGCTGCTCGACACGGGTGGCCTCCACCTTGTAGGTGACCTTCAGCACGGGGCTGTAGATCGAGTCGACCGGGATGCGGCCGATCTCGGAGTCGGCGTTCTTGTTCTGCGCGGCGGACACGTAGCCACGGCCGCGCTCGACGACGAGCTCCATGTCGATCTTGCCGGACGCGTTGAGCGTGGCGATGTGCAGCTCGGGGTTGTGGATCTCCACACCGGCGGGCGGCGCGATGTCGGCGGCGGTGACAGCACCGGCCCCGGCCTTGCGCAGGTACATGACGACCGGCTCGTCCTCCTCGGAGGACAGCACGAGCTGCTTGACGTTGAGGATGATCTCGGTCACGTCCTCGACGACACCCGGGAGGGTCGAGAACTCGTGCTGGTTGCCCTCGATCTTGATGCTGGTCACGGCCGCGCCCGGGATGGACGACAGCAGCGTGCGCCGCATCGAGTTGCCGAGGGTGTAGCCGAAGCCCGGCTCGAGGGGCTCGATGACGAAGCGCGACCGGTTGTCGGAGATGACGTCCTCGGTCAGCGTCGGACGCTGTGCGATGAGCATGTTGTTCCTTCCCACCGCCCACTATTTGACGGTGAAAGCGGGCCCGGCACCGTGCCGAACCCGAAGTTCAAGGTGACCCCCACCCCACACCGGTGGAGCGGACGGCCGGGTAGCCGAGCGGGCGGCGTCCGATTCGTCGTGGGCCGTGGATGGGCCTGGCCCCCTGCCCTGCGCCTGCGCAGTGCAGGGTGGTTGGCCCGCGACGAACTCGGACGCCGACCGCGTCCGACTACTTGGAGTACAGCTCCACGATCAGCTGCTCCTGCACGTCGACCGTGATCTGGTCGCGGGTGGGCAGCTGGTGCACGAGGATGCGCATCCGGTTGGGGCGAACGGTCAGCCACGCCGGGACGACGCGCTCGTGGTGCGTCTCGCGGGCGATGACGAACGGGTCCAGGTTCAGCGACTTCGGCTTGACGTCGATGATGTCGTACGCCGTGACGCGGTAGCTGGGGATGTTCACCTTCTTGCCGTTGACCAGGAAGTGGCCGTGGACGACGAGCTGGCGGGCCTGACGACGGGTCGAGGCGAAGCCGGCGCGGTACACGACGTTGTCGAGGCGCGACTCGAGGATCTGGAGCAGGACCTCACCGGTCTTGCCAGGCTTGCGCACGGCCTCCTCGTAGTAGCGGCGGAACTGCTTCTCGAGGACGCCGTAGGCGAAGCGGGCCTTCTGCTTCTCGCGGAGCTGGAGCAGGTACTCCGACTCCTTGGTGCGGGCGCGGCCGTGCATGCCCGGGGGGTACGCGCGGCGCTCGAAGGCCTTGTCGTTGCCCACCAGGTCGGTACCGAGCCGGCGGGACTTCTTGGTGATGGGGCCGGTGTAACGGGCCATGGTTGATCAGTCCTTACTTTCTTCGACTCGGGCTCAGACGCGACGGCGCTTGGGGGGACGGCAGCCGTTGTGCGGCACGGGGGTCACGTCGGAGATCGGGCCGATCTCCAGGCCCAGCGCGCCGAGCGAACGGATGGCGGTCTCACGGCCGGAGCCGGGGCCCTTGACGAAGACGTCCACGCGCTTCATGCCGTGGTCCATCGCACGGCGACCAGCGGCCTCGGCGGCCATCTGGGCCGCGAACGGCGTCGACTTGCGCGAGCCCTTGAAGCCGACGGTGCCGGCGGAGGCCCACGAGATCACCGCACCGGTCGGGTCGGTGATCGTGATGATGGTGTTGTTGAACGTGCTCTTGATGTGTGCCTGCCCGGAGACGATGTTCTTCTTCTCCTTGCGACGAACCTTGTTCTTCGCGGCGGCAGCCTGAGCCTTGGTGCGGCCTGCTTGTGCCATGTGTCTGGTTCTCCTGGTCTCTCAGGCGCCGCGTCAGCGGGCCTTCTTCTTGCCGGCGACGGCCTTCTTGCGGCCCTTGCGAGTACGCGCGTTGGTGCGCGTGCGCTGCCCGTGGACCGGGAGGCCCATGCGGTGGCGGCGGCCCTGGTACGAGCCGATCTCGATCTTGCGACGGATGTCGGCGGCGACCGTACGACGGAGGTCACCCTCGGTCTCGTAGTTCGCCTCGATGAAGTCACGCATCGCGACGAGCTGCTCGTCGGTCAGGTCCTTCACGCGGACGTCGCCGCTGATGCCGGTGGCGGCCAGGATCTCCTTGGCGCGGGTGCGACCGATGCCAAAGATGTAGGTGAGGCCGATCTCCAGACGCTTCTCGCGCGGAAGATCGACACCGATGAGTCGTGCCATCAGGCGTGTCCCTTTCAAATGTGTCAGCCCGTGGGCTGCGAAGGTGTGTGGCGTGCGGCGTCCCGTGCGCCTGAGCGCGGGCCCCGGCCTTCGTCCGGGGGTGGATCCAGGGGGTTTGGCGTGCGGGAGCCTCTCCCGCACCCATCTGGGTGTGCCGTCACGTTCTTCAGTTGTGTTGGAGGGGCTCCAACGGTGATCGTGTCCCTCCGGGCCGTGCAGCGGGCGTCAGCCCTGGCGCTGCTTGTGGCGCGGGTTCTCGCAGATCACCATCACGCGACCGTGCCGGCGGATCACCTTGCACTTGTCGCAGATCTTCTTGACGCTCGGCTGAACCTTCATCGAGCTACTTTCTTCTCTGGTGCCGGGCACAGGGGTGTCCCGCGTCCGGCGTGGATGGATGCGTTGAGAACGTCGGTCACTTGTGGCGGTAGACGATGCGCCCGCGTGTGAGGTCGTACGGGGACAACTCCACGACGACCCGGTCGCTGGGCAGGATGCGGATGTAGTGCTGCCGCATCTTGCCGCTGATGGTCGCCAGAACGCGGTGCCCGTTGGTCAGCTCAACGCGGAACATCGCGTTGGGCAGAGCTTCGACGACGGAACCCTCCATCTCGAGGGCGCCTTCCTTCTTGGCCATGATCTCCTCAGGGAACGCTTCGCCACCTGTGGACACAGGTGACCGACGTCCCATGTTACTCCAACCGGCAACGGACGCCCAAATCCCCCTTCGGGGGTGCCATCGCGCTCAGAGCAGGATGGCGAACAGGATCACCAGCAGCAGCACCAGGGCCACCACGCCACCGGCCGCGACCTTGGCGACCATGGCCCCGCTCGGCGCGCGCGCCTCGCTCAGCTCACCCGGACGCCCCGGGCCCGCCTCCACGATCGCCGGCACGTCGTGCGTGGACGCCCCGGGCAGGACCTCGACCACACCCGCGACCTCGCCCAGGGTGGTCGCCCCGAACAGGGTGTCCAGCAGGCGGGGGTACTCGTCGGCGGAGACCTGGCCGGCCTCGTAGGCGGCGTTGAGCCGCTCGACCAGGCGGTTGCGCTCGCCGTCGTCCAGCGGCGCGTTCGGGGTCGCGCGGTACTTCGAGGATCGGGGCAGCTCGGCCATGTCCCCACCGTAGTCGGTGCCACCGCCTTGTCGAGGCCTGAGACCGGCCCGCCGGTGTCCCCACCGCTCGATACTGTGGCCCGGTCCCAGCCCGCGCGGTACCTCACGACCGCCGTGGGCCGTCCGGAAGGAACCATCGTGAAGCGCAACCCCGTCACCGTCGTCGCGGGCCTCGTCGCCGCCCTGTCCCTCGCCCTCGCGGGCTGCGCCGGCACCCCGGCCGCCGCGCCGGCGTCCACCCCCGCGGCCGGCGGCAGCACCGCCCAGGCCCCGGCCGACGCCAAGACCTACAAGGTCGGCGTCTCCCAGTACGTCGCCCACCCGTCGCTCGACGCGTCCCTGGTCGGCTTCAAGAAGGCCCTCGCCGACGCGGGCCTCGAGGTCACCTACGACGAGAAGAACGGCAACGCCGACCAGGCCACCGTCACCTCGATCTCCACCACCTTCGCCACCGCCGGCCTTGACCTGGTGCTCGCCATCGCGACCCCGTCGGCCCAGGCCGCCGCCCAGGCCATCACCGACACCCCGGTGCTGTTCACCGCGGTCACCGACCCGGTCGCCGCCAAGCTCGTCGAGTCGATGGACGCCCCGGGCCACAACGTGTCCGGCACCTCCGACATGAACCCGGTCGCCGAGCAGATCGCCCTGGTCAAGAAGCTCAAGCCCGAGGCCAAGACCCTCGGCATCATCTACTCCTCCGGCGAGGTGAACTCCGAGGTCCAGGTCGCCGCCGCCAAGGAGGCCGCCGCGGTCGAGGGCCTCGAGGTCGTCGAGAAGACCGTCACCAACACCGGTGAGGTCCAGCAGGCCGCCAACTCCCTCGAGGTGGACGCCATCTACGTCCCGACCGACAACAACGTCGTCGCGGGCCTCGAGTCGGTCATCCAGGTCGCCGAGACCAAGCAGATCCCCCTGGTGGTCGGCGAGGGCGACTCGGTCAAGAAGGGCGGCATCATCACCTACGGCATCGACTACGAGAAGCTCGGCTACCAGACCGGCGAGATGGCCGTGAAGATCCTCACCGAGGGCGCCGACGTGTCGACGATGGCCGTCGAGACCCAGAAGGACCTCGCGGTCTACGTGAACAAGGCCGCCGCCGAGCGCATGGGCGTCACGATCCCCGAGGACGTCCTGGCGGGCGCCGAGGTCGTCGGCTGACCCGATGCTGTCCGCTCTTGACCTGGGCCTGATCTACGGCCTGATGGCCCTGGGGGTGTACCTCACGTTCCGCGTGCTGGACTTCCCCGACCTGACCGTGGACGGCAGCTTCACGACCGGAGCTGCCGTCACGGCGTCCCTCATCATCGCCGGCCAGTCGCCGTGGCTCGCCACGGCGGCCGGTGCGGTCGCGGGAGCCATCGCAGGCCTGGTCACGGGCGTGCTGCACACCAAGGGGAAGATCAACCCGCTGCTGGCGGGCATCCTGACCCAGATCGCCCTGTACTCCATCAACCTGCGCATCATGGGGCGTGCCAACCTGCCCCTGCTGCGCACCGACACGCTGCTGTCGGGCCTGCGCGACGACCGCCACCTGGGCACCTGGGTGTCGGTCGCCGTGTTCGCCGTCGTCGTGCTGGCCTTCATGCTGGCCCTCGACTGGTTCCTCAACACCGACCTGGGCCTGGCCCTGCAGGCCACCGGCGACAACGAGCGCATGATCCGCGCCCAGGGCGTGTCGACCGACAACACCAAGATCCTGGGCCTGGCCCTGTCGAACGGCCTCGTCGGCCTCGCCGGCGGCCTGATCGCCCAGTACCAGGGCTTCGCCGACATCGGCATGGGCATCGGCCTCATCGTGGCCGGCCTGGCGTCGGTGATCATCGGCCAGGCGATCATCTCCGGCCGGCGCTTCATCTTCGCGACGCTCGCCGTGGTGGTCGGTTCGGTGGTCTACCGCATCGTCATCCAGCTCGCGCTGCAGGCCGGCGCCGACCCCAACGACATGAAGCTCATCTCGGCCATCCTGGTCGTCGCGGCGCTGCTGCTGCCCCGCCTGGGCGTCTTCCGCCACATGCGGGCCCGGCGTCGCGAGCGCCTGATGGAGGCCGCCGCCAAGGGGGAGGCCGCCCGTGCTTGAGGTCCGCAACCTGCGCAAGATCTTCTTCCAGCACACGCCGAACGAGAAGGTCGCCCTCGACGGGGTCGACCTGACCCTGGCCGAGGGTGACTTCGTCACCGTCATCGGCTCCAACGGCGCCGGCAAGTCGACGCTGCTCAACGTGGTCGCCGGGGAGTTCCGCCCCGAGGCCGGCTCGGTGCACATCGACGGCGTCGACGTGACGAAGATGCCCGTGCACAAGGTGGCCCGCTGGGTCGGCCGCGTCTTCCAGGACCCGATGGCCGGCACCACGCCGCACGGGACCATCGAGCAGAACCTGGCGATGGCGTTCGCGCGTGGCAAGACCCGCGGCCTGCGCACCGGCGTCACCCGCGCCAAGCGCGAGATGTTCCGCACCGAGCTGAAGAGCCTCGAGCTCGACCTCGAGAACCGGCTCCGCACCGACGTCGGGCTGCTGTCCGGGGGTCAGCGCCAGGCGCTCTCGTTGCTCATGGCGACGTTCAGCCAGCCCAAGATCCTGCTGCTCGACGAGCACACCGCCGCCCTCGACCCCGCCCGCGCGGCGCTGGTCACGCGGCTCACCGACGAGGCCGTCGCCCGCCATGGGCTCACCACGCTGATGGTGACGCACAACATGCACCAGGCCCTGGCCATGGGCAACCGGCTGATCATGATGCACGAGGGCCGGATCATCTACGAGCTCGCCGGCGAGGACAAGAAGAAGGCCACGACCGAGGACCTGCTCCACGAGTTCGAGAAGCTGAAGGCCGTCTCCGACCGCACGCTGCTCGCCTGAGCAGGGCTCAGAACAGGCCCATGATCCGGCCGTCCTCGGCCAGGTCCATGCGCTCGGCGGCCGGCGAGGAGCCGAGGCCGGGCATCGTCTGCATCTGTCCCGACAGCACGTACACGTAGCCCGCGCCCGCCGCGAGACGCACCTCGCGCACCGGCAGCACCCAGCCCTTGGGCGCGCCCCGGTCGGCCGGCGTGGCCGTCGTCGAGAGGTGGGTCTTCGCGATCAGCACCGGCAGCCCGCCGAAGCCGAGGTCGGTGAGGCGGCGCAGCTCGGTCGCCGCGGCCGGGGCCAGGTCCACCCCGGACGCCCCGTACACCTTGGTGGCGACGGCGTGCAGCTTGTCCTCCAGGGAGGCGTCCAGCTCGTAGGAGAACGTCAGGTTCGTGCCGTCCTCGACGGCCTCCAGCACCGCCCGGGCGAGGGCCGTGGCGCCCGCTCCCCCGTCGGCGACGTGGGTCGACACCGCGCACCGCACGCCGCGCTGGTGCGCGAAGCGCTGGATGACAGCGTGCTCGGAGGGGTGGTCGTCGGGGAACGCGTTGATCGCGACCACCGCCGGCACGCCGGTCCTCGCGACGATGTCGAGGTGGTGGGCCAGGTTCGACAGGCCGGCCGCGACGTCGTCGGGGTTCTCCTGCAGCAGCTCGGGCGGCAGCGGCTTGCCCGCCACGACCTTGAACCGGCCCGAGTGCACCTTGAGCGCGCGCACGGTGACGACGACGACCGCCGCGTCGGGCACGAAGCCGGACGTGCGGCACTTCACGTTCACGAACCGCTCGTAGCCCAGGTCGGCGCCGAAGCCAGCCTCGGTCACGACGATGTCGGAGCGCGACAGCCCCACGTGGTCGGCCACGATCGAGCTGTTGCCGGTGGCGATGCTCCCGAAGGGCCCGCAGTGGATCAGCGCGGCCTGCCCCTCGATGGTCTGCAGCAGGTTGGGGCGCACGGCGTCCTTGAGCAGCACCGCCATGGCGCCCGCGGCCTTCAGCATCTCCGCGGTCACCGGACGCCCCTCGACGTCGGTGCCCACCACGATGCGGCCCAGCCGCTCGCGCAGGTCGGTCAGCGACGTCGCCAGCGCGAGGATCGTCATGACCTCGGACGCCGCGGTGATGTCGAAGCGCGCCTGCCGCGGCACGCCGTCGAGGCGTCCGCCGAGGCCGATGACGATGTTGCGCAGCGCGCGGTCGTTCACGTCGAGCACGCGGCCCCAGGTGATCGAGTGCGGGGCGATGCCGAGCTTGTTGCCGTGCTGCAGGTGGTTGTCGACCATGGCGGCCAGCAGGTTGTGGGCCGCCGTGACCGCGTGGAAGTCACCGGTCAGGTGCAGGTTGAGCACCTCCATGGGGATGATCTGCGACCACCCCGCGCCCGCGGCGCCGCCCTTGATGCCGAACACCGGGCCCAGCGAGGGCTGTCGCAGCACGGCGGTGGCCTGCCGGCCGACCTTGCCGAGCCCCTGCACGAGGCCCACGGCGGTGGTGGTCTTGCCCTCCCCCAGCGGCGTCGGGGTGACGGCGGTCACCACCACGTACTTGCCCGAAGGCCGGGCCGCACCCACGGCGTCCAGCTCGATCTTGGCCGCGTGGCGGCCGAAGGGTTCGAGGTCGTCGGGCGCGAGCCCGAGCGAGGCACCGATGTCGGTCAGCGGCCGCAGCGGTGCGGCCTGGGCGATCTCGAGATCAGAAGGCACGATCCCCATTCAACACCACCGGCAGGCGGCAGGCCCCTCGGCAGGGGGCGCCGGGCCCGCAGTGTGAAGAGTTGCGGTCAGTCGGCCAGCGGCCCGAACGGGACGCCCCGCGCGGCGAGTTCGGCCTCGCCCCCGTCCTCGGCCGTGAGGACCCACAGGCCCTTCGGCGTGACGGTGATCGTGTGCTCCCAGTGGCAGGCGCGCGAGCCGTCCTTGGTCACGACCGTCCACTCGTCGTCGAGGGTGACGCCGACGGCCGAGCCGAGCGTGACCATGGGCTCGACGGCGAGGGCCAGGCCCTCGACGATCCGCGGCCCGCGGCCCGGACGCCCCACGTTCGGCACGTCGGGGGCCTGGTGCATCTCGGAGCCGATGCCGTGGCCGGTGTAGTCCTTGAGGATGCCGTAGCGCTCGCGGCGGGCCCGGATGCTCTTCTCGATGGCGTGGGAGATGTCGGTCACGCGGCCGCCCAGGTGCGCGGCGGCGATGCCCGCCCACAGGGACTCGAGCGTCACGTCGGAGAGCCGCTGGTCGGCCTCGGACAGCTCGCCGACCCCGAAGGTGATCGCGGCGTCGCCGTGGAAGCCGTCGACGATCGCGCCGAAGTCGACCGAGACCAAGTCACCGGCGACGAGCTCACGGGGCCCGGGGATGCCGTGGACGACCTCCTCGTTGACCGAGATGCAGGTGACGCCCGGGTAGGGCGGGTAACCCCACGCGGCGCCGTAGTTCAGGAAGGAGGACCCGGCGCCGTGGCGGGCCAGGATGTCGCGGGCCAGCTGGTCGAGCTCGCCGGTGGTGACCCCGGGGGCCGCGGCCTCGCGGACCGCGCGGTGCACCTCGGCGACGACGAGGCCGGCGCGCCGCATGGTGCGCAGCTGGTCGGGCGTCTTGAGTTCGACGCCGCTCACGCGGGCTGTCCGAGCTTGGCGTCGAGGGAGCCGGTGATGCGCTCGCGGACCTCGTCGACCGTGCCCTCGGCGTCCACCTCGACGAGGAGGCCGCGGTCGTGGTACACGTCGAGCAGCGGCGCGGTCTGGGCGTGGTAGACCTCGATGCGGTGGCGGATCGACTCCTCGTTGTCGTCGGCCCGGCCCTCGATCTCGGCCCGCTTGAGCATGCGGGCGATCAGCTGGTTGGGGTCGGCCACGAGGGCGATGACGGCCTTGAGGCGGCGCCGGCTGCGGATGAGGGCCCCGTCGAGGGCCTCCACCTGGTCGAGGGTGCGCGGGTAGCCGTCCAGCAGGAAGCCCCCGCGCTTGCGTACGTCGGGGCTGGAGAGGCGCTGGAACACCATCTCGTTGGTCAGCTCGTCGGGGACGAGGTTGCCGGCCGCGATCAGCGACTCGATCCGCTTGCCCAGCGGGGTGCCCAGCTGGATGTTGTCGCGGAAGAGCTGGCCCGTCGAGATCGTGACGATGCCGTAGTGGTCGGCGATGGCGCCGGCCTGGGTCCCCTTCCCCGCCCCCGGCGGGCCCATGATGAGGAGCCTCACCTCAGGAAGCCCTCGTAGTTGCGCTGCTGCAGCTGGCTCTGGATCTGCTTGACGGTGTCGAGGCCGACGCCGACGACGATCAGGATGGAGGTGCCACCGAAGGGGAACTGCTGCGACGTGCCCAGCGCCAGGAAGGCGAAGGCGGGCAGCAGGGAGATCAGGCCCAGGTAGGTGGCGCCCGGCGCGGTGAGGCGGCTCAGGACGTGCGCGAGGTACTTCTCGGTCGGCTTGCCCGCACGGATGCCCGGGATGAAGCCGCCGTACTTCTTCATGTTGTCCGCGACCTCCTCGGGGTTGAAGGTGATCGACACGTAGAAGTAGGCGAAGGCCACGATCAGCACGAACATGACCAGGTTGTGCCAGATGCCCTGTCCCGACATGTTCGTCGCGATCCACGACGACACCGGGTTGTTGGGGGCGAACTGGGCGAACATGATCGGCAGGTACAGCAGCGAGCTGGCGAAGATCACCGGGATCACACCGGCCTGGTTGACCTTGATCGGGATGTAGGTGGTGCTGCCACCGACGAGGCGACGTCCGACCATGCGCTTGGCGTACTGCACCGGGATGCGGCGCTGCGCCTGCTCGACGAACACGACGCCCAGCATGACCAGCAGGCCCACCGCGAGGACCGCGACGAAGGCCAGCCAGCCGGACGAGTTCGGCAGGGTCAGGCCGTTCCACTCGGTGGCGCCGCGGGACAGCGCGATGGCCCACACCTGCGCCGGGAACGCGGCGGCGATCTGGGTGAAGATCATCACCGACATGCCGTTGCCGACGCCGCGCTCGGTGATGAGCTCGCCCAGCCACATCACGATGCCGGTGCCGGCGGTCATGGTCAGGATCATCACCAGGATCGGGAACAGCGAGTTGTCGTAGACCAGCGGCAGCGCACAGCCCGGGAACAGCTGGCCGCTGATCGCCATCGTGACGAACGCGGTCGACTGCATGATCGCCAGGACGATCGTCAGGTAACGGGTGTACTGCGTGATCTTCTGCTGGCCGGCGCCACCCTCCTTCTTGAGCGCCTCCAGCCGCGGGATCACCACGGCGAGGAGCTGGAAGATGATGGAGCTGGTGATGTACGGCATGATGCCCAGCGCGAAGATCGACAGCTGGAGCAGCGCGCCACCCGAGAACAGATTGATCATCGAGTACAGGCCGGCGGACTGACCGGTCGATGCCTGCAGGGTGCACTGCTGCACGTTCTGCATGTTCACGTTGGGGGCGGGGATCACCGAACCGAGACGGAAGACCGCGAGCACCCCGAGCGTGAACAGGATCTTCCGGCGCAGGTCAGGGGTCCTGAGCGCGTGGGCGAAGGCGGAGAGCATCCGGTTCCAATCAACTGGCGACAGCACAACAAGGTCGGGCCGTGGGCCCAACCGGTCAGACTCTACCAAGCCTTCGGGGTGCTCGGCGCATCGCCCGGGACCTCAGCGCAGGGGTTGCAGCAACTCCGGTCCGTCGTTGCGCACGTTGTTCACCAGCGGCACCACGGCGTAGGTCTCGACCTCCGCACCGTGCGGTGCGTGCAGCAGGGGCCGGACGCCCTCGGCGTCGGTCAGCCGGGGGTCGAGCCAGGCGTCCCAGTCGCCCGGGAGGACCGTCATGGGCATGCGGTCGTGGATGTGCCCCAGCGCGTCGGTGGCCTGCGTGGTGATGATCGTGCAGGTGGTCAGCCAGGCCCCCTCCCCCGCGAGCCCCGGGTCCTTCCAGAACTCGTAGAGGCCGGCCATGACGAACGGTCCCTCCCCGGGCGTCCGGATGAACCACGGCTGCTTGGCCGGCTTACCGGTCGGGCCGGTGGTCGGCGTCCACTCGTAGAACCCGTCGGCAGGGATCAGGCAGCGCCGGGCCGCGAACGCCTTGCGGAACGCGGGCTTCTCCGCGACGGTCTCGGCGCGGGCGTTGATCATGCGGGCCCCGCCGCGGGCGTCCTTGGCCCAGGAGGGCACGAGCCCCCACCGGGGGGTGACGAGCTTGCGGACGGCCTGGCGGGTCTCCTTGTCGAGCCGCTCGACGACAGCAGGCACCGGGTCGGTGGGCGCCGCGTTGAACGTGGGCAGGGGTTCGTCCACGACCTCGTCGATCGCGAAGGTCTCGATGATGTCCTCGGTGCTGGCCGAGGCAGCGAAGCGCCCGCACATGCGCGCCAGCCTAACCCTGCGTCCGAATGGGTCCGTCCCGACAACACCCGGACAACACCCCTGTGGATGCCGGGATCGGCGACGCGGACAGCCCCGAGTCTGGATGCATGGCCTTCAACCCCAAGCTCCCCTTCCGGGCCAGGGACGCCCTCGCCGCCGGGCTCACCCGGCGCGCACTCGCCTCGTCCCGGTTCCGGCGCCTGTTGCCCGGCGTCTACGTGGACGCTCGGGTGCCGGTGACCCCGCTGCTCGAGGCCCGCGCTGTCATGCAACTCCTGCCGGTCGACGGCTTCGTCTCCCACCACACCGCCGCACGCCTGCTGGGTGGCGTGGTGCCCCACGACGAGAACCTGCACGCGAGCGTGCCGGCCCATCGCAACCGATCCCGGAAGCTGGGCCTGCAGGTCCACCGCTCGACCCGGACGCCGGTGACGTTCGACGGGGTCCGGACCACGTCACCGACCGCCACGTTCATCGACCTCGCCGGCGTGCTGGGCCTGGTGGACACGGTCGTGCTGGGCGATTCCTTGGTCAGGAAGGGGCTGGCGAGCCCCGCCCGGCTGGTCAGGGCCGCGGCGTCGGCCCCGGACCGCCTCCGCACGCGGGCCGTCCGGGCCGCAGCGCTCGTGCGCGCGCGGGTGGACTCCCCCATGGAGACCCGGACCCGACTCCTGCTCCTGCTCGCCGGGCTTCCCGAGCCCCAGATCGGCATCGAGTTCCGGGACGACCACGGCATCGTCCTCCGACGCGTCGACATGGGCTACCGCGAGGCGCGGCTCGGCATCGAGTACGACGGACGCCACCATGCCACCGTGGTCTCCCAGTGGGAGCGCGACATCACGCGCCGCGAGGAGTTCGACCTACGGGACTGGCGGCTGGTCACCCTGGTCGCCAAGGACATCTACCGGACGCCGTCGGCCACCCTCGAGCGCGTGGTGGCAGCCATGCGTTCGCGTGGGATGCGGGTCCCTCCCCTGCGCGACGAGTGGCGTGCCCACTTCCCTGGCCGGTGACCCCGGGTCGGGTCGGCCCCATCGTCGGGGATGGCTTCGACTCGCCCAAGGGCCCGATCGCGTACGAGATCCATCCACGTGGATGGGTCCGTCCAAGGTGCCGCACCCGGACATGCACGAAGGGCGCCCCCGATGGGGACGCCCTTCGCGTGTGTGTGATCAGGTCACAGCTCGTTGGCGGTGCCGCCGGCTGCCTCGATCTTGCTCTTCGCCGACGCGGTGTACGCGTGGGCGTCGATGTCGAACTTCACGGTGGCCTCGCCGGTGCCGAGCACCTTGACCAGGCGGCCCTTGCGGACGGCGCCCTTGGCGACGAGGTCCTCGACGGTGACCTTGCCACCCTCGGGGAAGAGCTCGACCAGCTTCGCGATGTTCACGACCTGGTACTCCACCCGGAAGGGGTTCTGGAAACCGCGCAGCTTCGGCAGCCGCATGTGCAGCGGCATCTGGCCGCCCTCGAAGTTCGCCGGCACGTTCTTGCGTGCGCCGGTGCCCTTGGTGCCACGGCCGGCAGTCTTGCCGCCCTTGCCACCCTCACCGCGGCCGACGCGGTGCTTGTCGGTCTTGGCCCCGGGGGCCGGGCGCAGGTGGTGTGCCTTGAGCGCCATGTCAGTCAACCTCCTCGACGGAGACGAGGTGGATGACCGTGTTGACCATGCCGCGGTAGTGCGGCAGGTCCTCACGCTCCACGACGTCGCCGATCTTCCGCAGGCCGAGGGTCTTGAGGGTCTCGGCCTGGTTCCGCTTGGCGCTGTTGGCGCTCTTGATCTGGGTCACGCGCAGGGTGGCCATCAGGCAGCGCCCTCCTTACGAGCCTTGAGCAGGGCGGCCGGGGCCACGTCCTCCACGGGGAGGCCGCGACGCTTGGCGACCTGCTCGGGCTCCTCGAGCTGCTGCAGGGCGGTCACCGTGGCGTGCACCACGTTGATCGCGTTGGGGCTGCCCAGCGACTTGGCCAGCACGTCGGAGATGCCGGCGCACTCGAGCACCGCGCGGGCCGACCCACCGGCGATCACACCGGTACCCGGGGACGCCGGGCGCAGCAGGACGACGCCTGCGGCCTTCTCGCCCTGGACGGGGTGCGGGATGGTGCCCAGGATGCGGGGGACGCGGAAGAAGTTCTTCTTCGCCTCCTCGACACCCTTGGCGATCGCCGCGGGCACCTCCTTGGCCTTGCCGTAGCCGACACCCACGGTGCCGTCACCGTCGCCCACCACGACGAGCGCGGTGAAGCTGAAGCGACGACCACCCTGGACGACCTTGGCGACGCGGTTGATGGCAACCACGCGCTCCAGGTACTGGCTCTTCTCCTCACGGGCGGCGTTGTCGCGCCCGCCTCGACGATCGTCGCGGCCGCGACGCTCGCCACCGCCCTGGCCGCGCTGGCCACGGGCGTTCGCGTTTTCGTTCGCCATTGTTTTCCTTTCCGCTTCGATCAGAATCCGAGGCCGGCCTCGCGCGCGGCGTCAGCCAGCGCAGCGATCCGTCCGTGGTACTGGTTGCCGGCGCGGTCGAACACGACGGACTCGACGCCCGCCTTCTTCGCCCGCTCGGCGAGGAGCGTGCCGACCTGCTTGGCCTTGGCGCTCTTGTCACCGGACGCCGCACGCACGTCGGCCTCCATCGTGGACGCCGCGGCCAGCGTGTGGCCGGCGGTGTCGTCGATGACCTGGGCCAGGATGTGGCGCGCGGAGCGCGTCACAACGAGGCGGGGACGCTCGGTGGTGCCGAAGATCTTCTTGCGACCACGGGCCTGACGACGCAGGCGCGCCTTGGCGCGAGCAGCCATGCCCTTGTTGTTCGAGATCAAGCTCATCGTCACTTACCAGCCTTTCCGACCTTGCGGCGGATGCGCTCGCCGGCGTAGCGGACACCCTTGCCCTTGTAGGGCTCGGGCTTGCGGAGCTTGCGGATGTTGGCCGCAACCTCGCCGACGACCTGCTTGTCGATGCCCTGGACCGAGAAGGCCGTCGGCTTCTCGACCGTGAAGGTGATGCCCTCGGGGGCGTCGATGATCACCGGGTGGCTGAAGCCCAGCTGGAACTCCAGCTGCTGCGGGCCCTTGCTGATCACGCGGTAACCGACGCCGACGATCTCGAGCTTCTTCTCGTAGCCCTCGGTGACACCGATGACCATGTTGTTGACCAGCGTGCGGGTCAGGCCGTGCAGCGAACGCGACTCGCGCTCGTCGTTCGGGCGGGTGACCTCGAGCTGGCCCTCGTCGTTGCGCGCGACCTGGATCGGCTGGGCGACCGTCAGCGACAGGGTGCCCTTGGGGCCCTTGACCTGGAGGTCCTGGCCGTCGAGGGTGACCTCGACGCCGGCCGGGATCGCGATGGGGAGCTTTCCAATACGGGACATGTTCAGCTACCTCCCGTCACCACACGTAGGCGAGCACTTCGCCGCCCACGCTCTTGAGGGATGCTTCCTTGTCGGTCAGCAGGCCCTGGCTGGTCGAGATGATCGCGATGCCGAGGCCACCGAGGACCTTGGGCAGCGCGTTGCTCTTGGCGTAGACACGCAGGCCGGGCTTGCTGATGCGACGCAGGCCGGCGATGGAACGCTCGCGGCTGTCGCCGTACTTGAGGGTGATCTTGAGGGTCTTGCCGACCTCGCCCTCGCCGGGCTCGATGACCTCGTAGGAGGTGATGTAGCCCTGCTGCTTCAGGATCTCGGCGATGCCCGCCTTGATCTTGCTGTGCGGCATGGAGGTCGAATCGTGGTACGCCTGGTTGGCGTTCCGCAGACGCGTCAGCATGTCTGCGATCGGATCCGTCATTGTCATGGCTTGTTGGGCCTCTTTCTCGCCGTGGTTTCCCCGGGGCGCTCGCCGCGGGGACCTACCGCGTCATGAATCGTGGGTGGTGGTGTCGCTCACCAGGAGGACTTGATGACACCGGGCAGCTCGCCCTTGTGCGCCATCTCGCGGAGGCAGATGCGGCACAGGCCGAACTTGCGGTACACCGACTTCGGACGCCCGCACTTGTTGCAGCGGGTGTACGCGCGCACCTCGAACTTCGGCTTGCGGCTCTGCTTGACCTTCAGACCAGTCTTTGCCATCAGTGGGTCACCTTCTGCTCATCTGCTTCTTGATCTGGCTCTTGGAGCCAGTGAAGGCGCGACGACGGGCCACGGCCTTCTTGGGGTCGTTCTCCGGCGCCTTGAACGGGAAGCCGAGCGCCTTGAGCAGCGCGCGACCCTCGTCGTCGGTGGTGGCGGAGGTGACGAACGTGATGTCCATGCCACGCACGCGGTCGATCTTGTCCTGGTCGATCTCGTGGAACATGACCTGCTCGTTGAGGCCGAAGGTGTAGTTGCCCTGGCCGTCGAACTGGCGGGCCGAGAGGCCACGGAAGTCACGGATACGGGGCAGCGCCAGGGTCAGCAGCCGATCGGCGAACTCCCACATGCGGTCACCGCGGAGGGTGACGTGGCAGCCGATCGGCATGCCCTCACGCAGCTTGAACTGCGCGATGGACTTGCGGGCCTTGGTGACCTGCGGCTTCTGGCCGGTGATGGCGGTGAGGTCCTTGACGGCACCGTCGATCACCTTGGAGTCACGCGCGGCCTCGCCGACACCCATGTTCACCACGATCTTCACCAGACCGGGGATCTGCATGACGTTGTCGTAGTTGAACTCGGAGTTCAGGGCGTCGCGAATCTCCTCGCGGTACTTCTTCTTCAGGCGGGGCAGTTCCTTGACAGCGGTCTCGGCCATCTCAGATCTCCTCTCCGGTCTTGCGGGCGATCCGGACCGAACGGGTCGCGGTGTACTCGGTGCCGTCGGGACGGCGCTTGGTCACCTCGACGCGCTTGTAGCCCACGCGGGTCACCTGGGCCTTCTTGCCCGAGCCCGTGACGAGCTGGACGTTGCTGGCGTGGATCGGGGCCTCGGTCTCGATGATGCCGCCGGTGTTCTTCCCGGCCGCGTTCGGGTTGGCCGCGGTGTGCTTCTTGACGAGGTTGACGCCCTCGACGATGACGCGACCCTCCTTGGGGAACACGGCGATGATCTCGCCGATGGCGCCCTTGTCGTCGCCGGCGATCACCTTGACGGTGTCACCCTTCTTGACGTGGAGCGAGTTCGCCATGTCAGATCACCTCCGGGGCCAGCGAGATGATGCGCATGTACTTCTTGTCGCGCAGCTCACGGCCGACGGGGCCGAAGATGCGGGTACCGCGCGGCTCGCCGTCGTTCTTGAGGATGACGGCGGCGTTCTCGTCGAACTTGATGTACGAGCCGTCCGGGCGACGGGTCTCCTTGGCCGTGCGAACGATGACAGCCGTGACGACGTCACCCTTCTTCACGTTGCCACCCGGGATGGCGTCCTTGACCGTGGCGATGATCTTGTCGCCCAGGCCGGCGTAGCGGCGCCTCGTGCCACCGAGAACACGGATGCAGAGGATCTCCTTCGCACCGGTGTTGTCGGCGACCTTCAGTCGCGACTCCTGCTGGATCATTTCTTCTCTTCTCCTGTTGTTTCGCCGGTTCCCTCGCGGGGCCTTGCGGAACGGTGTCGGATGCCACCTGCGGTGGCGCGCCGGCGGTCTTCGCTGGTCGGGTTTCCAAGCCGGTGTCAGCTCGTCGTCGGCTCCGAACGTGGGTCGGGAGAGGGGCTCGAGAGCCCCCTCTCCATCAGTCGGTGGGGTCTGCGCGAGGCAAACCTCCCCAAGGGTACGCGATTACTTGGCCTTCTCCACAATTTCGAGCAGGCGCCAGCGCTTGGTTGCCGACAGCGGGCGGGTCTCCATGACGCGGACACGGTCGCCGATGCCGGCGGCGTTCTCCTCGTCGTGGGCCTTCAGCTTCATCGTGCGGGTCATGACCTTGCCGTACAGGGCGTGCTTGACGCGCTGCTCGATCGCGACGGTGATGGTCTTGTCCATCTTGTCGCTGGTGACGATGCCCTCACGCACCTTGCGCGCGTTGCGCTCAACAGTCTCACTCACGGATGTGCCTTACTTCTCGAGGTCCGGGTCGGGGACGATGCCCAGGTTGCGCTCCTGGAGCACGGTGTAGACGCGGGCGATGTCCTTGCGGACCTCGCGCAGGCGGCCGTGCGACTCGAGCTGGCCGGTCGCGCCCTGGAAGCGGAGCGTGAACAGCTCCTCCTTCAGCTCGACGACCTTCTTGTTGAGCTCCTCGCGGCTCAGCCCGCGGAGGTCAGCG
The DNA here is from genome assembly GCF_017569205.1 of Propioniciclava sp. MC1595. Taxonomy (GTDB): domain Bacteria; phylum Actinomycetota; class Actinomycetes; order Propionibacteriales; family Propionibacteriaceae; genus Propioniciclava. The sequence continues at coordinate 2,516,633 of NZ_CP071870.1, forward strand.
GCGACGAGTGCCTTCGCCATCAGATGTCACCTGCTTCCCGCTTGATGAAGCGTGCCTTGAAGGGCAGCTTGTGGATGGCCAGACGCATGGCCTCGCGGGCCACCTCCTCCGGCACGCCGGAGAGCTCGAAGAGCACGCGGCCCGGCTTGATGTTCGCGATCCACCACTCGGGGGAACCCTTACCCGAACCCATGCGGGACTCGGCGGGGTGCTTGGTCATGGGGCGGTCGGGGTAGACGTTGATCCACACCTTGCCACCACGCTTGATGTGGCGGGTCATGGCGATACGGGCCGACTCGATCTGACGGTTGGTCAGGTAGCCGGAGTCCATCGCCTGGATGCCGTAGTCGCCGAAGGCCAGCTTGGTGCCGCCCTTGGCCATCCCGTCACGCTTCGGGTGGTGCTGCTTGCGGTGCTTGACGCGACGCGGAATCAGCATGTGTCACGCTCCTTCGGTGTTCGCAGCCTCGGCCGGGGCCTCGGCTGCGGCTTCGGCGCGGCGGCGTCCGCCACGCTCGGGACGATCGCCACGGGGACCACCGTCGCGGCGCGGGCCACGGCCCGGGCGACGCTGGCCGCCGGCGGCGGCTGCACGGGCGGCCTTCTGGGCGGCGCGCTCGGCGCGCGACCCGGAGACGTCACCCTTGTAGATCCACACCTTCACGCCGATGCGACCGAACGTCGTACGGGCCTCGTAGAAGCCGTAGTCGATGTCGGCGCGCAGCGTGTGCAGCGGGACGCGACCCTCGCGGTAGAACTCCGAGCGGCTCATCTCGGCGCCGCCGAGACGGCCGGAGCACTGGATCCGGATGCCCTGGGCGCCCGACCGCATGGCGGTCTGCTGCGCCTTGCGCATCGCGCGGCGGAAGGCCACACGGGCGCCGAGCTGCTCGGCGATGCCCTGGGCGACCAGCTGGGCGTCGATCTCGGGGTTCTTGACCTCGAGGATGTTCAGCTGGACCTGCTTGCCGGTCAGCTTCTCCAGCTGCGCGCGGACACGCTCGGCCTCAGCACCGCTGCGGCCGATGACGATGCCCGGACGCGCCGCGTGCAGGAAGATCGTGACGCGCTCGGAGCGACGCTCGATCTCGATGCTGCTGATGCCGGCGCGCTCCAGGTTGGTGCGCAGCCACTCACGGATCTTGACGTCCTCCGCGACCAGCTCGGCGTAGTTCTTGTCGGCGTACCAACGGGTCTTGTGGTCGGTGGTGATGCCCAGGCGGAAGCCATGGGGGTTGATCTTCTGTCCCATGCTCAGGCTCCCTTCGTGCCCTTGGGCTCGACGACGACGGTGATGTGCGACGCACGCTTCATGATCCGGCTCGCGGAGCCCTTGGCCCGCGGGCGGATGCGGCGCAGCGTGACGCCCTCATCGACGAACGCCTGGGAGATGAACAGGTCATCGGCCCGCAGGCTCTCGGTGTTCTCGGCGTTGGCGGCCGCGGAGGCGACCACCTTGTAGACCGGGTCGGAGGCGGCCTGCGGTGCGAACTTCAGCACCGCGAGGGCCTCGTTGACGTCCATGCCGCGGACGACGTCCACGACACGACGCACCTTGGTCGGAGACATCCGGACGTGACGCGCGATGGCGTACGAGCCGGGACGGTCCCCGAGCAGCGCAGCACGGCGGCTGGGCCGGCTCTCGTTGTTGCTCATGAATCCTTTTCCTGTTCTCGCGGCAATCAGCGCCGACGCGACTTCTTGTCGTCCTTCACGTGGCCGCGGTAGGTACGCGTCGGGGCGAACTCGCCCAGCTTGTGACCCACCATGGCCTCGGAGACGAACACCGGGACATGCTTGCGACCGTCGTGCACCGCGATGGTGTGCCCGATCATGTCGGGGCTGATCATGGAGCGGCGGGACCAGGTCTTGATGACGTTCTTGGTGCCCTTCTCGTTCTGCACGTCGACCTTCTTGGCCAGGTGCTCGTCGATGAAGGGGCCCTTCTTCAGGCTGCGTGGCATTCTTTCCTACTCCCCGATCAGCGCTTCTTGCCGGACTTGCGGCGACGGATGATGAGCTTGCTGCTCGCCTTGTTCTTGTCACGGGTGCGACCCTCGGGCTTGCCCCAGGGGCTGACCGGGTGACGGCCACCGGACGTGCGACCCTCGCCACCACCGTGCGGGTGGTCGATCGGGTTCATGACGACACCGCGGACGGTCGGGCGGATGCCCTTCCAGCGGTTGCGGCCGGCCTTGCCCCAGTTGATGTTGCTCTGCTCGGCGTTGCCGACCTCGCCGACCGTCGCGCGGCAGCGGACGTCGACCATGCGCATCTCGCCCGAGGGGAGGCGCAGGGTGGCGAAGCGACCCTCACGGGCGACCAGCTGGATGCCGGCACCGGCGGAGCGGCCCATCTTGGCGCCGCCACCGGGACGCAGCTCCACCGCGTGCACCGTGGTGCCGACGGGGATGTTGCGCAGCGGCAGGTTGTTGCCGGGCTTGATGTCCGCGCCCTCGCCGGCCTCCACCATCGCGCCCTGGGCCAGGCCCTCGGGAGCGATGATGTAGCGCTTGGCGCCGTCGACGTAGTGCAGCAGCGCGATGCGGGCGGTGCGGTTCGGGTCGTACTCGATGTGAGCGACCTTGGCCGGGACGCCGTCCTTGTCGTACCGCTTGAAGTCGATGATGCGGTAGGCCTGCTTGTGGCCACCACCGATGTGGCGGGTGGTCACGCGCCCCTGGTTGTTGCGCCCACCGGTCTTCTTGATCGGGACGAGCAGCGACTTCTCAGGGGTGGAACGGGTCAGCTCGGAGAAGTCCGAGACCGACGAGCCGCGACGACCCGGGGTCGTGGGCTTGTACTTGCGAATAGCCATGTGTGTTCAGTCCTCGCCTTAGTTGCCCTGGCCGAAGATGTCGATCCGCTGGCCCTCGGCGACCGTGACGATCGCGCGCTTGGTGTCGGGACGCTTGCCCGTGCCGTAGCGCAGGCGGCGGCTCTTGCCCTGGCGGTTGATGGTGTTGACGGACGTGACCTTGACGCCGAAGACCTTCTCGACGGCGATCTTGATCTCGGTCTTGTTGGCCCGCGGGTCGACGAGGAACGTGTACTTGTTCTCGTCGAGCAGGCCGTAGCTCTTCTCGCTCACGACCGGCGCGATCAGAACGTCGCGGTGGTCCTTGATCTTCAGGGCGTTGCTCACTTCTCGGTCTCCTTGTCGCTACGCTCCAACTGCGTCGCAACCTCGGACTCGGTCGCGACGGCCTTGACCGACTTGCCCTTGGCCGGACCGGCGACGAAGGCGTCGAGCGCCGCGGTGGAGAACACCACGTCGTCGGCCACGACCGCGTCGTAGGCGTTGAGCTGGTCAGGGGTGATCAGGTGCACGCTGGCCACGTTGCGGAGGCTCAGCCACGCGATCTCCTCGTCGCGGGTCAGCACCACGAGGACGCGCTTGCCGGCGATCGACTCCAGCGCCTGGAGGGCGGCCTTGGTGGAGGGCTTGTCACCCTTCACGAAGGTGTCGATCACGTGCAGGCGACCGTCGCGGGCGCGGTCGGACAGGACGCCACGGAGGGCGGCCGCGACCATCTTCTTGGGGGTGCGCTGCGCGTAGCTGCGGGGCTGCGGGCCGTGCACGACACCACCGCCGGTCCACTGCGGGGCGCGGCGCGAACCCTGGCGGGCGCGACCGGTGCCCTTCTGGCGCCACGGCTTGGCGCCACCGCCGCGGACGTCGCCGCGGGTCTTGGTGGCGTGGGTGCCCTGGCGGGCGGCGGCCAGCTGGGCCACCACGACCTGGTGGATCAGGGGGATGTTGGTCTGCACGCCGAACAGCTCGGCGGGCAGGTCAGCCTTCTTCTTCGTGCCAAGGATGGCGACGCTCAGGGACTCGGCCATGCTCAGGCTCCCTTCTTGGCGGCGGTGCGCACGACGACCAGGGCGCCCTTGGGGCCGGGCACGGAGCCCTTGACCAGGATCAGGCCGCGCTCGGCGTCCACCGAGTGGATCGTGAGGTTCTGCACGGTCACCTTGTCGACGCCCATGCGGCCGGCCATCTTCATGCCGGCGAACACGCGGGACGGGGTCGAGGACTGGCCGATCGAACCCGGGGCGCGGTGCTTGCGGTGGGTACCGTGCGAGGCGCCGAGGCCACCGAAGCCGTGGCGCTTCATGACACCAGCGGTGCCCTTGCCCTTGGAGACGCCCGTGACGTCGACGACCTGGCCGGCCTCGAACGTCTCGGCGGTGACCTCCTGGCCGAGCGTGTACTCCGATGCGTCGGCGGTGCGGAGCTCCACCAGGTGCTTGCGCGGGGTGACGCCGGCAGCCTCGAAGTGGCCGGTCTCGGGCTTGTTCACGTTCTTGGGCTTGACGGCGCCGAAGGCGAGCTGAACGGCGTTGTAGCCGTCCTTCTCAGGCGTGCGGACCTGCGTGACGACGCAGGGGCCGGCCTGGATGACGGTGACGGGGACGATCTTGTTGTTCTCGTCCCAGAGCTGGGTCATGCCGAGCTTGGAGCCCAGGATGCCCTTCACAGTGCGGTTGTTGTTCACGGCAGCCGACCTCACGGAAGCTTGATCTCGATGTCCACACCGGCCGGAAGGTCGAGACGCATCAGCGAGTCAACCGTCTTCGGCGTGGGGTCGAGGATGTCGATGAGCCGCTTGTGGGTGCGCATCTCGAAGTGCTCGCGGCTGTCCTTGTACTTGTGGGGCGACCGGATGACGCAGTACACGTTCTTCTCGGTCGGGAGGGGCACCGGGCCGGCGACCTGAGCGCCGGTACGGGTGACCGTGTCGACGATCTTCTTCGCCGACGTGTCGATGACCTCGTGGTCATAGGCCCGGAGTCGGATCCGGATCTTCTGTCCCGCCATGGGTTTCCTTCGTTGGTCGTGGCCGGGGGCATCACTCCCCTGCCTCGCGTTGGGCTCCTCGGGTGAGAAACCCCTTGTCACTCCGACCCCCGCGGTCGGGCGTGTCGCGCCTCTCAGGGCCGCACAAATCTCAGATTCCTGGGACTTGGTCGGGCCCGGCGTCAACCACCAGACCTGCTCGGGTTGGCTTTACCGGCGGAGCACCCCTCCGGGACACCCGGAAGGACGCCTTGCCGCCACCGGCGTCAAAGCAACCCTGCAATCCTACGTCGGACGCCGTGGCATCGGCAAATCACGCTCCCGCGGAGCGCCCGCACCCCGGGACGCGCGCGTGGGCGCCCCCGCGCGGGTGAACAATGCGGGGCATGCGCGTGCACAACTTCTCCGCCGGTCCGGCGATGCTGCCCACCGAGGTCCTCGACCAGGCCCAGGCCGAACTGCTCGACTGGGGCGGCTCCGGCATGTCGGTGATGGAGGTGTCGCACCGCGGGAAGGCGTTCGTCGCCTGCGCCGCGCAGACCGAGGCCTCCCTGCGCGAGGTCATGGGCATCAGCGACGAGTACGCCTGCCTGTTCCTGCAGGGCGGCGCGCTGGGCCAGTTCGCCGCGGCGCCGATGAACCTGTCGGCCGCCGGCGACACCATCGCCTTCCTCAACACCGGCGACTGGTCGAAGAAGGCCATCGCCGAGGCGAAGAAGTACGCCGACGTGGCCGTCGTCGCCGACACCGCGGACAGCAACTTCACCACGATCCCGGCGCCCGGCTCCTACGAGGTGCCCGCCGAGGCCGCTTACCTCCACTACACCCCGAACGAGACCATCCGAGGGCTCGAGTTCGACCACGTGCCGGCGGCCGGCGTCCCCGTGGTGGCCGACCTGAGCTCGACCATCCTGTCCCGGCCCGTCGACGTGGACGCCCACGGCGTCATCTACGCGGGGGCCCAGAAGAACATGGGCCCCTCGGGCCTTGTGGTCGTCGTCGTGCGCCGCGACCTGCTCGGACGCCCCCGCACCGAGACCCCGACCGTGTGGGACTGGACCGTCCAGGCGGGTGCCGACTCCATGATCAACACCCCGCCCACCTTCGGGCTCTACCTGCTCGGCCTCACCCTGGACTGGGTGAAGGCCAACGGCGGGCTCGAGGGCATGGCCGCGCGCAACCGCGAGAAGGCGGAGCTGCTCTACGGCTTCATCGACGACTCCCCCTTCTACTCCAACCCGGTCGAGCCGGCGTACCGCTCGTGGATGAACGTGCCGTTCCTCATCAGCGCCCCCGACCTCGACAAGCAGTTCGTCGCCGAGGCCGAGGCCGCCGGCCTCACCAACCTGGCCGGCCACCGCTCGGTGGGCGGCATGCGCGCCTCCCTCTACAACGCGATGCCGCTGGCCGGCGTCCAGGCCCTCGTCGACTTCATGAAGGAGTTCGAGCGCACGCACGGCTGAGCCGTCGCCGCCGCGTTCGCAGGAGAACCATGACCTTTCGCATCCGCACCCTGAACTCGATCAGCCAGGCCGGCCTGTCCCGCCTGGGCGCCGACGCCTTCGACGTCGGGCCCGACGTCGCCGACCCGCACGCCATCCTCGTGCGCTCGGCGAGCCTGCACGGCGAACCCGTGCCGGCGTCCTTGATGGCCGTGGCCCGCGCCGGGGCCGGCACCAACAACATCCCGGTCGCGGAGATGTCCAAGCGGGGCATCCCGGTGTTCAACACGCCAGGCTCCAACGCCAACGCGGTCAAGGAGCTGGTCGTGGCCGGCATCTTCCTGGCCGCCCGCAACATCGTGGACGCCGCGGCCTTCGCACACCGCCTCGAGGGTGACCACGAGACGATGGACAAGCTGGTCGAGGCCGGCAAGAAGAACTACGTCGGCTTCGAGCTGCCCGGTCGCACGCTCGGCGTGATCGGTCTGGGCGCGATCGGTGTCGAGGTGGCCAACGTGGCGATCTCGCTCGGCATGAAGGTGCTCGGCTACGACCCGGCCATCACGGTCGAGCACGCGTGGCGCCTGTCCAGCAACGTCGAGCGCGTCATCTCCCTGGACCAGCTGCTGCGCCGGTCCGACATCGTGACCCTGCACATCCCGCTGGTCGACGGCACCCGGGGCCTGATCGGCGACACCCAGTTCCGCGCGATGAAGAACTCGGCCGTGCTGATCAACTTCGCGCGCGGCCCCATCGTGGACGAGACCGCCCTGATCGAGGCCCTCGAGAGCGGCCAGCTGCGCGGGTACGTATGCGACTTCCCGACGCCGCTGCTCAACAAGCGGCCGAAGGTGGTGACGCTCCCCCACCTCGGGGCGTCCACGCGCGAGGCGGAAGAGAACAGCGCGGTCATGGCGGTGGAGGAACTGCGCGAATACCTCACGGAGGGGACGATTCGGAACTCGGTGAACTTTCCGACCGCGCAGCTGGCCCGCTCGGCCGGCGCCCAACGGATCGCGCTGACCAACGCCAATGTGCCGAACATGGTCGCCCAGATCTCCACGATCGTCGGCGAATCCCGCCTCAACATCGCCGACCTGCTGAACTCCTCGCGCGGTGAGCTGGCCTACACGCTGGTCGACGTGAACGGCGAGGTGCCGGACGCCCTGATACGACGCTTGGGCGAGATCGAGGGAGTGCTGTCGGCCCGCCTGGTCTGAACCGCAGGTGCTGCTCCCTCACCGTCCGAAGAGCGCCCCGAGCGGGGGCTCCAGTGCGCACGACTGCTGGACCTTGTCGAGGCTCGCCTTGTCCAGTTCGTTGAACGGAGTCCAGCCTTCGTTCCGGTACGCCGCTGGAAATTGCTCTCGGCTCGGCACAGTGCTCGGGGCGAAGCCAAGTTCAGCCATGCAGGGCATCAACACGTCGGTGTAGTACTCGTGGACAACACGGAGCTGGTCGTCGGTCAGACCTTGGCCGTAGGTCGGATCCACGGTGTATCGAGACGCACAGCTGTACACAGCTTCGTGGTAGGCGGAGACCTGGGACTCCGGCAAGGGCTGGGCCAGACGGTAGCCGTGCCCGTCTGACGCTGATTCGACCGAGAACCCCAACTCCTCCAAGCAGTGCTTGCTCACCTCGCCGACCTCGTCGGGAGTGATCCATCGAACCAGTTCCCACGTCGGCGGGGGATCGTCCAGTCGCAGGTCCGCAGCCCGACGCGCCAGATCGAACTCCCGGATCTGTCGTTTCTCCTCCTCGGTCAGGCTGGGCAGGTCCTGCACCGGCGTTCGCGGGCGCCACTCCTGCCCGGGCCCGGCCTGCTCGGTCACTGGGGCCTCGTCATCGGCACCGGGCACTGCGCAGCCGAGCATCGTCAGGAGCAGGCAGAGCCCCAGTGCGCCTCGCGCTGGCGTCCGACGCACTGCAGACCTCACACGCCGGGACCACAGCCGGGTGCAGAGCAACTCTTCGACCCACGCTTCTCCACCAACGCATGCGCTGGGCTGGCAGCCGCCACGACGACGACCAGTGCCCCCACCGCGGCCGTCACGATACGGAATCCACTTCTCATGCCCTTCTTCCCCTCCTTTGGGTCGGGTTCCAGCGCCACGCGGCTTCTCCTCCGGTGACCGCAGATCACAGCGTCAAGGGAGTCTTTCCAGACCTGAGACCACCTGTCAAGAGTCGGTTCCGCGAGCGTGACAATCAGGCACTGCTCTCGATGGCGCCCGCGAGCCACCCGTCCGGCCAGCTTCACGGCGTGCGCATGACGTCGACCGGATCAAGGCGGGACGCGTAGGCGGCGGGAGGCAGCGCCGCGATGGCGGCGACCAGCCCCGCCAGCACGCCGATGGCGAGCGTGAAGTCCACCGGGGTGGGGTGCCCGCTGACCTGGTTGATGATCCAACCCCCGGCACAGCCCAGGGCCGCCCCGAGCAGGGCGGTGATCAGGGTCCGCAAGGTGACCAGGGCGATCAGGTCGGCCCGGGTCACGCCCAGGGTGCGGCGGCGTCCCAGGTCACGGCGCCGGATCAACACGTCTGCCAACACCACCGCGGCGACGAAGAACCCGCCAGCACCCAGGATCAACACCAACAGAGTGCGCCCGAACTCGCTCATCTGCGCGTTCAGGTCCCGCGCCGTCTCAGCCAACGCGGCCGGCGAATCGACCTGTACCCCCTGCACGTCCGTCGGCGCGAGGATCGACAGGATCGACCGCACCGTCGACCTGGCCGAGGCGACATCGTCGATCACGACCCGCAACTCCCGACCCTCTGCACCCGGCAGCGCCACGACCAGACCACCAGCGGCCAGGTCCTCGAACGGTGGCCGGGCCCGGTACGCGCCCACGATCGGGTACTGGGTCATCCCATCGACGGTGGTCAGGTAACCGACCGGTTCGGCCAGCCCCCACGTCCGCAACTGGGACGCCGACACCGCCGCCTCACCCGGCCGCGGCACCCTGCCCCGCACGATCTCCCCCACATGGTCCACCTCACCAAGCACCGGCCACACCGGCAACCGTGTTCCCCCCGGGCCGATGAGCCCGTTGACCGCGTCGAACGGCGCCCCCAACGCGTCGGCGGACTCCACCGAGCTCACATGCCGAACCACCGCCAACGTCCGCGCGTTGACGAACCCACCACCGCGGGTGTCGACCACCGACAACCGGCGAGCGCCCTCCTGCTCCATCCGGTCAGCCACGTCGAACGCAGCCGCCGCCGACCGCCCCACGGTCACCAGGGCGGCCAGACACATCGCCATCACCACCACGACCGTCAGGATCGAGGAGACCTTCGCCGCCCAGGCGGTCGCCCACGCCTCACGCAGCAGTGCCCGCAACCTCACAGTTGCACCACCTCGTCGGCCTGCGCGATCACGAACGGATCGTGCGTCGCGATCACAACCGTCGCCCCCTGACCGCGCGCCACATCCACCAGGGCACCCAACACCAGCGCAGCGTTGTCACGATCCAAGTTCCCGGTCGGCTCGTCGGCGAGCACGATGTCGGGTTCCAGCAGCAGCGCCCGGCACACGGCCAGGCGCTGCGCCTGCCCACCCGACACCTGCCCCGGCCGGTGGTCGGCACGATGCCCCAGGCCGAACTGCTCCAGCAGGGCGCGGGCGCGTTGCAGCTTGTCCTCGCGCAGGTGGCCGGCGTACAGGGCCGGCTCCAGCACCGAGTCGATCACGCGCCGCGACGGATCCAGCTCGGAATCCTGGAACACGAACCCCACCCGGCGAGCGCGGACGACCGCACGCACGGCGTCCGAGGCCTCGGAGACCGGCTCACCATCGAGCAGCACCTGCCCGCCGGTCGGGGTGAGCAGCAAGCCCACCAGGTACAACAGCGTCGACTTGCCGCGCCCCGACGCCCCGGTGAGCGCCGTCACGCGGCCGGGCGCGAAGTCATGGGTGAGCCCGCCGAACAGTTCCTCGGCACCCTTGCGGTAGGCGAACCGAACGTCCCGCACCCCCAGCACGCCCGCCGCCTCACCGCTCAGGCGTCGGTTCGGGCGAGGACGCCGGCGGGGCCGGGTCCACAGCGCCCGCCCCCCGCGCGGCGTTCCCGGCGGCGAGCACCTGGACGCGCTCACCCTCCGCCACGCCGTCCACGACCGCGACACCGTCCTGGGAGCCCAGCACCGTCACGGGGCGTGCGGTCCGGGTGCCGGCGGCGTCCACGACGAGAACGGACGCCGTGCCGTCAGGGTGGGTCGTGATCGCGGCCACCGGCACGGCGGGCCCGCTCGTCGGCGGAACCACCTGCACCCGGGAGCGGACGAAGATCTCCCCGCCGGTCGACACCGACCCACAGTCCACCCCACACACCGGCCCACCATCGGGGGCGCGCAGGTGGAACAGTGTGTCACCCACGTCGTCGTTCTCGGTGCCCGCCACCACGGCCTGCCACTCATGGCCCTGGTAGCTGATCGTCACAGTCGCCGACTCCGGCACCAACCGGGCCTGCTGCTGCGACAGGCGCAACACGAACGTCGGCTCACCGACGTTGCCGTGGACGACCTTCTCCCCGCCGGCCAGCACCACACCGGGGCCGATCACGTCGGCGTCCAGGCTCAACGCGCTCGGCAGGTGCGGCACCGCCACCAGCTCACCCAGCGCCACCCGCCCCGACTGCGCGATGCCCAGCTGCTTCTGCCACGTCTTGACCGCACGCTCGGTCGACGCCCCGTACGTCCCGTCCGCAGCCGACAGCAGGCCCAGGGCCACCAGCGCCTGCTGGAGTTGGCGCACGTCCTCACCACGGTCACGCAGACCCAACGCCCGGTGGAACGGGGTGGCGCCCTGCACCGCTCGCACCGGGACACCCGCCACGCGGTACAACTCGTCCCCCACGGCCACCTCACCGGTGTCGGACACCGACGTGACCACCCCGGTCAGCGCATTCGCCGCCAACACCCGCCGAGGCTGGGACACCGTCACATTCAGATTGAGCTCACGCCCCAGGGTCTGCTCCGTGACGTCGACCAGCACCTCGGCATCGGGCAGGTCGGTGGCCACGGCGGGCGGTTGCATGGTCACCCGACCCGCCCAGAACCCGGCCAGGACCAGCAGGGCCAACGCGAGGATCCCCCACACGATCCGTCCGGGGCGCACCGTGCGCGACCGCGGGTGCATCGTTCCCTCAGACGTCATGGGGACAGTCTGGCACGCCACCCCGCCGGACCCCGGGCGCCCCTCTGCCCAACCGGTCACACTCCTGCCCGAGAGGGCGGACCAGCCTCGGTTGTCCCCACCTCGAAGTGGGCGACCAGGTCCGGGTCCAGGGGCGCCACGTCGACCGGCGCCGACCCGGTGCGCAGGGAGTCCGCCCCGGCGCAGCCGGCCGCGACGGCCTCGCGCGCGGCGACCGGCGAGGTGTCGGTCGCCCCACCCTCGCGGGCGAACAGCAGGAACTCGGCGACCAGCCGCGGGTCCGCGCCCCCGTGAGTGCCCTCCTCGGCGGCGATGACCTCGGTCCGGTCGGGGTGCCGGGCCGAGCTGTGCCGCGACGTCCAGACGTGGATCACGTCGCCCCCGTCGTCGCCCACGTTCTCCAGCCGGCCGGCGTCCCCGATGACCGTGTAGTTGCGCCAGTAGTCGGGCGTGAAGTGGCACTGCTGGTAGCTGGCCAGCACCCCGTTGTCCAGGCGCATCTGCAGCATCGAGATGTCCTCGACGTCGATGACCGGGTTGGGGTCGGTCTGGGCGGTGGGCGGCCAGTTGTCGGCCGAGTACCAGTCCCACAGCGTGCGGTCTGAGTTGTCGCGGCGGCTGGTGATGTCGCCCTACACAGCCAGGTCGCCCAGCCCGGTGACCCGGCGGGTGTACCCGCCGGCCAGCCAGTGGATCACGTCGAGGTCGTGCGCGCCCTTCTGCAGCAGCAGCGACGTCACGCGAGACCGCTCGGCGTGCCGGTCCCGCGCCGACGAAGTGGCGGCACCAGATCGCCTTCACCGTGCCGATCGCGCCGCCGTCGACGAGCGCCTTCATCTGCCGGACCACGGGCATGTGGCGCATGTTGTGCCCCACGTACAGGCGCGTGCGGTGCTCGCGGGCCGCGCGCAGCACGGCGTCGCAGCCGGCGGTGGTCGTCGCGAGCGGCTTCTCGCAGAAGGTGGGGACGCCGGCGGCCAGCGTGGCCAGCGCCACTGGCGCGTGCAGGTCGTCGGGGGTGAGGACCATCACCGCGTCCAGCCCGAGGCCGAGCAGCGCGTCGAGGTCGGGCACCACCGCCAGCGACCCGTCGGTGTCGAGCGCCTCGCGGGCCAGGCCACCGCGCGCGCCGCACCCCACGACCCCGACCCGCAGGTCCCCACCCATGGCCACTCCTCCTCACCGACCGGGACGCCCCCGGTCCGGGGCCAGCCTGCCACGCGAGCACCCGTGGTCCGGACGATTGGGTCGAGAAGCGTCCTCGCGCGAGGTTCTTCCCTGACAACACACCGCGGCACCGACCATGAGGTCCCTCACCAGTGGCCGGTTTTCGATCGGGGAGGCGGGACGACCCGCGCCGAGCGACCCCGTGGGTGCACCCCGACGAGCGCGGCCCCCCTTGGTGGGAATAGAGTGGGGGGAAGTCCGGCGCTCCGACCGGGGGTGTCGGCGGACAAGACACGTAGAGGTAGGTCCGCATGTCGGCTGACTCCGAACAGCTCACCCTGGCTGGTGGCTTCGCCCCGGCCACCGACGCCGCGTGGGAGGCAGAGGTCCTGAAGGTCCTCAACCGCGGGCGTCCGGAAGGCAAGGAACTGACCATCGAGCAGGGGCTGAAGCGCCTGACCTCGACCACTCTGGACGACATCGACGTCGCTCCCCTGTACACCAGCTCCGATGAGGACGCCCCGCTCGGCTACCCGGGCGCGATGCCGTTCACCCGTGGCTCGGTCGTGCGCACCGGCGAGGCCGTCGCGTGGGGCGTCCGGCAGCTGCACGAGGACCCGGACGTCGCCGTCACGCGGCAGGCGATCCTGGACGACCTCGAGCGCGGCGCCACCTCGGTGTGGCTTCGCATCGACCCCGACGCGATCAGCGCCGACTCCCTCGCCACCGCCCTGGCCGACGTCAAGCTCGACCTCGCGGCCGCCCGCGTGTTCTCGCGCACCGACCAGGACGCCGCGGCCGCGGCCCTGCTCGCGGTGCTGAAGGGATCCGGCGGCGACCTGAACGCCGCCAAGGGCAACCTGGGCATCGACCCGCTGGCCTTCGCCGCCCTCAACGGCACCGAGCCCGACCTCGGCGCCCTGAAGCGCTGGGTCGACGAGGTCGCCGGCCTGGCGGGCGTGACCGCCCTCACCGTCGAGACGCTGCCGTACCACAAGGCCGGCGCTTCCGACGTGCAGGAGCTCGGCTTCGCGATCGCGACCGGCATCGCGTACCTGCGCGCCCTCGACGAGGCCGGGGTCTCCCCCGCCGACGCCGCCGGGCAGCTCGAGTTCCGCGTCGCCGCCACCGCCGACCAGTTCGCCACGATCGCCAAGCTCCGTGCGCTGCGCCGCCTGTGGGCGCGCGTGACCGAGGAGTGCGGCGTCCCCGAGGCGGCGCGCGGTGCGCGCATCCACGCGGTCACCAGCCCGCGCATGATGGCCAAGGTCGACCCGCACGTGAACATGCTGCGCGTCACCATCGCCACCTTCGCGGCCGCGGCCGGTGGGGCCGACGCCATCACGGCGCTCCCCTTCGACCACGCCGCGGGCCTGCCGACCTCCTTCAGCCGCCGCATCGCCCGCAACACGCAGGTGATCGCCGCTGAGGAGAGCCACGTGGGTCGCGTGCAGGACCCGGCCGGTGGCTCCTGGTACGTCGAGTCGCTGACCGACGAGCTCGCCAAGGCCGCCTGGGCGCTCGTCCAGCAGGTCGAGGCGGCCGGCGGCATGGCCGCGGCGCTGGCGTCCGGTGACGTCGCGCAGCGCATCGACGCCGTCAACGCCGACCGTGCGACCAAGCTGGCCAACCGCTCCATCGAGCTGACCGGCGTGAGCATGTTCCCGCTGGCCGGCGAGAAGGCCTACGAGGCCAAGGCCCGCCCCGAGGCCCCCGCGTTCGGCGGCCTGAAGCAGATCCGCGACGCCGAGGTCTTCGAGACCCTCCGCGACCGGGCGTGGGCCCACGAGGCCGCGACCGGGTCGGCCCCCGACGTGCTGCTCGCCTGCCTGGGCGCCCAGCGCGACTTCGGCGGTCGCCAGGGCTTCGCCTCCAACGTGCTCCTGGTCGGCGGCATCAACGCCACCCAGAGCCACGGCGGCAGCCCCGAGGAGATCGCGGCCAAGGCGGCCGAGCAGGCCCAGTTGGTGGCCGTGCTCGCCAGCTCGGCGAAGGTCTACGCCGAGCAGGCCGTGCCCGTCGCGCAGGCGTTGAAGGACGCCGGCGTGCAGAAGGTCTACCTGGCCGGCAACCTGGCCGAGGCCGGCGAGGCCCCCGAGGGCCTCTTCGACGGCACCATCGCCCTGGGCATGGACGTCGTGAAGTTCCTTGATTCCGTCTTCGACACCCTGGGAGTGGCCCGATGATCCCCCGCTTCGATTCCGTCGAGCTCGGCGACGGCCGTCCGTCCGCGGACGCCGCGCAGGCCTACGCCGACGCGCTCGCCGCGGCCGGCGCGACCGACGCCTCGTGGGAGACGCCGGAGCAGCTGGCCGTCGCGCCGCTGTACACCGACGACGACCTCGAGGGCCTGGACTTCCTCGACACCCGCCCCGGCCTGCCGCCGTTCCTCCGCGGCCCGTACTCGACGATGTACGTGAACCGGCCGTGGACGATCCGCCAGTACGCGGGCTTCTCGACCGCGGCCGAGTCCAACGCCTTCTACCGCCGCAACCTCGCGGCCGGCCAGAAGGGCCTCTCGATCGCGTTCGACCTCGCCACCCACCGTGGCTACGACTCCGACCACCCGCGCGTGGCCGGTGACGTGGGCATGGCCGGCGTGGCCGTGGACTCGATCCTGGACATGCGCCAGCTGTTCGAGGGCATCCCGCTGGACCAGATGTCGGTGTCGATGACCATGAACGGCGCGGTGCTGCCGATCCTGGCGTTCTACGTGGTGGCGGCCGAGGAGCAGGGCGTGAGCCCCGACCAGCTCGCCGGGACCATCCAGAACGACATCCTCAAGGAGTTCATGGTCCGCAACACCTACATCTACCCGCCGACCCCGTCGATGCGGATCATCTCCGACATCTTCGCGTTCACCAGCGCGAACATGCCGAAGTTCAACTCGATCTCGATCTCCGGCTACCACATGCAGGAGGCCGGGGCGACCGCCGACATCGAGATGGCCTACACGCTGGCCGACGGCGTGGAGTACATCCGCGCCGGTCAGGCCGTCGGCCTGGACGTCGACAAGTTCGCACCGCGCCTGTCGTTCTTCTGGGCGATCGGCATGAACTTCTTCACCGAGATCGCCAAGATGCGTGCCGCGCGCATGCTCTGGGCGCGCCTGGTGAAGGACGCCGGCGCCAAGAGCGCCAAGTCGATGTCCCTGCGCACTCACAGCCAGACCTCCGGGTGGTCGCTGACGGCGCAGGACGTGTTCAACAACGTGACCCGCACGTGCCTGGAGGCCATGGCGTCCACGCAGGGCCACACGCAGTCGCTGCACACGAACGCGCTCGACGAGGCCATCGCCCTGCCGACCGACTTCTCCGCCCGCATCGCCCGCAACACCCAGCTGTTCATCCAGCAGGAGTCGGGCACCGTGCGTCCGATCGACCCGTGGGGCGGCTCGGCGTACGTCGAGCGCCTGACGGCCGACCTGGCCGCCAAGGCGTGGGCGCTGATCCAGGAGGTCGAGGAGGCCGGCGGCATGGCCAAGGCCATCGAGGCCGGCATCCCGAAGATGCGCATCGAGGAGGCCGCGGCCCGCACCCAGGCCCGGATCGACTCGGGCCGCCAGCCGGTGATCGGCGTCAACAAGTACCTGGTCGAGGACGACGAGGGCATCGAGGTCCTCAAGGTCGAGAACGCCCAGGTGCGCGCCGAGCAGATCGCCAAGCTGCAGCAGCTGCGCGACGAGCGCGACGAGGCCGCCACCCAGGCCGCCCTCGACAAGCTCACGTGGGCCGCGGCGAACCCCGACCCGACCGACCCCGAGCGGAACCTGCTCAAGCTGGCCATCGACGCCGCGCGCGCCAAGGCCTCGCTGGGCGAGATCTCCGACGCCCTGGAGAAGGAGTTCGGGCGCTACACGGCGCAGATCCGTACGATCAGTGGCGTGTACAGCAAGGAGTCGGGAACGACGGAGGAGACCGAGGCCACCCGCGCCCTGGTCGAGAAGTTCGAGGAGCTGGAGGGCCGCCGCCCGCGCATCCTCGTCGCGAAGATGGGCCAGGACGGCCACGACCGCGGCCAGAAGGTGATCGCCACGGCGTTTGCCGACCTCGGCTTCGACGTGGATGTGGGCCCGCTGTTCCAGACGCCGGAGGAGGTCGCCCGCCAGGCGATCGAGGCGGACGTGCACATGGTCGGCGTCTCGTCGCTGGCCGCAGGGCACCTCACGCTGGTACCGGCGCTGCGCGAGGAACTGGACAAGCTCGGGCGCGAGGACCTGATGATCGTCGTCGGCGGCGTCATCCCGAGCCAGGACTTCGCCGAGCTGCGCGAGAAGGGCGCTGACGCGATCTTCCCGCCCGGCACGAAGATCCCCGCCTCGGCCCACGAGTTGCTGCAGACGCTGCTGCAGCGGCTGGTGGCCTCCGAGGCATGAGGCAGACACTGGACCCGGCGACCCTTGCTGAACACGTGGTCGCCGGGTCCCGTGCTCATGTCGCCCGGGCGCTGACGCTCGTCGAGTCGTCGCGCCCCGACCACCGCGACCAGGCACGGGAACTGCTCACCCTGCTGCGCCCGCACACGGGCAAGGCGATCCGCGTCGGCATCTCGGGCGTTCCCGGGGCCGGCAAGTCGACGTTCTGCAACGCGATGGGCGTGCGGCTGATCGAGCGGGGCCACAAGGTGGCCGTGCTCGCGGTCGATCCGAGCTCGTCGCGCTCGGGCGGTTCGGTGCTGGGCGACCGCACCCGCATGGCCGACCTGGCGGTGACCGACCAGGCGTTCATCCGGCCCTCCCCTTCGGGCAACCACCTCGGCGGCGTGGCGCGCGCCACCCGCGAGGGCATGCTGATCATGGAGGCGGCCGGCTTCGACACGATCATCGTCGAGACCGTCGGCGTCGGGCAGTCCGAGGTCGCGGTGGCCGGCATGGTCGACACCTTCCTGCTGCTGATGATCGCCCGCACCGGCGACCAGTTGCAGGGCATCAAGCGCGGCATCCTCGAGATGGCCGACGTGATCACGGTCAACAAGGCCGACGGCGACGGGCTGCAGGAGGCTCGCGTGGCCGCGCGCGAGCTGACGATCGCTATGAAGCTCATCCGGTCCGAGTCCGGCGGCCGCCGGACGCCCGTGCTCACCTCCTCGTCCTACACCGGCGACGGCCTCGACGAGGTCTGGGACGCCGTCGTGGCCCACCGCGCCTCCCTCGAGGAGTCGGGCTCGCTGGCCGAGCGTCGCGCCGAGCAGCAGCGCGACTGGATGTGGGCTCTGGTCCGCGACGACCTGCTGACCGCGCTGCGGCGTTCGCCCGCCGTCAAGGCGCTGGTACCGGGCCTCGAGGCGTCCGTGTCGACGGGCGAGCTGAGCGCCGTGGAGGCCTCGGCCGAGATCCTGGCCGCCTTCAAGGCCGACTTCGCCGGCTGATCAGGCCGGGGCGACCCGCCACGTCTCGCTGGGCTTGGCGGGCTTGCCGCACGACTCGGGGAGGGCCTGACCCTCGGCCCGGACGACCGCGACCTCCCAGACCCGGCCGCCGGCGTGCTGGACGGTCACGGTGGCCCCGTCGTCGCCCACCACCGCCAGCGCGATCGGCTCGGTCTCCCCCGTCCCGGCGCGCACGGCCGAGACCGCCGCCTGCTCGCGCGGGGGCAGGAAGCTGACCCCGCGGTCGTGTGCCTCGGTGAGCGACCCCATCGCGAACCGCCCGGACGCCGCGGCGTCCAGCACCTCGCGGCCCAGCTCGACCGACAGCCGGCCGACGACCTGGCCCAGCGGCAGGACCACGCCGGTCGGCGCGAAGCGGTGCCCGCCGGTGTGGGAGCACTCCCAGACCCGCAGGCCCTCGGCGGCCAGGTCGTTCACGATCGGACGCCCCCGCAGCGCGCAGCAGCGGTCGCGTTTGGCGTTGGTGCAGACCAGCAGCACGGGGGCCGCGGGGCGCAGCCACGGGCAGGCGGCGCGGACGCCGGCGACGTCACCGGCCGCGACCAGGGGCCACGGCACGGCGTCGAACTCGTCCTCGGTGAGGGCCACGCCCTCGAGCAGCCAGCCACCGCCCGCCAGACCGCCGGAGACGAAGACCCGCCGGGACTGGAAGCCGTCGGAGGCCGCGTGCTGGCCCGGCGCCCGGATGAGCAGCATCCGCCCGCCCACGGCGGCGACGGCGGCGCCCCAGCGCTCCCCCAGCTCGGGGCTCAGGCGCGACTCCACCAGCGCGTCGCGGCCCCACGGGCCGGGCTGCTCGAGCGCGACCCAGAAGTCGGCGCGGGCGGCGGTGCCCCAGGCGGACAGCCCCTCCCAGGCGGTGGAGCACTCCATCAGCGGGGCATCCGTCGCCAGATCGCCCGGGGCACGAACGGGGCCACCGCGAACATCACCCGGAGCTGCCATGGGATCCACACTACGACAGGGCCTCCCCCACGCAGGCGCGCGACGACGGCGTCGGCGACCTGGTCGGGCGTGGAGCTGAACACCGCGGGCGCCATGCCGCGGGTCATCCGCCCCACCACGAACCCCGGGCGGGCGATCACGAGGTCGATCCCCGAGCCGTGCAGGGCGTCGGCGAGGCCGGAGGCGAACCCGTCCAGCCCGGCCTTGGCCGAGCCGTAGACGTAGTTGGCCCGTCGCACGCGCACCCCGGCGACCGAGGAGAACGCGACGATGCTCCCCCGGCCCCGCCCGCGCATCACGTCGGCGAGCACGGTCAGCAGCGACGCCTGGGCGACGAGGTCGGTGTGCAGGACGCGCGCCACCTCGGCCTCGTCGCGCTCTGCCCGGGTCTGGTCGCCGAGGATCCCGAACGCCAGCACGGCCGTGTCGATCGGCCCGTGCCGCTCCTCGATGGCCCCGACGACCGCCCGGTGGTTGCCCACGTCGTCGGCGTCGAAGTCGACCACCACCGCGCCCGGCAGGTCGGAGGGTGGGCCCGCGGCGTCCGGGTCGGGCCGGGAGGCCAGCACGACGACGGACGCCTCGGGCGCCAGTCGCCGGGCGATCGCCAGACCGATCTCGGAGCGCCCGCCGAACACGGCGAGGACGCCGGTCACAGCGCCTCGCGCAACGCCTTCAGCCGCGCCAGGGACGACTCGCGGCCCAGGATGGCCATCGACTCGAACAGCGGCGGGGAGACCCGCGAGCCGGTCACGCCGACGCGCACCGGGCCGAAGGCGAACTTCGGCTTGATGCCGAGGTCGTCGACCAGACGGGCGCGGAGGGCGGCCTGGATGGACTCGTCGTCCCACGTCGGCAGGCCCTCGAGCACGGCCAACGAGGCGTCCACGACGGCGGCGGCGTTCTCGGGCAGCGCGTTCACCGAGGCCTCGTCGAGCTCCAGCTCGGCGTCGGGGGTGAACAGGAACTGCACCTTGTCCAGCGCCTCCGAGAGCAGCACGAGCCGCTCCTGGATGAGCGGGGTCGCGGCGCGCAGCCGGGCGACGTCGTCCGCCGACGGCTCGGCCCACACCCCGGTGTGCGCGAGGTGCTCGACGATGCGGTCGGCGAGCTCGTCGGAGGACAGCGCGCGGATGTAGTGCCCGTTGAGCCAGTTCAGCTTGTCGAGGTCGAACACCGGCCCGACCGTGTTCACCTTCGACCACTCGAAGCCCTCGACGAACTCCTCGAAGGTCGAGACCTCCTGCTCGTCGGAGGCCGGCGGGTAGCCCAGCAGCTGCAGGAAGTTGCGCAGCGCCTCGGGCAGGTAGCCCTGCTCGCGGAACCACTCCAGGCGGGCGGCCGGGTTCTTGCGCTTGCTGATCTTGGACTTGTCGGTGTTGCGCAGCAGGGGCATGTGCGCGAACGCCGGCACGTCCCAGCCCAGCCAGCGGTACAGCAGGATGTGCTTGGGGGTCGAGCTGATCCACTCCTCGCCGCGCACCACGTGGGTGATGCCCATCAGGTGGTCGTCGACGACCACGGCGAGGTGGTAGGTCGGGAATCCGTCTGTCTTCAGGATCACCTGGTCGTCGGGCAGCGGCGCCGACACCGGCCCCCGGACGAGGTCCTCGAACACCAGCTCGACGTCCTCAGGGATGTACATGCGCACGACCGGGGTCTCGGTGAAGCCGGGCAGGGCGGCGCGCTCGTCGCGGGTCTTGCCGTGGCACAACCGGTCGTAGCCCGTGTTGGCCTGCTTGGACGCCTGCTGCTCGGCCCGCATCTGAGCCAGCCGCTCGGGGCTGCACCAGCAGTGGTAGGCGTGCCCCGCCGCGAGCAGTTGCTCGACGTAGGGGGCGTAGGTGTCAAGCCGCTCGCTCTGCCGGTAGGGCGCGTACGGGCCGCCGACGTCGGGTCCCTCGCTCCAGTCGAGGCCGAGCCAGCGCAGGGTGTCGAAGATCTGCTGCTCGGAGCTGGCCACGTAGCGGGCGCGGTCGGTGTCCTCGATCCGGAGCACGAACGCCCCGCCGGTCTTGCGGGCCCAGGCGAGGTTGAACAGCGACATGTAGGCCGTCCCGACGTGGGGGTCACCCGTGGGGGACGGCGCCACGCGCAGGCGCGCGGGCGAGAGCGAAACATCAGTCATGGTGCGGCCCAGACTATCGTTCACCCGTGACCGACCGCCTGCCGCCGCTCGCCCTGCCCGACCTGACCGGGCGCACCGCCCTCGTCACCGGCGGGACCTCCGGCCTCGGCCTCGAGACCGCCACCGCGCTGGCCCGGGCGGGCGCGCACGTCACGCTCACCGCGCGCGACGCCCAGCGGGGTGCGGACGCCGCGGGCGTGGTCCGCGCGGCGCTGGGTCCCGGTGCCGGGGCGGGCCGGGTGGAGGTGCTCGACCTCGACACCTCCCGCTTCGCCTCGGTCGACGGAGCCGTCGCCGCCTGGGGCACCCGCGGGCTCGACATGCTCGTCCTCAACGCCGGTCGCAACGGCGGCCGTGTGCGCCACCAGACAGCGGACGGCCACGAGCGCACCATGGCCACCAACGCGCTGGGCCACCTGCGCCTCACCCACGGACTCCTGCCGGCCCTGCGCGCCGCGGGCGGGCGGGTGACCACGGTCGGCTCCCTGTTGGCGCACCGGGCCGACCCTTCGGCGTCCGACGTCTGCCTCGAGCGCGGCTGGACGCCGGCCCGCGCGTACGCGCGCAGCAAGCTGGCCTGCCTCATGATCGCCCGGGAGCTGCCCGGGCGCGCCGGGGCGGCCGCGATGGCGGCGCACCCCGGGTGGACGTTCACGAAGATCCTCGGCACCGGGCGGCTCATGACCGCGACGGTCGACCTGAGCCGCCGGGCCCGGGTGGGCCAGTCCCCCGCCGACGGCGCCCAGGCGATCATCGCCGCGGCCGTCGGGCTCTCCGCGCTGGGTGGCGGCAGCGGCTACCTGGGCCCCACCGGCATGCTGGCCGGACCGGTGGGCGCGGCCCGTCCGCCGCGGGCCCTCGCCGACCCGGGGCTGCGCGAGGCCTGGTGGACGGCCCTGTGCGAGCACGCGGGCGTCCCCACCGACTGGCGCTGACTACAGGCCGCGGTAACGCCCCTGCTGGTGGACCAGCGGCGCCTGTTCGGTGAGCTCGACGTGCTCCAGGACGCCGACCACCTCGGTCGACCAGCCGAGCTCGCGCGTCGACTCCAGCCGGACGCCGACCCACGACCGGCCGGCCAGCACCGGCCCCCACGCCGTGTCGTCGAACGCGGCGAGGCGGAACAGCCCGCCCGGCGCCGGCGCCAACCCCGCGAACGCCTCGGCCAGGCCGTGGTCGCCCTCCGCGAGCAGCGTGACGGCGAAGGTCTCCCCCAGCCCCAGGGCGAGGTCGGAGTCGGGGTCGACCAGCCCCAGCATCCGGGCGGGCTCGCCGAGCGCGACCAGCACCGAGCTGACCGTGAGCCCGACCCTCGCCGGTCCCGTCCCGCTCGCCCACAGCGTCACCGGCGCCACCAGGCGGCCGCGGAGCCGACGCGCGGCGTCCCGCTGCTCGGGAGGGGTCGCGAACGGGTGCGAGGAGTGGATGGTCACCGGGCCACCCTAACCGGAACGCCCCGGCATGCCGAAGGGGGCACCGGAGAGATCCGGTGCCCCCTGCGGGTGCGAGTCAGGCAGTGCCTGGGTCAGGCGCGGGTCGCCCCGTTGCCAGCCACGACCGGGACAGTCTGGCTGCTGACCTTGTTGAGGGCCCAGCCCAGGATGATCAGCGTGAGGCCGACGCCGATGGCGAAGAGGCAGACGCCGTAGGACAGGACGGAGGTGAACAGCGACGCACGGAGGAACGAGCCGTTCATGACCGAGGTGCGCTGCTTGGTGAGCTCGTCGGCCTTGGCGGTGTCTCGGGCGGCTCAACTCCTTGAGCCTCGGACCGGTGAAAACTGTACTACTACCTCTCGTAGCACAACAAGTCGATACCCCCCGGGGGTGTGCAACAAGACGGTAACAGGCCCGCACCCCCTTGTCGGGGATGCGGGCCTGTTGAGCCTGACGCGGCCTAGATCACTTGAGGATCTTGGTCACGTTGCCGGCGCCGACGGTGCGGCCGCCCTCGCGGATGGCGAACTTCAGCGCCTCCTCCATGGCGATCGGCTTGTTCAGGTGGACGGTCATGGAGGTGTTGTCACCAGGCATGACCATCTCGGTGCCCTCGGGCAGCTGAACGACACCGGTCACGTCGGTGGTGCGGAAGTAGAACTGCGGGCTGTAGTTCGAGAAGAACGGCTTGTGACGGCCACCCTCCTCCTTGTTCAGCACGTAGACCTGGGCCTCGAAGTCGGTGTGCGGGGTGACCGAACCCGGCTTGCAGACGACCATGCCGCGCTCGACGTCGTCCTTCTTGGTGCCGCGGAGCAGCAGGCCGACGTTCTCGCCCGCGCGACCCTCGTCGAGGATCTTGCGGAACATCTCGACACCGGTGATGGTCGAGGTCTGCTTGGTCTCGCGGATGCCGATGATGTCGACGGTCTCACCGGTGCGGACGATGCCGCGCTCGATACGACCGGTGACGACGGTGCCACGACCGGTGATCGTGAAGACGTCCTCGACGGGCATCAGGAAGGGCTTGTCGGTGTCGCGCTCCGGCTGCGGGATGTACTCGTCCACAGCGTCCATGAGCTCGACGATCGAGTCGGCCCACTTCTCGTCACCGTTCATCGCCGGGAAGGCGGCGACGCGGACGATGGGCAGGTTGTCGCCGTCGAACTCCTGGGCCGACAGCAGCTCGCGCATCTCCATCTCGACGAGCTCGATGAGCTCCTCGTCGTCGACCATGTCGCACTTGTTGAGGGCGACGACGATCGCGGGGACGCCGACCTGGCGGGCCAGCAGGATGTGCTCGCGGGTCTGGGCCATCGGGCCGTCGGTCGCCGCGACCACGAGGATCGCGCCGTCCATCTGGGCGGCACCGGTGATCATGTTCTTGACGTAGTCAGCGTGACCGGGGCAGTCGACGTGCGCGTAGTGGCGCTTCTCGGTCTGGTACTCGACGTGCGAGATCGAGATCGTGATACCGCGCTGGCGCTCCTCCGGAGCCTTGTCGATCTGGTCGAAGGCCGACACAGCGTTCAGCTCGGGGTAACGGTCGTGGAGCACCTTCGTAATCGCCGCCGTGAGCGTGGTCTTGCCGTGGTCGACGTGCCCGATGGTGCCGATGTTGCAGTGCGGCTTGGTCCGCTCAAACTTGGCCTTTGCCACTGGGGCTCCTCCTGGGATCTTCCGCCACGCTGTCTGCGGGGCGTGCTTTTCACCTCGCCGGTTGCGAGGCAAGTACTTGGGACGGCCGCGTGGGCATGGTGCTCACGCGACAACCTTCGCAATCCTATCGTTCGCGCGCGTCAGGTCAAAACCCGCGGCGCAAGTGGGCGGCCGGCCGCACCCGCGGCGTCCATCACCCCTAGACAGGACGCCGTGGGCCCCGCAACCAACCGGTTGCGGGGCCCACGATGAGTCAGGCGCGGGACGAGCGTCACTCGTTGCTGCCGCCGCGGCCCTTCTCGATGATCTCGTCGGCCACCGACTTCGGGGTCTCGCCGTAGGAGTGGAACTCCATGGCGTAGGAGGCTTGGCCCGAGGTCTTCGAGCGCAGGTCACCGACGTAGCCGAACATCTCCGACAGCGGCACCAGGGCGCGGACGATCTGGTTGCCGTGGGCCTCCTCCATGCCCTGGACGGCGCCACGGCGGGAGTTGAGGTCACCGATCACGGTGCCGAGGTAGTCGTCGGGGGTGGTGACCTCGACGGCCATCAGCGGCTCGAGCAGGGCCGGGTCGGCCTTGCGGGCGGCCTCCTTGAAGACCATCGAACCGGCGATCTTGAAGGCGAGCTCGGAGGAGTCGACGTCGTGGTAGGCGCCGTCGAGCAGCGTCACCTTGATGTCCTCGACCGGGTAGCCGCCCAGCGGACCGAAGGCCATGGCCTCCTGGATGCCCTGGTCGACCGCGGGGATGTACTCGCGCGGGATGCGGCCCCCGGTGACGGCGTTGACGAACTCGTAGCCCGCGCCGGCCTCCTGCGGCTCCAGCGAGATGATGACCTTGCCGTACTGGCCCGAACCACCCGACTGCTTCTTGTGGGTGTACTCGACCTTCTCCACCGGGCGGCGGAGGGTCTCGCGGTAGGCCACCTGCGGCTTGCCGATGTTGGCCTCGACCTTGAACTCGCGGCGCATGCGGTCGATCAGCACCTCGAGGTGCAGCTCGCCCATGCCGGCGATGATGGTCTGGCCGGTCTCCTCGTCGGTGTGGACCCGGAAGGTCGGGTCCTCCTCCGCGAGGCGCTGGATGGCCATGGAGAGCTTCTCCTGGTCGGACTTGGTCTTCGGCTCGATCGCCTGCTCGATGACGGGGTTCGGGAACTCCATCGACTCGAGGATGATCGGGGCGGCCGGGTCGCAGAGGGTCTCACCGGTGGTGGTGTCCTTCAGGCCCATGACCGCGCAGATCATGCCGGCGCCGATCTCGTCGATCTCCTCACGCTTGTTGGCGTGCATCTGGTAGATCTTGCCGATCCGCTCCTTCTTGCCCTTCGTGGCGTTGAGCACCTGCATGCCCGACTTGAGGGTGCCGGAGTAGATGCGCACGTAGGTGAGGCGACCCAGGTGCGGGTCCGCGGCGATCTTGAACGCGAGCAGCGACAGCGGCTCCTCGTTGCTGGGCTGGCGCTCGAGCTTGACGGTCTCGTCACCGGGCTTGAAGCCGTCGATGGCGGGGATGTCCAGCGGCGAGGGCAGGTAGTCGATGACCGCGTCCAGCATCGGCTGCACGCCCTTGTTCTTGAAGGACGTGCCGCAGACGACCGCGGTGAACTTCGAGGCCAGGACGCCGCGGCGGATGGCCGCCTTGATCGTCGGGACGTCGATCTCCTCGCCCGAGTCCTCGGCCAGCAGCCAGGTCTCGGCGAAGTCGTCGTCGTTGTCGGCCAGCACCTGGATGAGCTCCTCGCGGGCCTCCTGGGCGCGGTCGACCATGTCGGCCGGGATCTCCTCGACGGTGTAGTCCTCACCGATCTTGGTCTCGCCGCGCCACATGAGGGCGCGCATGCCGACCAGGTCGATGACGCCCTGGAAGTTGGCCTCCGAGCCGACGGGCAGCTGGATGACGGCGGCGGTCGCGTTCAGGCGCTCGCGGATCGTCTTGACGACGAAGTCGAACGAGGCGCCGGTGCGGTCGAGCTTGTTGACGTAGCAGATGCGCGGGACGCCGTACTTGTTGGCCTGGCGCCACACGGTCTGGCTCTGCGGCTCCACGCCGGCCACACCGTCGAACACGGTGACGGCACCGTCGAGGACGCGCAGCGAGCGCTCGACCTCGACCGTGAAGTCGACGTGGCCGGGGGTGTCGATGATGTTGATCTGGTGGTCGTGCCAGAAGCACGTCGTCGCGGCGGACGTGATGGTGATGCCGCGCTCCTGCTCCTGCTCCATCCAGTCCATCGTCGCCGAGCCCTCGTGGGTCTCACCGATCTTGTAGTTGATGCCGGTGTAGTACAGGATGCGCTCGGTCGTGGTGGTCTTGCCCGCGTCGATGTGGGCCATGATGCCGATGTTGCGGACCTTGGCCAGGTTGGTCTTGATGTCAATGGCCACGGGTGGTTTCCCCTCTTGTTACGTGTTGTTCGTGTTCGACTCGGGACAGGCATGAAGCTCCCTCCCGCCCGGAGGCGGGAGAGAGCTTCAAGAGATCACCAGCGGTAGTGCGCGAAGGCGCGGTTCGCCTCGGCCATCTTGTGGGTGTCCTCGCGCTTCTTCACGCTGGCACCCAGACCGTTGCTCGCGTCCAGCAGCTCGTTCATGAGGCGCTCGGTCATGGTCTTCTCGCGACGCTGGCGCGAGTAGCTGACGAGCCAGCGCATCGCGAGCGTGGTCGCGCGGGCGGGCTTCACCTCGACCGGGACCTGGTAGGTGGCACCACCGACGCGGCGGGACTTGACCTCGACCGCGGGGCGGATGTTGTCCAGGGCCTTCTTGAGGGTCTGCACGGGGTCAACGCCGGTCTTGGCCCGCGTCCCCTCGAGAGCGCCGTAGACGATGTTCTGGGCGGTGGTCTTCTTGCCCTGGAGCAGGATCTTGCTCACGAGCTGGGAGACCAGCGGCGAACCGTAGACCGGGTCGACGACAATCGGCCGCTTGGGGGCCGGACCCTTGCGAGGCATTACTTCTCCTTCTTCGCGCCGTAGCGGCTGCGGGCCTGCTTGCGGTTCTTGACACCCTGGGTGTCGAGGGAACCGCGGACGATCTTGTACCGGACACCCGGGAGGTCCTTCACACGGCCGCCGCGCACGAGCACCATCGAGTGCTCCTGCAGGTTGTGGCCCACACCGGGGATGTACGCGGTGACCTCGATGCCCGAGGACAGGCGCACACGAGCGACCTTGCGAAGGGCCGAGTTCGGCTTCTTCGGGGTCGTGGTGTACACACGCGTGCACACGCCACGGCGCTGGGGCGAGCCCTTGAGCGCGGGGGTGTTGCTGGACGACTTCTTGTCAGTGCGGCCCTTGCGGACCAGCTGCTGGATTGTGGGCACCGGCTGGTATTCCTTCGTTCGAGTTGTTCTGGTCCCCCGTCAGGGGCACCAAAGCGTGGCGCACGGGGAACCTGGCGCGAGCGCAACAGGGCTCTTCGCGAGTCCCGAGGATCCTCGTGGGGTTCGTGCCCGCCGGCCACTCCAGATGGGGGCGCCGCGGCGTGCACGGATGGTTCGGTTGCCCGAACACAACGACAAAGACTAGTGGTAGACCATGGGGCGGGTCAAAAGAGCGACCCGGGGCCCCTGGCCATGACTAGCCGAAGAACGTTGGGACCCACCCTACCCTGCCGCGGCCCAGCGCCCAATTCGAGGAGCAACCGGACGCCGCGGGCCCGGCCCGCACTCCCCCGGCCCGGACGCGAGGGGGCCCCGCACACCTGCGTGCGCGGGGCCCCCCTCGACCTCGAATCAGGTCAGCTGAAGTCACCCAGGTCGAAGTCGTCGCTCGGCATGACCGGCGCGGTGCCGGCGATGTCGTAGTCGTACGGGTCGTAGCTGAGGTCGTACGCCGCGGCGCGGGCCTCGGCGGTCGGCTCCACCCGGATGTTGCGGTAGCGGTCGAGACCGGTACCGGCCGGGATCAGCTTGCCCAGGATGACGTTCTCCTTGAGGCCGACCAGGGAGTCCGACTTGGCCTGGATGGCCGCGTCGGTCAGGACCTTGGTCGTCTCCTGGAAGGACGCCGCCGACAGCCAGCTCTCGGTGGCCAGCGACGCCTTGGTGATGCCCATGAGGACCGGGCGGCCCTGCGCCGGGGTGCGACCCTCGGTGAGCGCCTTGCGGTTCTCGGACTCGAACAGGCTCCGGTCGACCAGGTCACCCGGGAGGATGGCCGTGTCGCCCGACTCGATGACCGTCACCCGGCGCAGCATCTGGCGGATGATGATCTCGATGTGCTTGTCGTGGATCGGCGCGCCCTGCGTCGCGTACACCGCCTGGACCTCGGCCACGAGGTGCTCCTGCACCCGGCGGAGTCCGTTGACGCGCAGGATGTCCTGCGGGTCGAGCGTGCCCGCCCACAGCTGCTGGCCGGCCTCGACGTGGTCGCCGTCGCCGATGGAGTGCTTCACCATCGACGCGTCCTCCCACTCCAGGCGCACGCGGCGCGGCAGCGGGTACTCCAGGTCCTCCTCGCCGTCGTCGCGGACGATGACCAGCTTGCGCGTGCGGTCCCCGTCCTCGATGCGGACGCGGCCGGCGGCCTCGGCGATCGGGGCCTTGCCCTTGGGCGTCCGGGCCTCGAAGAGCTCACCGACACGCGGCAGGCCCTGCGTGATGTCGTCACCGGCCACACCACCGGTGTGGAAGGTGCGCATCGTCAGCTGGGTGCCGGGCTCACCGATGGACTGGGCGGCGACGATACCGACGGCCTCGCCCACGTCGACCAGCTTGCCGGAGGCCAGCGAACGGCCGTAGCACATGGCGCAGGTGCCCAGGGCCGACTGGCAGGTCAGCACGGAGCGCACCTTGACCTCGGTGATGCCCGCCTCGATGAGGCGGGTGATCTCGACGTCACCCAGGTCGACGCCCGCGGAGAGCAGGACCTCGCCCTTGGCGTCGGTCACGTCGGAGGCCAGCGTCCGCGCGTAGACCGAGGTCTCCACGTTGTACGCCGGGCCCGTGCGGCCGCCGCGAGCGGTCGCGACGATGGCCTTGGTCAGGCCGCGCTCGGTGCCACAGTCCTCCTCGCGGATGATGACGTCCTGGGACACGTCGACCAGACGACGGGTCAGGTAACCCGAGTCGGCCGTGCGGAGCGCCGTGTCCGCCTGGCCCTTGCGGCCACCGTGCGTCGAGATGAAGTACTCCAGGACGGAGAGGCCCTCACGGAAGTTCGACTTGATCGGCCGGGCGATGATCTCGCCCTTCGGGTTGGCCACCAGGCCACGCATGGCGGCGATCTGGCGCATCTGGGTCATGTTCCCTCGGGCGCCGGAGTTCACCATCATGAAGATCGGGTTGTCGGTGGTGAAGTTCTCCTCCATCGCCGCGGTCAGCTCGGCGGTGGCGTCGGTCCACAGCTGGACGAGCTCCTGCTGGCGCTCCTCCTCCGTGACCTTGCCGCGCTCGAACTGGCGGGTGATCTTCGTCGCCCGCGCGTCGTAGGACGCCAAGATCTCCGGCTTGGACGCCGGGGTCTGGATGTCGGAGATCGACACGGTGACGCCCGAGCGGGTCGCCCAGCGGAAGCCGATGTCCTTGAGGCGGTCGAGCGTGCGGGCCACGTCCACCTTCTGGTAGCGCTCGGCCATGTCGTTGACGATCTGGCCCAGCTGCTTCTTGCCCACCGTGGAGTTCACGTACGGGTAGTCGGCCGGCAGGGCCTCGTTGAACAGCGCGCGACCCAGCGTGGTCTCGAGCATGTACGAGCCGTCCTCGCGGGCCTCGACCCCCACCGGCGGCTCGAGGCCGACGATACGGATGTTGATCAGCGAGTTGATCTTGATCTCGCCCCGGTCGAAGGCCATGTAGGCCTCGTCCTTGCTGACGAACGTGCGGCCCTCACCCGGCTGGCCCTCGCGGACCGAGGTCAGGAAGTAGTGGCCGATGATCATGTCCTGCGTGGGCAGGGTGACCGGGCGGCCGTCGGCCGGCTTCAGGATGTTGTTGGTCGACAGCATCAGGATGCGCGCCTCGGCCTGGGCCTCGGCGGACAGCGGCAGGTGCACGGCCATCTGGTCACCGTCGAAGTCGGCGTTGAAGGCGGTGCAGACGAGCGGGTGCAGCTGGATGGCCTTGCCCTCGATCAGCTGGGGCTCGAACGCCTGGATTCCGAGGCGGTGCAGCGTGGGTGCACGGTTCAGCAGCACCGGGTGCTCCTGGATGACCTCTTCGAGGACGTCCCACACCACGGGGCGCTGGCGCTCGACCATGCGCTTGGCCGACTTGATGTTCTGGGCCAGGTTCAGGTCGTCCAGGCGCTTCATGACGAAGGGCTTGAACAGCTCCAGCGCCATGTTCTTCGGCAGGCCGCACTGGTGCAGCTTGAGCTGCGGACCGACGACGATGACCGAACGGCCCGAGTAGTCGACGCGCTTGCCCAGCAGGTTCTGGCGGAACCGGCCCTGCTTGCCCTTCAGCATGTCCGAGATGGACTTCAGCGGGCGGTTGCCGGGTCCGGTGACCGGACGCCCACGGCGTCCGTTGTCGAACAGCGAGTCGACGGCCTCCTGCAGCATCCGCTTCTCGTTGTTCACGATGATCTCGGGCGCACCCAGGTCGAGGAGGCGCTTGAGGCGGTTGTTGCGGTTGATGACGCGGCGGTACAGGTCGTTGAGGTCGGAGGTCGCGAAGCGGCCACCGTCGAGCTGCACCATCGGGCGCAGGTCCGGCGGGATGACCGGGACGGCGTCCAGCACCATGCCCGTGGGGCTGTTGGTGGTGGTCAGGAACGCCGACACGACCTTCAGGCGCTTCAGCGCACGGGTCTTGCGCTGGCCCTTGCCGGTCTGGATGATCTCGCGGAGGCGCTCGGCCTCGCCCTCGAGGTCGAAGTCGGCGAGGCGACGCTTGATCGCCTCGGCCCCCATGAAGCCCTCGAAGTATTTGCCGAAGCGGCTCTTCATCTCGCGGTACAGGATCTCGTCGCCCTCGAGGTCCTGGACCTTCAGGCCCTTGAACCGGGCCCAGACGGCGTCGAGGCGGTCGAGTTCGCGCTGGGCGCGGTCGCGCACCATCTTGACCTCGCGCTCGCCCACGTCGCGGACGCGCTTCTTCTGGTCGGCCTTGGCACCCTCGGCCTCCAGGGACGCGACGTCCTCCTCGATCTTCTGCATGCGCGCCTCGATGTCGGCGTCGCGGCGGTTCGCGATCTGCTTGCGCTCGACCTCGACCTTGCCCTCGAGGGAGGTCAGGTCGCGGTGGCGGGCGTCCTCGTCGACCGAGGTGATCATGTACGCGGCGAAGTAGATGACCTTCTCCAGGTCCTTCGGCGCGACGTCGAGCAGGTAGCCCAAGCGGCTCGGGACACCCTTGAAGTACCAGATGTGGGTGACCGGCGCGGCCAGCTCGATGTGGCCCATGCGCTCGCGGCGCACGTTCGAGCGGGTGACCTCGACGCCACAGCGCTCGCAGATGATGCCCTTGAAGCGCACGCGCTTGTACTTGCCGCAGTAGCACTCCCAGTCACGGGTGGGGCCGAAGATCTTCTCGCAGAAGAGGCCGTCACGCTCGGGCTTGAGGGTGCGGTAGTTGATCGTCTCGGGCTTCTTGACCTCGCCGTGGCTCCACTCGCGGATCTGGTCCGCCGTGGCCAGCCCGATGCGCAGCTCGTCGTAGAAGTTGACGTCCAGCACGTTTCTTCCTTCTCTCCCCTACCGGGGGATTTTCTGTTCAGACCAGTGGCCGCTGGTCCGGACGGTCCCGCCCGAGGCGCCTCGCGCGGGGGGTGCAGGGTGCGATCCCTGCGGGGTGGGCGGACGCCGTGGGTGCACCCGCGGCGTCCGCTTGGTCGGGTCGGTCAGACCTCTTCGATGTCGGCGAACGAGTCGGCACCCGGGCGACGGCTCAGGTCGATCCCGAACTCGTCGGCGCGGTGGTAGTCGTCCTCGGAGTCCTTGAGCTCGACGACCGTGCCGTCGGAGCTGAGCACCTCCACGTTCAGGCAGAGGGACTTCATCTCCTTCACGAGCACCTTGAACGACTCGGGGATGCCGGGCTCGGGGATGTTCTCGCCCTTGACGATCGCCTCGTAGACCTTCACGCGGCCGGGGACGTCGTCGGACTTGATGGTGAGGAGCTCCTGCAGCGCCCAGGCGGCGCCGTAGGCCTCCATCGCCCACACCTCCATCTCACCGAAGCGCTGGCCACCGAACTGCGCCTTACCACCCAGCGGCTGCTGCGTGATCATCGAGTACGGGCCCGTGGAGCGCGCGTGGATCTTGTCGTCCACGAGGTGGTGCAGCTTCAGCATGTAGATGTAGCCGACACCCACGCGCTCGGGGTAGGGCTCGCCGGAGCGGCCGTCGAACAGCTGCGCCTTGCCACCGGCGTCGACGAGGCGGAGCCCGTCGCGCTGCGGCAGGCCGTGCTCGAGCAGGCCGGCGATCTCACGCTCGTTGGCGCCGTCAAACACCGGGGTCGCCACGTTGGTCTGCGGCTCGACCCGGGAGAGGCCGACGTCCTTGAGGCGCTTGGCCCAGGGCTCGTCGACGCCCTCGATGTCCCAGCCGGAGTGCGCGATCCAGCCCAGGTGCGTCTCCAGGACCTGGCCGACGTTCATACGGCTCGGCACACCCAGCGGGTTGAGCACGATGTCGACCGGCGTCCCGTCCTCGAGGAACGGCATGTCCTCGACGGGCAGGATCTTCGAGATCACGCCCTTGTTGCCGTGGCGTCCGGCGAGCTTGTCGCCGTCGGAGATCTTGCGCTTCTGCGCGACGTAGACGCGGACCAGCTGGTTCACGCCCGGGGGCAGCTCGTCGCCCTCGTCGCGGTCGAAGACGCGGACGCCGATGACCGTACCGGTCTCGCCGTGCGGCACCTTCATCGAGGTGTCGCGGACCTCGCGGGCCTTCTCGCCGAAGATGGCGCGCAGCAGGCGCTCCTCGGGGGTCAGCTCGGTCTCGCCCTTGGGGGTCACCTTGCCGACGAGGATGTCGCCGGTGCCCACCTCGGCGCCGATGCGGACGATGCCGCGCTCGTCGAGGTCGGCCAGCATGTCGTCACCCACGTTGGGGATGTCGCGCGTGATCTCCTCCGGACCCAGCTTGGTGTCGCGGGCGTCGATCTCGTGCTCCTCGATGTGGATCGAGGTGAGGATGTCGTCCTGGACCATGCGCTGGCTCAGGATGATGGCGTCCTCGTAGTTGTGGCCCTCCCACGGCATGAACGCGACCAGCAGGTTGCGGCCCAGTGCCATCTCGCCGTTGTCGGTGCAGGCACCGTCGGCCAGCGGGGTGCCGACCTCGACGCGGTCACCGTCGGTGACCAGCGGGCGCTGGTTGATGCAGGTGGTCTGGTTCGAGCGGACGAACTTGCTCAACCGGTAGCTGGTCTGCGTGCCGTCGTCGTTCATCACGTCGATGATGTCGCCGGACACGGCGGTGACCACACCGGCCTTGTTGGCCACGGTGACCTCGCCGGCGTCGACCGCACCGCGGTACTCCATGCCGGTGCCCACGTAGGGGGCCTCGTTGCGGAGCAGCGGGACGGCCTGGCGCTGCATGTTCGCGCCCATCAGGGCACGCGACGCGTCGTCGTGCTCGAGGAACGGGATCAGCGCGGTGGCCACCGACACCATCTGGCGCGGCGAGACGTCCATGTAGTGCACGTCCTCGGCCGGGACCTCGTCGGCGTCACCGTGCTTCACGCGGACCAGGACGCGGTCCTCGATGAACCGGCCGTCCGCGTCGATCAGGGCGTTGGCCTGGGCGACGATGTAGCGGTCCTCCTCGTCGGCGGTCAGGTAGTCGATCTGGTCGGTGACCCGGCCGTTCTCGACCTTGCGGTACGGGGTCTCGATGAACCCGAAGGCGTTGACCCGGGCGAAGGACGCCAGCGACCCGATGAGGCCGATGTTCGGGCCCTCAGGGGTCTCGATGGGGCACATGCGACCGTAGTGCGAGGGGTGGACGTCACGGACCTCCATGCCCGCGCGGTCACGGGACAGACCACCGGGGCCCAGGGCGTTGAGGCGACGCTTGTGCGTCAGGCCGGCCAGCGGGTTGTTCTGGTCCATGAACTGCGACAGCTGCGAGGTGCCGAAGAACTCCTTCAGCGCCGCCACGACGGGACGGATGTTGATCAGCGTCTGCGGCGTGATCGCCTCGATGTCCTGCGTCGTCATGCGGTCGCGGACGGTGCGCTCGAGGCGGCCCAGACCGATGCGGAGCTGGTTCTGGATCAGCTCGCCCACCGTGCGGAGGCGGCGGTTGCCGAAGTGGTCGATGTCGTCGGTCTCGACCGGCTCGTCACCCAGCGTCTCCTTGCCCTCGTGCAGCGCCACGACGTAGCGGATGGCCGAGACGATGTCCTCCATCGTCAGCACCTGCTGGTCGAACGGCAGCTCCAGGCCGAGCTTCTTGTTGATCTTGTAGCGACCGACCTTGGCAAGGTCGTAGCGCTTGCCGTTGAAGTAGTAGTTGTCGAGCATCGCCTGCGCCGCCTCGCGCGTCGGCGGCTCGCCCGGGCGCAGCTTGCGGTAGATGTCGAGCAGGGCCTCGTCGGTGTTGGCCGTGTTGTCCTTCTCGAGGGTCAGGCGCATCGACTCGTAGTCGCCGAACTCCTCCAGGATCTGCTCGTTCGTCCAGCCCAGGGCCTTGAGCAGCACGGTGACGTTCTGCTTGCGCTTGCGGTCGACACGGACGCCGACCATGTCGCGCTTGTCCACCTCGAACTCGAGCCACGCACCACGGCTGGGGATGATCTTGCAGGTGAAGATGTCCTTGTCGGACGTCTTGTCGGGGGTCTGCTCGAAGTAGACACCCGGGCTGCGGACCAACTGCGAGACGACGACGCGCTCGGTGCCGTTGATGACGAAGGTGCCCTTGTCGGTCATGAGCGGGAAGTCGCCCATGAACACGGTCTGGCTCTTGATCTCACCGGTCTCGTTGTTCACGAACTCGGCGGTGACGAACAGCGGCGCCGAGTAGGTGACGTCGCGGTCCTTGCACTCCTCCACGGTGTACTTCGGGTCCTCGAAACGGTGGTCGCGGAAGCTCAGCGACATCGTCTCGGACAGGTCCTCGATCGGGGAGATCTCCTCGAAGATCTCCTCCAGACCGGACTTCGTGTTGATGTCGGTCCGTCCCTGCTCGAGCGCGTCGGCCACCCGCTGGCGCCACACGTCGTTGCCGACGAGCCAGTCGAAGGAGTCGACCTGCAGGTCGAGGAGGTTCGGGACTTCCATGGGCTCATGGATCTTCGCGAACGAGATCCGGCCACTGCTGGAAACGACGTTGGTGTTCTTCGACGCAGTGCGCGAGACGGCCAAGGGTATGGTCCTTCCAAAAAGAAACCCGGCTGAAGGTTCTTTGCATGCAAAACGCCCCGCGTCAACTCGCCACGGGTCGTCAAATGGGGCAAAGCCTGATACTAGCCCGCCGGAGCAAGCCACGCAAGTTGGGGGCGCGCAGCCGTCCCACCCTCCGAGCGGCACCCTTGCCGTCCGAGGTGGACGCGCACAGCATAGCCAAACCCGGGCCTCCGGACGACCATCGGCGAGGCCGTGTCGGGTGGACGCCGGGCCGGGCCCGCGGCGTCCACCATCAGCCCTTGTCAGGCCGCGTACAGTGGCCGCCATGCTCGTGCTCGTGCCCGCCTTCGAGCCCGACGACCGTCTCGTCCGGCTCGTCGAGGACCTGCGCCAGCACCTGCCCGAGGCCCGGGTCCTGGTGGTCGACGACGGCTCGGGTCCCGCCCACGAGGCCTTCTTCTCCGACGCCGCGGCCGCCGGGGCGCAGGTGCTGACGCAACCGGAGAACCGGGGCAAGGGCGCGGCGCTGAAGCTGGGGTTCGCCTGGGCCGCCGAGCACGCACCCGGGTCCCCGGTCGCGACGGCCGACTGCGACGGTCAGCACACCCCGGTGGACATCGCCCGGGTGGCGGAGCGCGTCCGACCACGGACCATGGTGCTGGGTGGGCGCCGGTTCACCGGGGACGTCCCACTGAGCAGCAAGGTCGGCAACGCGATCTCCCGCTGGGTCTTCCGGGCGGTGACGGGGACGCCGGTGCACGACACCCAGACCGGGCTTCGCGGCTTCGCCGCCGACCTGCTGCCCTGGCTCCAGGAGGTCGAGGGCGAACGCTTCGAGTACGAGTTCAACCTGCTGCTCCAGGCGCGGCGGGCGGGTGTGCGCGTGGTGGAGATCCCGATCGCGACCGTCTACCTCGACGAGAACGAGTCCTCGCACTTCCGGCCCCTGCAGGATTCCCTGCGGATCTACGTGCCCCTGGCCCGGGTCGCAGGGTCGTCCCTGGCCGGCTTCGCGGCCCTGCTGGCGTTCGTGGCGCTGGCCGGGCGGCGCATCGGTGCGGGGCGGCCACCGCGGCCGTGAACCCCGGGCATGGCACAGGGCCCGCGGGACGAATCCCACGGGCCCTGCGTGGCGCGTCGATCGAGGATCGACGCACGGGGTCACTTGATGGTGACGGTGGCGCCGGCAGCCTCGAGCTGCTCCTTGGCCTTGGCGGCCGCGTCGCGGGCGACCTTCTCCAGGATCGGCTTCGGGGCGGCCTCGACCAGGTCCTTGGCCTCCTTGAGACCGAGGGACGTGAGGGCTCGCACCTCCTTGATGACCTGGATCTTCTTGTCGCCGGCCGACTCGAGGATGACGTCGACCTCGGAGGCCTCCTCCTCCTCGGCGGCGGCCTCGCCACCACCGGCACCGGCCGGGGCAGCGGCGGCGACGGCCACGGGGGCGGCCGCGGTGACGCCGAAGGCGTCCTCGAACTGCTTCACGAACTCGGAGAGCTCGATCAGGGTCATCTCCTTGAAGGCCTCAAGGAGCTCGTCGTTGGTGAGCTTCGCCATGTCTGTGGCTTCCTTTCCATTACTCCGCGGACTCGGCCGCGGTGTCGTCTGCCTCGGCAGCGGGCGCTGCCTCGGGTGCCGAGGCAGCCTCGGCGGTGTCGGGCTTCTGGTCTTCGGCGGGAGCGGCCTGGCCGGCGCCACCGATGAGGGACGGGTTCTCCCCCGCCGCAGCCTCCAGCGCGCCCAGGACGCGAGCGGCCTGGGAGAGCGGGGCGGCGATGAGGTAGACGGCCTTGCTCAGGTTGGCCTGCATGGCCCCCGCGAGCTTGGCCAGGAGGACCTCGCGCGACTCAAGGTCGGCGAGCTTCTTGACCGCGTTGGCGTCGAGGACGCGACCGTCCATGACACCACCCTTGATGACCAGAAGCGGGTTGTCCTTCGCGAAGTCGCGCAGACCCTTCGCAACGGTGGCAACGTCACCGTTGATGAAGGCGATCGCCGTCGGGCCGGTGAGCTGCTCGTCGAGCCCCTCAATTCCGGCTTCCTTGGCAGCGATCTGGGTCAGAGTGTTCTTCGCGACGGCGTACGTGGCGTCCTCACCGAGAGCGCGGCGCAGGGCCTTGATGCTCTTGACGGTGAGACCGCGGTACTCGGTCAGCACAGTGGCGTTCGACGCGCTGAAGGCTTCCTTCAGCTCCTCGACCGCGGCTGCCTTGTCCGGCCTCGCCATGGGTCTCCTTCCCACTTCTTGTAGTCAGGCCCAAGACATGGAAAAACCCCGGGCGCAAGCGCACGGGGCAAACGCTGTGAACAGCGATTCGATCGTGACACCTGCGCGGGATTTGCACTCACCCGAGGGCGAGACACCAGCGGTCTTCGGCTTCAGGGGATAACTCTACCGGCTCTGGTCCCGATCGCGAAATCGGCGGCCGGCTCGGCCCCCGCGCGGCCGCTGGGACGCGATCGTCATGGAGTAAGGCGGTCGAAACCATCCTCCTGACTGGGTTGCGCACCGCAGGACGCCGCGGAGAGAGTCAACGCCATCCACGTGCATGGCTGCGTCCGCCGGACGTCCAGGCACTGATGAGCCGGCAACCAGCTGTCCTAGGGATTCATTTCTCGCCGGAAATAGAGAAGAGCCCGCACCTGGTGGTGTGGGCCCTTCTTGGGTCACCCCCTTTTTGGGGGGTGTGTTCGGCGGTGTCCTACTCTCCCACACCCCCTCGGGTGCAGTACCATCGGCGCTGCAAGGCTTAGCTTCCGGGTTCGGAATGGGACCGGGCGTTTCCCTTGCGCAATGGCCACCGAAACATTCTTGTGTTGTCGTCCCACACCTGGGGTGTGGGGGATGATCCCAATGTTTGTTGTTTGGGATATCGTACAGTGGACGCGAGCAGAGCTCAAATAGTCATCTTGTGGTTGCTTGTCTTGTTTGGTGGTGTGACAAGCCCTCGGCCTATTAGTACCAGTCAGCTCCACACATTGCTGTGCTTCCACGTCTGGCCTATCAACCCCATGGTCTGTAGGGGGCCTTACCCACTCAATGGTGGTGAGAGTCCTCATCTTGAAGCGTGCTTCCCGCTTAGATGCTTTCAGCGGTTATCATTTCCCAACGTAGCCAACCAGCCGTGCCCTTGGCAGGACAACTGGCACACCAGAGGTTGGTCCGTCCCGGTCCTCTCGTACTAAGGACAGCCCTTCTCAAGACTCTAACGCGCGCAGCGGATAGGGACCGAACTGTCTCACGACGTTCTAAACCCAGCTCGCGTGCCGCTTTAATGGGCGAACAGCCCAACCCTTGGGACCGACTCCAGCCCCAGGATGCGACGAGCCGACATCGAGGTGCCAAACCATGCCGTCGCTATGGACGCTCGGGCAAGATCAGCCTGTTATCCCCGGGGTACCTTTTATCCGTTGAGTGACGGCGCTTCCACACGCCACCGTCAGATCACTAGTCCCGACTTTCGTCCCTGCTCGACATGTCTGTCTCGCAGTCAAGCTCCCTTGTGCACTTACACTCGACACCTGATTGCCAACCAGGCTGAGGGAACCTTTGGGCGCCTCCGTTACCTTTTGGGAGGCGACCGCCCCAGTCAAACTACCCATCAGGCACTGTCCCTGGACCCGATCAGGGTCCGAGGTTAGATAACCAGAACGACCAGAGTGGTATTTCAACGATGACTCCACCCCCACTGGCGTGGCGGCTTCACAGTCTCCCACCTATCCTACACAAGTCGTACCGATCACCAATACCAAACTATAGTAAAGGTCCCGGGGTCTTTCCGTCCTGCTGCGCGTAACGAGCATCTTTACTCGTAGTGCAATTTCGCCGAGTTCGTGGTGGAGACAGCGCCCAAATCGTTACTCCATTCGTGCAGGTCGGAACTTACCCGACAAGGAATTTCGCTACCTTAGGATGGTTATAGTTACCACCGCCGTTTACTGGGGCTTAAGTTCACCGCTTCGCTTGCGCTAACAGTTCCCCTTAACCTTCCAGCACCGGGCAGGAGTCAGTCCGTATACATCGTCTTTCAACTTCGCACGGACCTGTGTTTTTAGTAAACAGTCGCTTGGGCCTGGTCTCTGCGACCCTCACCGCTGCCCCCAGCTAGTGGGTTGACGGATCAGGTCCCCCTTATCCCGAAGTTACGGGGGTATTTTGCCGAGTTCCTTCACCACGATTCTCTCGATCGCCTTGGTATTCTCTACCTATCCACCTGTGTCGGTTTGGGGTACGGGCGGCTCACAACTCGCTCACGAAGCTTTTCTAGGCAGCATAGGATCACCCACACCACCACCGAAGTGGCAGTGCCATCACGTCTCAGCCTGAACAGCACGCGGATTTGCCTACGTGCCGGCCTACGCGCTTAGCCCACGACAACCATCGCGTGGGATGGGCTACCTTCCTGCGTCCCTCCGCAGCTTGCCTACTACCGGATCAGGTCACAGACTCAACCACCCAACACCCCGAAGGATGTACGAGTGGCCTCGCGTGCTTAGTATCACCGGCCTCGGCACGGGCGTTGCTTCGCCGGTACCAGAATATCAACTGGTTGTCCATCGACTACGCCTGTCGGCCTCGCCTTAGGTCCCGACTTACCCAGGGCAGATTAGCTTGACCCTGGAACCCTTGGATATTCGGCGGACGGGTTTCCCACCCGTCATTCGCTACTCATGCCTGCATTCTCACTCGTGTGCACTCCACACCCGGTCACCCTGATGCTTCACCACACACACGACGCTCCCCTACCCACCCACACACCTGGACTCACGTCAGGTACACGTGTGAATGCCACAGCTTCGGCGGACTGCTTGAGCCCCGCTACATTGTCGGCGCAGAATCACTTGACCAGTGAGCTATTACGCACTCTTTCAAGGATGGCTGCTTCCAAGCCAACCTCCTGGTTGTCTTCGCAACTCCACATCCTTTTCCACTTAGCAGTCCCTTAGGGGCCTTAGCTGATGATCTGGGCTGTTTCCCTCTCGACTATGAAGCTTATCCCCCACAGTCTCACTGCCGCCCTTCACTTACCGGCATTCGGAGTTTGGCTGATTTCGGTAAGCTTGTGGGCCCCCTAGACCATCCAGTGCTCTACCTCCGGCAAGAAACAGGCGACGCTGCACCTAAATGCATTTCGGGGAGAACCAGCTATCACGAAGTTTGATTGGCCTTTCACCCCTATCCACAGCTCATCCCCTCGGTTTTCAACCCAAGTGGGTTCGGGCCTCCACGACGTCTTACCGTCGCTTCACCCTGGCCATGGATAGATCACTTCGCTTCGGGTCCAGACCCGGCGACTCAAACGCCCTATTCGGACTCGCTTTCGCTACGGCTCCCCCACACGGGTTAACCTCGCCACCGAGCACTGACTCGCAGGCTCATTCTTCAAAAGGCACGCCGTCACCCCATTGCAGGGCTCCGACGGATTGTAGGCGACCGGTTTCAGGTACTATTTCACTCCCCTCCCGGGGTACTTTTCACCTTTCCCTCACGGTACTTGTCCGCTATCGGTCATCAAGGAGTATTTAGGCTTGACGGGTGGTCCCGCCAGATTCACACAGAATTTCAGGGGTTCCGTGCTACTTGGGGTAACGACCACGAGGGGAACACATACGCCTACACGGCTATCACGCACTCTGGCCAACCATCCCAGGCTGTTCAGCTTCGCATTCCCTTTATCACTCGCCGGGAGACCAGCAGCTCTCCCAGGTCGGCCCCACAACCCCCAGCATGCAACGCCTGCCAGCTATCACACACACCAGGTTTGGCCTGTTCCGCTTTCGCTCGCCACTACTCACGGAATCACAATTGTTTTCTCTTCCTGTGGGTACTGAGATGTTTCACTTCCCCACGTTCCCTCCAACACCCCTATACATTCAGGATGAGGTCGCCGGACACAACTCCGGACATTCGAGGTTTCCCTATTCGGAGATCCACGGATCAAAGCTCGTTTACCAGCTCCCCATGGCTTATCGCAGGTTACAACGTCCTTCATCGGCTCTTGATGCCAAGGCATCCACCGATCGCCCTTAGTAGCTTGTCACCAAATCAAAACGATCAACAACAAAATAAACTACAAAAGATGCTCGCGTCCACTATACAATTCTCAAACAACAAACAAACACCAACCAACACACACCCCCACAGGAGCGCGCACCGCCTGGCGTCATCGTGTTGCGACCCCACCACCATCGTGGCGGAAGCCCCAGAACCCAACAACGTGCCACCGCCCCCACCAGCACCCACACCCCACCCGTTCCACACCAACCCCACAAGGGAGGAGGCAGTACTAGACACGAAGCATGAGTCCCAACCAGGAACTCGGCCAATACCATCCACATCAGTCACCCCAACCACCCACGACACGAACGGCCGTGAAAGCAGCAGACCCCCAGCAGTGACGCCGGTAGGCACGAGGGCTCCCTAGAAAGGAGGTGATCCAGCCGCACCTTCCGGTACGGCTACCTTGTTACGACTTAGTCCTAATTACCGATCCCACCTTCGACGGCTCCCCCCACAAGGGTTGGGCCACCGGCTTCGGGTGTTACCGACTTTCATGACTTGACGGGCGGTGTGTACAAGGCCCGGGAACGTATTCACCGCAGCAATGCTGATCTGCGATTACTAGCGACTCCGACTTCATGGGGTCGAGTTGCAGACCCCAATCCGAACTGAGACTGGCTTTACGTGATTCGCTCACCCTCACAGGATCGCAACACTTTGTACCAGCCATTGTAGCATGCGTGAAGCCCTGGACATAAGGGGCATGATGACTTGACGTCATCCCCACCTTCCTCCGAGTTGACCCCGGCAGTCTCCCATGAGTTCCCGGCATAACCCGCTGGCAACATAGGACGAGGGTTGCGCTCGTTGCGGGACTTAACCCAACATCTCACGACACGAGCTGACGACAGCCATGCACCACCTGCACACCAGCCCGAAGGAAACAACATCTCTGCTGTCGTCTGGTGCATGTCAAACCCAGGTAAGGTTCTTCGCGTTGCATCGAATTAATCCGCATGCTCCGCCGCTTGTGCGGGCCCCCGTCAATTCCTTTGAGTTTTAGCCTTGCGGCCGTACTCCCCAGGCGGGGCACTTAATGCGTTAGCTACGGCACGGAGAACGTGGAAGTCCCCCACACCTAGTGCCCACCGTTTACGGCGTGGACTACCAGGGTATCTAAGCCTGTTTGCTCCCCACGCTTTCGCTCCTCAGCGTCAGGAAATGTCCAGAGAACCGCCTTCGCCACCGGTGTTCCTCCTGATATCTGCGCATTCCACCGCTCCACCAGGAATTCCGTTCTCCCCTACATCCCTCAAGTCTGCCCGTATCGAAAGCAAGCACACAGTTAAGCTGCGTGTTTTCACTCCCGACGCAACAAACCACCTACGAGCTCTTTACGCCCAATAAATCCGGACAACGCTCGCACCCTACGTATCACCGCGGCTGCTGGCACGTAGTTAGCCGGTGCTTCTTCTCCAGGTACCGTCAAATTCGCCCCTGGTGAAAGCGGTTTACAACCCGAAGGCCGTCATCCCGCACGCGGCGTTGCTGCATCAGACTTCCGTCCATTGTGCAATATTCCCCACTGCTGCCTCCCGTAGGAGTCTGGGCCGTATCTCAGTCCCAGTGTGGCCGGTCGCCCTCTCAGGCCGGCTACCCGTCAAAGCCTTGGTAGGCCATTACCCCACCAACAAGCTGATAGGCCGCGAGCCCATCCCCCACCGAAAAAACTTTCCACCAACCACCATGCGATAGAAGGTGTACATGCGGTATTAGCTGAAGTTTCCCACAGTTATCCCCCAGTGAAGGGCAGGTTGCTCACGTGTTACTCACCCGTTCGCCACTAACCACCAAAACCGAAGCAAAGGTGATCCGTTCGACTTGCATGTGTTAAGCACGCCGCCAGCGTTCGTCCTGAGCCAGGATCAAACTCTCCATCGAAAAAATAGAAAGCAAACCCCAACCAAATAGGTTAGTTCATACTCATCTCAAAGAAACCACCCACCACAAGTGGGCGGCAACGAGGACACACAAGAAACCAAAAGGTTCAAGTGTGCAAAACAACAACCAACAACCATCCAAAAACAGTTGAAGGTCACTGGCATTGACCTAAGCACGCTGTTGAGTTCTCAAACTTCCGACACACACTCCGAGACCCGGATCCTTGCGGCTCCTGGGGCCCGTAGGGCACTCGTCCAACTTTAGGGAGTTCGTGTTCCCGAGTCAAATCGGCTGTTCTTGCTCCCCGTGAGACCCGTCGCTCGACCGACTCGCTTCCGCGAGAAGGCTGTCATCGATGAGTTTCGCTGGTCCTGCAGAGGCGGTCCGGCTGAGCCGTTCCGTCCCCCCAAGGCTTGGTGTACATTACGCGCCCCGGAGGGCAAGGTCAAATCGAGCTGTCGCCCTGACGGCAACCGCGGCAACGGCGTCCGGACAAGGGCGCCAGCTTCACGAGCGAGGGGCCCCGTCCTGGTGGACGGGGCCCCTCAGAGCGTTCGGCTCGCCGGTCAGTTGGCGGCCTCGTCAGCGCTGGGCTTGGTGCGCTGCGGGTCCACGGCCACGCCGGGGCCCATGGTCGAGGCGATGGTGACCTTCTTGAGGTAACGACCCTTCGCGGCGGACGGCTTGAGGCGCATGACCTCGTCCAGGGCCGCGAAGTAGTTCTCCTTGAGCTGCTCGGCGGAGAACGACGCCTTGCCCACGATGAAGTGGAGGTTGGCGTGACGGTCGACGCGGAACTCGATCTTGCCGCCCTTGATGTCCGTGACCGCCTTGGCGACGTCCATGGTCACCGTGCCGGTCTTCGGGTTCGGCATGAGGCCGCGCGGGCCGAGCACGCGGCCCAGCTTGCCGACCTTGCCCATCAGGTCGGGGGTGGCGACGACGGCGTCGAAGTCGAGGTAGCCGCCGGCCACCTTCTCGATCAGCTCGTCGGCGCCGATCTCGTCGGCCCCCGCCTCCTCGGCGGCGGCTGCCCTCTCACCGGTGGCGAAGACGAGGACCCGTGCCGTCTTGCCCGTACCGTTGGGGAGGTTCACCGTGCCACGGACCATCTGGTCCGCCTTGCGGGGGTCGACGCCGAGGCGCATCGCGACCTCGATCGTCTCGTCGAACTTGGCGGACGCACCGGCCTTGGCCAGGGCGAGCGCCTCCTCCGGGGTGTAGAGCTGCGCGGCGTCGATCGTCTCGGCCGTCGCGCGGTAAGCCTTGCTGCGCTTCATGTCTGGTTCCTTTCACGTCAGCCCTCGTGGGGCTGCTACCAGGTTGTGGTGCGGGCCGCGCAGGCCCTGCCACGGTGGGGAGGGGTCAGCCCTCGACGGTCACGCCCATGGAACGAGCGGTGCCCTCGACGATCTTCATCGCGGCGTCCACGTCGTTGGCGTTGAGGTCGGGGAGCTTGGTGTTGGCGATCTCGCGGACCTGGTCCTTC
The DNA here is from genome assembly GCF_017569205.1 of Propioniciclava sp. MC1595. Taxonomy (GTDB): domain Bacteria; phylum Actinomycetota; class Actinomycetes; order Propionibacteriales; family Propionibacteriaceae; genus Propioniciclava. The sequence goes on from NZ_CP071870.1 coordinate 2,561,434, forward strand.
GTGATCTTGCCGACCTTGTCCTTGTTCGGCTTGGCCGAACCCGACTTGAGGCCGGCGGCCTTCTTGATCAGCTCGGCGGCCGGCGGCGTCTTCGTGATGAAGCTGAACGTGCGGTCCTCGTAGATCGTGATCTCGACGGGGATGACGTTGCCGCGCATGGACTCCGTCGCAGCGTTGTACGCCTTGCAGAACTCCATGATGTTGACGCCGTGCGGACCGAGGGCGGTACCGACCGGCGGGGCAGGGGTAGCCGCGCCCGCGTTCAAGGCAACCTTGACGAGCGCCGCCACCTTCTTCTTGGGAGGCATGTTGGGTCCTTATTGCTTCGTGGCACGGCCGGGACGCCGCGCCTGAGTTGGTGTTGCTGCCCGGGGTGACCCGGGCGATACGAACGCCCTCGCGTCAGTCCTTCTGGACCTGGGCGAAGGTGAGGTCCACGGGGGTCTCCCGCCCCAGGATCTCGACCAGTGCCTTGAGGCGCTGGTGGTTCGCATTGATCTCGGTGATGGTCGCGTGGACGCCCGAGAAGGGGCCCTGGACCACCATGACGGAGTCGCCCACCTTGAAGTCGGCGACCTCGACCTTCTTCTTCTTCGGCGTGGTCGGGCCGGACGCCGCGGCGTTGGCCTTCGCGATCGCCGCCGGGGCGAGCATCTTGACGACCTCGTCGATCGACAGCGGCACCGGCTGGCTGGCGTGCGCGACGAAGCCCGTCACGGACGGCGTCTGCCGGACCGCGGACCACGAGGCGTCCGTCAGCTCCATGCGCACCAGGACGTAGCCGGGCAGCACGGTGCGGGTGACGGTCTTGCGGGTGCCGTTGCGGGTCTCGACGACCTCCTCGGTCGGCACCACGGACTCGAAGATGAAGTCCTCCATGCCCAGCGTCTGGATGCGGGCGTCGAGGTTATGCTTCACCCGGTTCTCCATGCCGGAGTAGGTGTGGATGACGTACCAGTCACCGAACTCGCCGGACAGCCGCTCGCGCAGCTCGGCGACCACGGCCTCGTCGTCGGAGCCGCCGGCCTCGTCGGCCGCGGGCTCCTCGTCCTCGTCCTCGCCGAGGTTGAGCACGATGTCGTCGTCGGCGTCGGTGTCGTCGCCGAAGTCGAGGTTCAGCTCCACGTCCTCGGGAGTGATGTCCTCGATCGGACCGAGGTCGATCTCGACCTCGTCCGCGGTCACATCCTTGTCGTTCTCAGCCATGCGTCTCTCGTACCTTCCGTCTAACCCTCGCCGAACAGCTTCAGCATCACCCAGCCGAAGCCGAGGTCGAGCAACCCAACGTACGTGATGACGATCAGCACGAACACCAGGACGGCCCAGAAGTACTGCTGGACCTGGCTCCACGTCGGCCAGACGACCTTCTTCAGTTCCTCGACCGACTCGCCCACGAACTGCACCGGGCCGGCCGGCTTGTCGGCGACGGCCTGGGCGCTGCGGCGGCGGGCCGGGGTCGGCGCCCCCTTCGCTGCGGTGGTGGCGACGGCTGCCGACTTGCGCACCGGACGCGAGCTGCGCGCCTTCTGGGCGACGCTCTCGGCGGCGGCGAGCTGGGCGGGGTCGTCCACCTCGACGGTGTCGTCATCGGCGGGGACGGGCGCCTCGTCGGCGGCCTCCAGTTCCTCGGCCTCGGTCTCGTCCGCCGCAACCTCGTAGGGCTCCGGCTCGACCAGGTCCTCACCCAACAGCTCGCCGGGGAGGTTCTGGGGGTCGTCAGGGTTCGCCACGGACTCGCGGGAGTCATCGTTGGGTGCCACTGCACAACCTCACATCTGCTGATCGTTCGCCTTCCGGGCCCCGATGGGCCCAGCAGGGCAAGAGGGACTCGAACCCCCAACCTGCGGTTTTGGAGACCGCTGCTCTGCCAATTGAGCTATTGCCCTTTCAGTGGTTCCCACCCTACTGCGCACCCCAGGGAGGCATGCCCGAGCAGTGGTCAGTTCCACCAAGACGGAAAGTGTACGGGTTTTCGCCCCACGCGTCGAACCGGCCCGTCAACCGGCTCACGGGGCCGGATCGAGGGCGACCCCGACGAACACCGGCTCGGGCACGAGCGTGACCCCGAAGCGGTCCCGGACGCCGTCGCGCACCTCGCGCGCCAGCCCCACGATGTCGGACGCCGTGGCGCCCCCGCGGTTGGTCAGGGCGAGCGTGTGCTTGGTCGACAGGGTCGCCGGGGGCGTCCCGTACCCCTTGCCGAAGCCCGCCCGCTCGATCAGCCAGGCGGCGCTGGACTTGACCAGGCCCTCGCCCGCGGGGAACCGCGGGGCGTCCTCGGGGAGGAGGGCGGCGTCCGCCTCGGTGACGACCGGGTTGGTGAAGAAGGAACCGGCGCTCCACGTGTCGTGGTCGGCGGCGTCCAGCACCATGCCCTTGCCCCGGCGCAGCTCGAGCACCGTGGCGCGCACGTCGGTCATCGGGGCACGCTCCCCCTGCTCGACGCCGAGGCGCCGGGCAAGCTCGGCGTACCGGATCGGCGCGCCCAGGCTGCCCTGCAGGAACTGGAAGGTCACCGACACCACCACATAGCGGCCCGGTTCGGCCTTGAATCGGCTGTGCCGGTAGGAGAAGTCGCAGTCGGCGTTCGCGAAGGTGCGGTACTGCCGGGTGCTGCGGTCCCAGGTGCGGACGCTCCAGATGGTCTGGGCGACCTCCTGGCCGTACGCACCGACGTTCTGGATGGGGGTCGACCCCACGGCGCCCGGGATGCCCGAGAGCGCCTCGACGCCGATGTAGCCGCGGGCGACGGTCCAGGCGACGAAGTAGTCCCAGTTCTCCCCGGCCTGGACCTCGACGAGCATGCCGCCGCAGGACGCGGCGTCCTCGATGCCACCGGTTGCGTCGGCGTCGATCTCGCAGAAGGAGCCGCCGTCGTCGGAGATCCCCTTCGTGGCCACGTGCACGACGACCCCGTCGAAGCCGGCGTCGGCGACGACGACGTTGGACCCGCCGGAGAGGACGAGGACGGGCTCACCCGCGGCGTCCGCCTCGGAGACCGCGGCGACGAGCTCGTCAGTGGTGGTGGCCTCCACCCAGCGACGGGCGGGGCCGCCGACGCGCAGGGTGGTGTGGTCGGCGAGCAGCTCAGTCAAGGCGCACCTCGGCGGTGGCCGACCCCAGCACCTTGGTCTCGCCGAGCAGGGCGTCGATCGCGATGGTGGCGATGCCGTCGGCGATAGCCTTCACGGTGCCGGTGACCTGGACCTCGACGCCGGTGTCGTCGTCGGGAACGGGCACGGGCTTGGTGAACCGGACGCCGTAGGCCACGACACGCTCGGGGTCGCCCACCCAGTCGGTGACGACGCGGAGGGCGCGGCCCATGGTGAGCATGCCGTGGGCGATGACCGACTCGAGGTTGAGGCGGGCCGCGGACCGGTCGGACCAGTGGATCGGGTTGAAGTCGCCCGACGCGCCGGCGTAGCGGACGAGGTCGGCGCGGGTGAAGACCAGGGTCAGCGGGGGCAGCTGGGTGCCGACCTCGGGGGCGTGGAAGTCCGTCATGCCGTCGCCTCCTGCGGCCAGGTGTGGAGCAGCGTCGAGATGGCGTGGCACAGGGTCTCACCCGCAACGTCCAGGGCGACGGAGACCGTGACGAACGCGGTGTTGCCGCGGGCGCGCACCTTGTCGATCGACAGGGTGGCGGTCACGGCGTCGCCGGCGCGCAGCTGCCGGGCCCACTCGAAGCGCTGGTCGGCGTGGATCGTCTGGGAGAGCTTCATGTCCAGCTCGGCGTCACCGAACAGGTTGCCCCACGCCTTCGCTGCCAGCACGGCGGCGAAGGTCGGCGGGGCCACCGGGGACTCGCCGCGGTAGGCCGGGTTGTCGTCCCCCAACGCGTCGGCGAACTCGGCGATCTTCTCGCGGCTCACCAGGTACGGCTCCGTGGGCGGGTACGTGCGCCCCACGTGTGCGTCGCTGATCATGGTCGCAGGCTATCGCGTGCGACTAGGTTGTCGCCGTGAGCCTGCGGTTGCTGTTCGTGTCGATGCACACCTCCCCCGCCTCCTCGCCGGGCGCCGGCGACGCGGGCGGGATGAACGTCGTCGAGCTGCACCAGGCGCAGGCCCTGGCCGCCCTGGGCCACACCGTCGACATCGTGACGCGGCGCTCGGCGCCCGACCAGCCGGACGTGACGGACCTGGGCGGGGGCGTCCGGCTGCTGCACGTCACGGCGGGGCCGGAGGGCGACCTCGCCAAGAGCGCCATCGACGCCCACATCGGCGCGTTCTCGGCCGGGCTGGCGGCACTCGGGCCCTACGACCTGGTGCAGTCGCACCACTGGATGTCGGGGGTCGCCGCGATCCCCGTGGCGCGGGCGTGGGACGTCGCGCACGTGCAGAGCTTCCACTCGGTCGCGGCCCATCCGGGTTCGCCGCTGTCGGAGGGCGAGCCGCCCGAGTCGGGCGCACGCGTGGCCGGCGAGGCGCTCATCGCGCGCGAGTCGGACGCCATCATCGCGGTCTCCACCGCCGAGGCCCGCACGGTCGTGGAGCGCTGCGGCGCCGACCCGGCGCGCGTGGTCGTCATCCCGCCCGGGGTCGACCTGGACGTGTTCCGGCCGGCGGGGCCGGGCGAGCGGAGTCCGGCGTGCCCGTGGTGCGGCTCGCGGGCCGGCTACGTGCTGATGGCCGCCCGGCTGCAGCCGCTGAAGGGCGGCGACCTGGCGATCCGGGCGATGGCCGAACTGCCGGCGTCCGTGCGCCCCGACCTGGTGGTGGCCGGCGACGTCAGCCACGACTTCGCCGACTACCGCGCCGAGGTGGAGGCCCTGATCGACGAGCTCGGCATGCGCAACCACGTGCACTTCGTCGGCGCCCAGTCGCGGTCCGACCTCGCCGCGCTGATGCGGCACAGCCAGGCGCTGCTGGTCCCCTCGCACTCGGAGACCTTCGGGCTGGTCGCGCTCGAGGGCGCGGCGTCCGGGGTGCCGGTGCTGGCCTCGTCGACCGGCGGGCTGCGGGAGGTGGTCGTCCACGAGGAGACCGGCTACCTGATGCAGGACCGCGACCCCGCCCGGTGGGGGCGCTGCCTGTCGGAGCTCCTCGCCAACGAACCGCTGCGCGCCCGCATGGGCGTCATCGCCCGCGTGCACGCGCGCCGGTTCGCGTGGGGCGACATCGGCGTCCGGCTGGGGGCGGCCTACGAGCGGATCGCGGCCGCGCACCGGGCCTGAACTCCCTGAAGCACACGGAGAACGGGCCGCCCCAGCAGGGACGGCCCGTTCTCGAAGAATCAGGTCAGCGGGTCTCGCGGTGCGCGGTGTGCTTCTTGCACTTGAAGCAGAACTTCTTCAGCTCGAGGCGGTCGGGGTCGTTGCGCTTGTTCTTCTTGGTGATGTAGTTGCGCTCCTTGCACTCGGTGCAGGCGAGCGTGATCTTCGGGCGGATGTCGCCGGACTTCTTGGCCATGACAGCCCTCCTTGAACTCGAAACTACGAACGATCGGTAGCGGAGACGGGACTCGAACCCGTGACACAGCGATTATGAGCCGCTTGCTCTACCACCTGAGCTACCCCGCCGACAGCCGTCGGCGGACCGGCGACCAGAGCCCCCATGCGGAATCGAACCGCAGACCTTCTCCTTACCATGGAGACGCTCTGCCTACTGAGCTATAGGGGCCAGACAGCGGAGAACAACCTACAACAGGTGCGGGCCGTTCCCCAAATCGGTGCCGCTCGGACGCCGGGGCGTCCGGAAGCACCAAGGCCCGGCATCAGCCGGGCCCTGTGGCAGGTGAAGGATTCGAACCTTCGAAGGCATTGCCGACGGTTTTACAGACCGCTCCCTTTGGCCGCTCGGGCAACCTGCCATGCTGATTGCTCAGCGGGGAGATACTCTAGCAAGCCCTCCGCCCGTCCTTCCAAATCGAGAGGTAACCATGGCATCCGACAGCTCGTTCGACGTGGTCAGCAAGTTCGACGCCCAGGAGGTCGAGAACGCGATCAACATGGCGGCCAAGGAGGTCGGGCAGCGCTTCGACTTCAAGGGCACCGACTCCTCGATCCGCAAGTCGGGCGACCACATCGAGATGGAGTCCAACGGCGAGGAGCGTGTGAAGGCGGTCCTGGACGTGTTCCAGAGCAAGCTGATCAAGCGCGGCATCTCCCTGAAGCAGCTGGACGCCGGTGAGCCCCGGCTGTCGGGCAAGGTCTGGAAGATCACGGCGTCCATGCAGGCCGGCATCAGCCAGGACAACGCCAAGAAGATCGCCAAGCTGATCCGCGACGAGGGCCCCAAGGGCGTCAAGACCCAGATCCAGGGCGACGAACTGCGCGTCTCGAGCAAGAAGCGCGACGACCTGCAGGCGGTGCAGAAGCTGATCCGCGACGCCGACTACGACTTCGCGGTGCAGTTCACCAACTACCGCTGACCGCGTGCGGCTCTGGTCGCTGGACCCGGCCCACCTGGACCGTCAGGGGCTGGTGGCGTGCTGGCGCGAGGCCCTGCTGGCGCAGGCGGTCCTGGCCGGACGAACGCGCGGCTACCGGCACCACCCCCAGCTCGAGCGGTTCCGCGTCATGCCCGGGCCGGTCGAGCCCTGGGAGCGCCACGGCTAGGCTCGGGCGCATGTTCACCGGGTTCCCCGAGGCCGCCCTGCACTTCTACGACCGGCTCGAGCTGGAGAACACCCGCGAGTACTTCACGGCGTACCGCCACGTCTACGACGAGGCGGTACGCGGCCCGATCGTCGCGCTCGCCGAGGAGCTGGAGGCCGAGTTCGGCCCGGCCAAGGTGTTCCGGCCGAACCGGGACGTGCGGTTCCGCGCCGACAAGTCGCCCTACAAGACCCACCAGGGCGCGTTCGTGCGGGTGGGCGAGGCCCTGGGCTACTACGTCGAGGTCTCCTCGTCTGGGGTGCGCGCGGGCGTCGGTTTCTACCGCGCCGATCCCGACCGGCTCGCCGCCTACCGCTCGGCGGTGGCCGGGCCGGCCGGCGACGTCCTCGCCCGGCTCGTCGCGGACGCCGTGGGTTCGGGCCTGGTCCTCACCGGGGACACCCTCAAGACCGCGCCGCGCGGTCATGACCGCGACCACCCGCGCATCGACCTGCTGCGTCACCGGTCGCTGACGCTGATGCGCGACCACGGGTTCGCCCCGATCATCCACACCCCCGAGATCCTCGACCGGGTGCGCGCGGACTGGCGCGCGGGGCGTCCGGTCGTGGAGTGGCTGGAGGGCGCGCTCGCCGTCTGACCCGCTCAGCCGTGGAGCGCCGCGTCGGCGGGCCCCGTCGCCCACCGCGTGAAGCGAACCACCAGCCCGGCGCGGGTGGGGGCACAGCAGTACGGCCCCGCCTCGACGGCCGCGTCGGCGGGGAACGGCGCCACCCGCACCAGCCGCAGCGGCTCGCCCGCGATCCCGGCCCGGATGGTCACGGCGTCCCCCGAGCGGGAGGCCCGCACGGTGACGCTCCTCCCGACCCACGCGGGCACCGGCCCGACCGACCAGTCGCTGACCGGGTTCGTCACCACCGCACCCACCTGCGGGACGCCGTCGGCCACCTCGACCCCGGCCTTGATCCAGCGGTCCTCGGCCGCGCGCAGCAGCACGCCGGCCTGGTCGAACTGTTCGGCGTAGTCGACCACGAAGGTGACCTCGACCGCGGCGTCCTGCGGGAGGGGCGCCAGCAGCCCGTGCTCGGAGTCGTGCGTGAACCCGTAGGACGTGACCCGCCACGCGTCGCTGCCCTCGACAGCCCCGACCACCAGGGCACCGCCCTCGACGACCACGGACGCCGGCGCGTGCGTCCACTCCCCCACGGCCCAGTCCACCGGAGTCATGTCCATGGCGCCAGCATGGCAGGCTGGGGGCATGACGCCGACCGAGTTGACCCCCGCCCGCGCGAACGTGGCCCAGGCCGCCGTCATGGGCCTGACCACCGTCGCGTGGTACGCCCTGCCCGACCTGATCCGGTCCCGTGCCGCGCGGACCGTGCTGAAGACCGGCCTGCTCACCGCCGGCGGCGTCGGCTGGGTGCTCGCCCGGCCGCAGAAGGCGGCGCCGACCGGGCCGCAGGGCCCTGACGCCTTCGACGAGGTCTTCGAGGCCGTGCGCACCGAGCCGGCGAAGTCGGCGGCCGTCGGGGCCGCCATCGTCGGGCTGACCACCGCGTTCTCGATCGCCGGGGAGAAGGCGATCTTCCGGTTCGGCGAGAAGCGCCGCGCGCGGGGCGCCACCGGTGCGCACACCGTGCCCGCGCTCGTGCTGGGGGCTCTGGGCGCCGCCTCGGCGGCCGTCCCGCTCCCGTGACCGACGCGCTCCGCGTCGCGTCGTTCAACGTCAACGGCATCCGGGCGGCCCAGCGGCGCGGCTTCGGCGACTGGCTGCACGACCGCCGCCCCGACGTCATCGCCCTCCAAGAGATGCGCGCGCCCGCGAACCACGTGCCCGAGGGCGTCTTCGGCGACATGCACGTCGCCTACCACCCCGGAAACCTGCCCGGACGCAACGGGGTCGCCGTCGTCTCACGGGTCGCCCCCACCGCCGTGCGGCAGGGGTTCGGCAACCGGACCTTCGACCCCGAGGGGCGCTACATCGAGGTGGACCTGGACCTGCCGCGGCGTCCGCTGACCGTGGGGTCGGTGTACGTCACCAAGGGGGCCCCCGTGGTCGGCCCCGAGGCCGACCTGCCCAAGTACCGGCGCAAGATGCGGTTCCTGGCGTCGCTGCGCGCCTACCTCGTGACCGCGCGGCGCACGGCCGCCCGCGAGGGGCGCGAGTTCCTGGTGATGGGCGACTTCAACGTCGCGCACGGCCGGCAGGACCTCAAGAACTGGCGTGGCGCCAACCAGAAGGAGGGCTTCCTGCCCGAGGAGCGGGCGTGGTTCGGCTCACTCCTCGGCCCGCGCACCTTGGTCGACGTGGTGCGGTCGCAGCACCCCGAGGCCGACGGGCCATACTCGTGGTGGTCCTGGATGCCGGGCGCGTTCGACCGCGACTCGGGCTGGCGGATCGACTACCACCTGGCCTCCCCCGGGCTCGCCCGCACGGCCGTGGCCGCCGGGACCGATCGCGAGGCGTCCGCCGACGCGCGGATCAGCGACCACGCGCCGGTCGTCGTCGACTACGCGCTCTGAGTCACGCGAAGCAGGCGAGCACCTCGTCGCGGGTGACGTCCTCGACCCGGGCGTGCTGCCAGACCGGGTTGCGGTCCTTGTCGACCAGCTGGGCGCGGACGCCCTCGAGGAAGTCTGGGCGCGGGATCAGGTGGCGCGCCACGGTGAGGTCCTGGGCCAGCACCTCCTCGACCGAGGCCATGCCCTCCGCCCGGCGGATCGCCTCCAGCGTCACCGCGACCGACAGCGGGCTGCGCTTGCGCAGGTCCGCGGCGGCGGCGTTCGCGTCGGGGTCCGCGTGCGCCTCGAGGCGGGCGAGCACCTCGGCGGGGTCGTCGGTGGCGTAGCACTCGTCGATCCAGCCCTGCCAGGCCGCCAGCTGCGATGCCGGGGCCTCGCCGTCGGTCTCGTCGATCTCGTCGGCCAACCCGACGAGCACGGCGTCCGTGGCGTTGATCGGGTTGCCGGTGAGGGCGACGTGCGTGCCCAGCTCGCCGGGCGCCTGGGCCAGGTAGTAGAGGATGCCGACGTCGGGGATGAAGCCGATGATCGTCTCGGGCATCGCGAAGGCCGAGTCGGGGTAGGCGATGCGGCGCGAGCCGTGCGCCGAGACGCCGAGGCCGCCGCCCATCGTGATTCCGCGCATGTGCGCGATGTACGGCTTGTTGAACGCCTTGATCGCGGCGTTCATCGCGTACTCGACCTCGAAGAACTCCATGTGGTCGCCGCCAGTGAGCACGTGCTCGCGCAGCGCGCGCACGTCGGCGCCCGAGCACAGGCCGCGCTCGCCGGCACCCGAGATCTCGACCCGGACGATCGAGCCCTCGTCGCTCCAGTCGTCCAGCGCCTCGTGGATGCCCCGCAGCATCGCGGGGGTCAGCGCGTTGATCGCCCGGGGGCGGTTGAGCACGAGGTGGCCGACGCCCTCACGGGCCTCGACGATGAGCTCGTCGGTGGTCATGGTGGTCTCCTTCGATCGGGTTCAGGCTACGGGGTCGGACGCCGCGGGCCCGGCTCCGCGGTGGCGCGGCGCGATCTGCGCCTCGTGCGCCGAACCGACGGGCACCTCGCTGGGGATGCTGGGCTCGACCGGCAGGACGGTGCGGCGGGCCCGGGCACGGAGGACCAGCCAGACCAGGGCGGCGGCGACGGCCGCCAGCGCGAGGGCGACCGCGTCGTTGCGCCAGGCCAGGTTGCCGGCGCCGTAGACGAGCATGACCGAGGTGACCGCGGCGGCGCGGCGCAGGGTGCGCGAGCTGGTGTGCGCCAGGGGGAGGAACACCGCACCCCACAGCAGGTACCACGTGTGCAACGCGGGTCCGAACACGGCGAAGGCCAGGTAGGCCCAAGCCAGGAACGTGATCGGCCGGGTCCGCGCGAACCGGACGCCGAGCCAAGCGATCAGACCGAACGCGATCACGTACGACAGGGTCTGCACGAACGGCGGGATCGCGGCCGCGGCACCCGTCATGCCCAGCGCGACCAAACCCTGCTGCAGCGCCCAACCCAGCAGCGACAGGGGTGCCAGGGTCACGATCATGCTCGGCACGCCCATGGCGTTCAGCCACCCGAACCCGAGGCCGGTCAGCGCCGAGATGCCCGCGAACACCCCGACCACGCCGGCCAGCACCAGCAGGGCTCGGGGCAGGAAGCGCAGCACGTCCCGCAACCGCCAGGACGCCCAGCCCGACCCGATCACCGCCACGGGGACGGCCGCCAGCAGGGCGGGCTGCTTCACCGCCATGGCCACTCCCACGGCCAGGATCGCCACCCAGAACCAGCCGCGGTAGGCGCACCAGATCGCCAGCACGACCAGTCCCAGCATCAGCGCATCGTTGTGGGCACCGCCGACGAGGTCGATGACCATGAGCGGGTTGATGGTGGCGAACCACGCGGTGCGGCGCGGGTCGAGGCCCATCTGGCGGGCGATGCGCGGCAGCAGGTGCACGATCAGGCCCACCCCCACCAGCGCGGGCAGCCGCTGCAGCACCGCCGAGTAGTAGGGGTTGAGCCCGGCGAGGTCGACCAGCCAGTGCGAGATCTGCAGCCCCAGGGGGCCGTACGGCGCGGGGGTGTAGCGCCACAGCCAGGCGACCTGGTCGGCGAACGGCCCGGGCAGCACCGACGGCGACACCTCGTAGGGGTTCAGCCCGTTGTGGATCAGCCAGCCCTGCGCGGCGTAGGAGTAGGCGTCGTGGCTGAAGATCGGCGGGGCGACCAGCAGCGGGATCGACCACCACGCCAGCACCGCCCAGTGCTTCACGTCGCGGTACACCGCCGGGCGTAGCCGGTACCACGCGAAGATCAGCAGCCCCACCGCACCGATGACCATGACGGTGGCCAGCGCGCGGGCCAGCCAGGTGTCCAGGCCCAGCGCACGCATCGTCGGCCAGTACGGGGAGGCCTGCGGCAGGTAGGCCGGCGACAGCGAGCCGAGCGCGAGCAGGATGGTGCCGACGAGCCCGATCCGGACCGGGCGCAGCCGGAACGCGGCACCCATGTCGGCACCGAGCACGGCCAGCCGTGCCCCCACAGCGCGGAACACCGCTCGCCTCCTCCCGCATGTCTCCATCGGACCGGTCCCAGCCTAGTGGGACGGCCTGTGGCAGGCTGGGGCGGTGCGGTACTACGACTGGTTCGGCGACGGTTTGCTCGTCGTGGGCGCGATCGGCCTGGCCTGTTGCGTCGTCGAGACCGACGCCGCCACTGCCGGACGCCCCGAGGTCGCCTCCCCGCCCGACGGCGCGCGCGTGTTGCTCGCCGTCGCCGGCACCGTGACGGACGCCGTCGCCCCGGCCGTCGCCCGCATCGTGGCCGCCCACCCCGGCGCGTCCGTGGTGTCGTTCGGCGCGTGCGCGAGCGCGGGGGGGCCGTACTGGGACTCCCCCGTCGTCACCAAGGGCGTCGACCAGCTCGTCGCCGTCGACCACTACCTTCCCGGCTGCCCACCCTCCCCCGAGGCGCTGTCGGCCCTGATCGAAGCCCACTACTCCACGGCGGGCCGGACCGATGGCTGACGAGGTGCGGCGCGTGGACGCCGCGGGTTGGCGTCCGGCGGTCGAGGCCGCCCTGGCCGAGGGCCACACCTGGTTCGACTGGCTGGGCGCGGTCGACGAGATCGGGCGTGAGGACGCCATTCGCGTGGTGGTCCGCATGGCCCCGGACGCCGACAGCGAGGGCGTCCGGGTCGAGGCCCTGGCCCCACGGGACGGGGGCTCGCTGCCCAGCCTGGGTGACCTCGTCGCCGGCGCGACGTGGCACGAGCGCGAGGTGCGCGACTTCTTCGGCCTCGACTTCGACGGCGGCGACAACCGCCCGCTGCTGCTGCGCGAGGGGGCCGTCGGGCACCCGCTGCGCCGGGACGCCGTCCTGGCCGCCCGCGTGGTCCGGCCCTGGCCGGGCGCGAAGGAGCCCGGCGAGACGGTCGCGGCCGGGCGGCGGCGGATGGTGCCCCCGGGCGTCCCGGACCCCGATGTGTGGGGCGAGCGCGAGGGCGGGCCCGCGTCCCCCGAGGAGGTCGCGGCGTCCGTGCAGGGCGGCCGGGTCAGGAGGCGGCGGTGACCCTTCGACAGGCTCAGGGACCCGACCGACAGGCTCAGGGATCGGGTCCGGCCCACCGGTCGATCAAGCTCATCTACGACAAGTGCACCTCGTGCATGATCTGCGTGCGCGAGTGCCCCGCCTGGTGCATCGCGCTGAGCAGCCACGCCGAACCGATCCCGGGCAGCCCGCCCGGGCCGCGACAGCGCACCCACAACATCCTGGACGCGTTCTCGATCGACTGGTCGTTGTGCCTGTACTGCGGCATCTGCATCGAGGAGTGCCCCTTCGACGCCCTCGAGTGGAGCGACGACTTGCCGAAGCCCGCGGCGTCCGCAGGCGACCTGGTCGAAGAGCTCGCGTAAAGGTGCCCACATGCTGGACCGCCAGTTCGTGACCGGCCGCGCAGTCCGTTAGCGTTCAACCATGCTGAATCGGATGCCGAAGCTCGTGGGCCGCCCCCACGTGGACTTCGCGCGCGTCCGTTCCTCGCAGTGTTGTCGCGGCTGCTGACGCGCCCGCACCTCTCCATCTGACCGCCGGGCCGCGTTGCCCGGACTCCCCATTTTTCGCCATGCCCAAGCCACCCTTGGGCGTGCGTCCGGTCAGCGGGGCCGCAACCCGAGGACACCACCATGAGCACCGACACCTCCGTGCACTCCGCCGCCCTGCCGGGCGCGAAGGTACGCCCACCCCGCGAGGGCCGCAGCAACGGCCAGTGGCTCGTCGACGGCCACGACCCCCTCAACCACAACGAGGAGTTCAAGGCCGCCGACAACGGCCTGAACGTCCGTGAGCGCATCGAGACGATCTACGCCCGCGAGGGCTTCGCCTCCATCCCGCACGACGACCTGCACGGCCGCATGCGCTGGTGGGGCCTCTACACCCAACGTCGCCAGGACATCGACGGCGGCCGCACCGGCAACCTGTCGGCCGACGAGCTGTCCGATGAGTACTTCATGCTGCGCGTGCGCATCGACGGCGGCGCCTTGACGCTGGACCAACTGCGCGTCGTCGCCCAGATCAGCGTCGACTTCGCCCGCGACACCGCCGACATCTCCGACCGGCAGAACATCCAGTACCACTGGATCCGGATCGAGGACGTCCCCGAGATCTGGCGCCGGCTCGAATCGGTCGGGCTGCAGACCACGACCGCGTGCGGCGACACCCCGCGCGTGATCCTCGGCTCGCCGGTGGCCGGCATCGCCGCCGACGAGATCATCGACCCCACCCCCGCCATCACCGAGATCGTCGACCGGTTCATCGGCGACCCCGAGCTGACCAACCTGCCGCGCAAGTTCAAGTCCGCGATCACCGGGCACCCCAGCCTCGACGTGGTGCACGAGATCAACGACGTCTCCCTGGTCGGCGTCGTGCACCCCGAGTTCGGGCCCGGCTACGACCTGTGGGTCGGCGGTGGGCTGTCGACGGCCCCCCGCCTGGCCGAGCGGCTGGGCGTCTGGGTCGCCCCCGACCGGGCCGCCGACGCGTGGCACGGCGTGGTGCGGATCTTCCGCGACTACGGCTACCGCCGGTTACGCAACAAGGCTCGCCTGAAGTTCCTGCTCGCCGAGTGGGGGCCGGCCAAGTTCCGTCAGGTGCTCGAGACCGAGTACCTCGGCTATGCCCTGCCCGACGGCCCGGCCGCCGTGGCCTCGGGTGGGGACGCCGACCACGTGGGCGTCCACGAGCAGAAAGACGGACGCCGCTACGTCGGCCTCGCGCCCGTCGTGGGCCGCTCGTCGGGGTCGACGCTGCTGAAGCTGGCCGACGCCGCCGAGGCGGCGGGGTCGGGCCGCATCGCCTTCACCCCGCACCAGAAGGTCGTCGTGCTCGACGTCGACCCCGCGCGGTTGGACGCCCTGCTCGCCACCGCCGAGGAGATCGGACTGACCGCCAACCCGGGGGCGTTCCGGCGCAACACGATGGCCTGCACCGGCATCGAGTTCTGCAAGCTCGCCTTCGTCGACACCAAGGACACCGCGACCGCGGCCGTGGAGGTGCTCGACAACCGGCTGGCCGACCTCGGGCTCGACGTGCCGATCACGCTCAACGTGAACGGCTGCCCCAACAGTTGCGCGCGCATCCAGACCGCCGACATCGGCCTCAAGGGCCAGATCGCCAAGAGCCCGGACGGGGCCGACGAGTTCGCGTTCCAGGTGCACCTGGGCGGCGGGCTGGCTTCGGCCGACCGCGAGGAGGCCGGCCTGGGCCGCACACTGCGCGGGCTGAAGATCACCGCCGAGGAGATGCCGGACTACGTCGAACGCGTCACCCGCCGGTTCGCCGCCGAGCGCACGCCGGGCGAGTCGTTCGCCACGTGGGCCCACCGCGCCGACGAGGAGGCACTGCGATGAGCCAAACCCAAGCCCTCGGCGTCCGAAACCCAAGCCCTCGGCAGGAAAAAGTGGAGCCCTCGGCGCTCGGGGTGGTCCCGGCACCGCACGGTCCCGGACGCCGGCGCTCGCCCGCCGAGCTGGAGGCCCTGGCCCGCGAGGCGTCCGTGCGGTTCGCCGACGCGAGCGCCGACGAGGTGCTGGCGTGGGCGTCCGAGACGTTCTCCGACGCCCTGGCCGTGGCCTGCTCGATGGCCGCCGACACGGTCGTGCCGCACCTGGCGGCCCGGCACCGCCCGGGGGTCGACGTGCTGTTCCTGCAGACCGGGTACCACTTCCCCGAGACGATCGGCACCCGCGACGCCCTGGAGGCCACCAGCGACGTCACCATCGTCGACGTGTGGCCCGTGCAGACGGTCGCCGAGCAGGACGCCACGTTCGGCGCCCAGCTGCACGACCGGGACGCCCGGCAATGCTGCGGCCTGCGCAAGGTCGAGCCGATCAACCGCGAACTGGCCAGCTACGAGGCGTGGGTCACCGGCCTGCGCCGCGAGGACTCCCCGCTGCGCGCCGACACCCCGCTCGTGGAGTGGGACACCGCCCACCAGATGGTCAAGATCAACCCGATCGCCGCCTGGACCCACGACGAGGTGCTCGACCACGCCGCGGCACACGGCGTCCCGGTGAACCTGCTGCTGGCCGAGGGGTACCCGTCGATCGGGTGCGCCCCCTGCACCCGTCCCGTCGCCCCCGGCGAGGACCCCCGCGCCGGCCGCTGGGCCGGCCTGGCCAAGACCGAGTGCGGATTGCACGTCACCACCACCCACCCCGAGGAGGACCCCAAGTGAGCACCACCCAGGTCTCGACCGGCACGACCACCGACGAACCGACCACCGAGGTCTCGACAGGCTTGGCCCCCGTCCGCCAGCTCAGCCACCTGCGCGAGCTGGAGGCCGAGGGCATCCACATCATCCGCGAGGCCGTCAGCGAGCTGGAGCGCCCCGTGCTGCTGTTCTCCGGCGGCAAGGACTCCGTTGTCATGCTGCACCTGGCGCTGAAGGCGTTCTGGCCCGGACGCGTGCCGTTCCCGGTCATGCACGTCGACACCGGGCACAACTTCCCCGAGGTGATCGCCTACCGCGACCGCGTCGTCGAGCAGTACGGCCTGACCCTGGTCGTCGCCTCGGTGCAGGACTACATCGACGACGGCCGCCTGCTGGAGCGTGCCGACGGTACCCGCAACCCGTTGCAGACCCAGCCCTTGCTGGACGCCATCGCCGAGCACCGCTTCGACGCCGTCTTCGGTGGCGGACGCCGTGACGAGGAGAAGGCCCGCGCCAAGGAGCGCGTGGTCAGCCTGCGCGACGAGTTCGGCCAGTGGGACCCCCGCAACCAGCGCCCCGAGCTGTGGACGCTGTACAACCCGCGGCACCGGCCCGGCGAGCACGTGCGCGTGTTCCCGCTGAGCAACTGGACCGAGCTCGACGTCTGGCGCTACATCGAGGCCGAGCGCATCGAGCTGCCCGACCTCTACTACGCCCACGACCGCGAGGTCTTCCTGCGCGACGGCATGTGGTTGGCCACCGGTCCGGTCGTCGAGCCGCGGGCTGGCGAACGGGCGCAGACGCGGCGCGTCCGCTACCGCACGGTCGGCGACATGAGTTGCACGGGCGCCGTCGAATCCGACGCCGCCACCATCGCCGACGTCATCACCGAGGTGGCCGCCACCCGCATCACCGAGCGCGGGGCCACCCGCGCCGACGACCGCCTCACCGAGGCCGCCATGGAGGATCGCAAGAAGGAAGGGTACTTCTGATGGCTTCGACAAGCTCAGCCACCACCGTGACAAGCTCAGGCACCACGCTGCTTCGCCTGGCCACCGCCGGATCCGTCGACGACGGCAAGTCCACGCTCGTGGGGCGCCTGCTGTACGACTCCAAGTCGGTGCTGACCGACCAACTGGACGCCGTGGAGCGGGTCTCCCGGGCCAAGGGCCTGGGCCACGTCGACCTCGCGCTGCTCACCGACGGCCTGCGCGCCGAGCGGGAGCAGGGCATCACGATCGACGTCGCCTACCGCTACTTCGCCACCGCGAACCGGACGTTCATCCTCGCCGACTGCCCCGGTCACGTGCAGTACACGCGCAACACCGTCACCGGCAGCTCGACCGCCGACGTGCTGGTGCTGCTCGTCGACGCGCGCAAGGGCGTCCAGGAGCAGACCCGCCGCCACCTCGCGGTGGGCCAGCTCCTGCGGGTGCCCACGATCGTCGTCGCGGTGAACAAGATGGACCTGGTCGACTTCGACCAAGCGACCTTCAACCGGGTCTCCTCCGAGGTCCGCGCCGTGGCCTCCGAGCTGGGCGTGGACGCCGTGCACACCATCCCGGTCTCGGCCCTGGAGGGCGACAACATCGTCGAGCGCTCGGCCCGGACCCCGTGGTACGAGGGGCCCGCCCTGCTGGAGTTCCTGGAGCACGCACCCGCGGGTGCGGAGTTCGCCGACCTGCCCTTCCGGCTCCCGGTGCAGTTGTCGATCCGACCCCAGGACGCCGCGCCCGAGTTCCGGGAGTACCGCGGGTACGCCGGACAGGTCGCGACCGGCGTCGTCCGGGTGGGCGACCCCGTGGTCGTCCTCCCGGCCGGCCGACGCACGACGGTCACGGCCATCGACACAGCGGACGGGCCCCTGACCGAGGCGTTCGCGCCCCAGTCGGTGACCCTGCGGCTGGCCGACCCGATCGACACCACGCGCGGGGACCTGATCGCCGCGGCGTCCGATGCCCCCGAGCCCACGCAGGACCTCAGCGGCCTGGTCGCCTGGCTGGCCGAGAAGCCCCTGCGCGTCGGCGCACGCGTGCTGGTCAAGCACGGGACGCGGACCGTCCAGGGCGTCGTGCAGGACATCACCGGCCGGCTCGACCTGGACGCGCTCGCGCCCGTCCCGACCGACACACTGGAGTTGAACGACATCGGCCGGGTCACACTGCGCCTGGCCTCGCCCGTCGCCCCCGACGACTACACCGTGTCGCGGCGGACCGGCTCGTTCCTGCTCGTCGACCCCCAGACCGGCGGCACCCTGGCGGCCGGCATGGTGCGCGCCTTCGGGGACTTCGACGAGGCCGCCGAGCAGGCGGCCACCGTGAACTGGTCCATCTGATGAAGAAACTCCTACTGCTGGCCGTCGTCGGATTCGGCGCCCAGCTCGTCGACGGCGCCCTGGGCATGGGCTACGGCGTCACGTCCACGTCGCTGCTGCTCATCGTCGGGCTGTCCCCCGCCCTGGCCTCGGCGTCGGTGCACCTGGCCGAGCTTGGCACCAACGTCGCCTCGGGGGTGTCGCACTGGCGGCTGGGCAACGTCGACTGGCGGCTCGTACTGCGGCTGGGCGTGCCCGGCGCGCTGGGCGCGTTCGCCGGTGCGACCTTCCTGTCGCACGTCTCGACCGCGCTGGCCAAGCCCCTCATGGCCGCGATCCTGGGCGGGTTGGGCATGTACATCCTGCTGCGCTACGCGTTCCGGCCGCCCGAGGTGGCCCAGGCACGCCGCTCGCCGCACACCGCGCGGTTCCTCGTGCCCCTCGGCCTGGCCGGCGGGTTCGTGGACGCCACCGGCGGCGGTGGCTGGGGGCCCGTCTCGACGACGTCGCTGCTCAGCGCCGGCCGGACGGCCCCGCGCACCGTGATCGGGTCGGTCGACACCTCCGAGTTCCTGGTGTCGCTGGCCGCCTCGCTCGGGTTCGTCCTGAACCTGGGGCTGCTCGGCATCGACTGGGGCATCGTCGCGGCCTTGTTGGCCGGCGGCCTGTTCGCCGCGCCCATCGCCGCCTGGCTGGTCTCGCGGATCCCCGCGCGCATCATGGGCGTGGCCGTGGGCGGGCTGATCATCATGACGAACCTGAAGACACTGTTCGACGCCACAGCACTGACGGGCGAGCAGGTCACCGTCGGGTTCACCCTGTTCGCCGCGGCCTGGCTCGGCCTCACCGCCTGGACCGCCTGGCGCCACGAACGCGCACGCCGGCAGGCGCTGGCCATCCGCGAGGCAGCAGAGACGGAGTGGTCGATATGAGTCCCACCGACACCCTCGTGCTGGCCTGGCACGGCAGCCGCAACCCGGCGGGCAAGGCCCTCATCGAGCGCATCACGGCCCGCGTCGCCGGCCTCCTGCCGGGCGTGGCCGTGCACACCGCATGGGTCGACATCGAGCCCGAGCTGTTGCCCGAGACCCTGGCCCGGGTGGGAGAGTGCACGGTCGTGCCCTGCTTCCTCGCCTCCGGCTACCACGTCACCCACGACGTGCCGCAGGCCGCGGCGTCCGTGCCCTGGCCCGTGCGGGTCACCCCGCACCTGGGCGGGTCCCTGCACCGCGCCCTGCTCGACCGGGTCGCCGAGGCCGGCGGGCCCGGCGACGCGGTGGTGCTGGCCGCGGCCGGGTCGAAGAGCCCCGCCGCCCTGGCCGAGGTGGACGCCGTGGCGGCCCGGTTGGCCGCCGCCCTTGGCGTACCGGTGACGGTGGGCAACATCTACCTGTCCGAGCCGTCGGTGGCGGATGCGGTGGCCCTTCGACAAGCTCAGGGAACCGATGTCCTGGTGCTGCCGTACACGCTGGCGCCCGGGCTGTGGTGCGAGCGGGTCGCGGGCCTCGGCGTCCGGGTGGCGGAGCCCCTGGGCGACCACGCCGACGTGGCCGCAGGCATCGCTGGGCGATACCTCACCTCCGATTCCTCCGACGTGCGACTACTGTTGCCCCTTGAGTCTTGAGTCCAGAAAGTAGCGCTCCCGTGACAGACGTCCAAACACTCGACCGCGTGGTGATCCGCTTCGCCGGTGACTCCGGCGATGGCATGCAGTTGACCGGTGACCGGTTCACCTCCGATTCGGCGAGCCTCGGCAACGACTTTGCGACCCTGCCGAACTTCCCGGCCGAGATCCGCGCCCCGCAGGGCACGATCGCCGGCGTGTCGAGCTTCCAGCTCCACTTCGCCAACGACGACATCAAGACCCCCGGCGACAAGCCCGACGTGCTCGTGGCCATGAACCCGGCGGCCCTCAAGGCGAACCTGGCCGACCTCAAGCGCGGCGGCCTGATCATCGCCGACACCAACGAGTTCACCAAGCGCAACCTGGCCAAGGTCGGCTACGCCACCAACCCGCTCGAGGACGGCTCGCTGGTCGACTACCAGCTGCACGCCATCGACCTCACCGGCCTCACCGTGGCCTCGGTCGAGCAGTTCAAGCTCGGCCGCAAGGACGCCTCGCGGGCCAAGAACATGTTCTCCCTCGGCCTCCTGACCTGGCTGTACACCCGCCCGGCCGAGCACACGCTGGAGTTCCTGGACAAGAAGTTCTCCGGCGACCCCGACATCCGCGACTCGAACAAGGCCGCCTTCCTGGCCGGGCACGCGTACGGCGAGACCACCGAGACGTTCGCGGTGCGCTACGAGGTGGCCGCGGCCCCCGTGCCGCCGGGCACCTACCGGCAGATCACCGGCAACAAGGCGCTCGCGCTGGGCCTGATGGCCGGTGCCGCCAAGGCGAACCTGCCGCTGTTCCTGGGCGCCTACCCGATCACGCCGGCCTCCGACGTGTTGCACGAGCTGAGCCGCGCCAAGGACCAGGGCGTCACGACCTTCCAGGCCGAGGACGAGATCGCCGCCGCCGGCGCCGCGCTGGGCGCCTCCTACGCCGGGCACCTGGGCGTGACCACGACGTCGGGCCCGGGCATGGCGCTGAAGTCGGAGACGATCTCGCTGGCCGTGATGCTCGAGCAGCCCTTGGTGGTGTGCGACATCCAGCGCGCCGGCCCGTCGACGGGCATGCCGACCAAGACCGAGCAGGCCGACCTGTTGCAGTCGCTGTTCGGACGCCACGGCGAGGCCCCGCTGCCGGTGCTGGCCGCCCAGTCGCCGGCCGATTGCTTCGCGACCGCGGTCGAGGGCGTCCGGATCGCGCTGCGGTACCGCACCCCCGTGATCGTGCTGTCGGACGGTTACCTCGCCAACGGCGCCGAGCCCTGGCTCATCCCCGACCTGGCCGCGATGGACGTCATCGACCCGGGCTTCGCCACCGAGCCGAACGGCCCCGACGGCACCTTCCTGCCCTACCTGCGTGACGAGAAGCTCGCGCGGGCGTGGGCGATCCCGGGCACCCCCGGGCTCGAGCACCGCGTCGGCGGCATCGAGAAGGCCGACGGCACCGGCAACATCTCCTACGCGCCCGACAACCACGAGAAGATGGTGCGGCTGCGCCAGGCCAAGGTGGACGGGATCGTCGCCGACATCCCCGACCTGGTGGTCGACGACCCGAGCGGCGAGGCGTCCGTGCTGGTGCTGGGCTGGGGCTCGACGTGGGGCCCCATCGCGGCCGCCGCCAAGCGCGTGCGCGACACCGGCCGGAACATCGCGGTGACGCACATCCGCCACCTCAACCCGCTGCCGGCCAACACCGGCGAGGTGCTGCGCGCCTACGACCGCGTGGTCGTCCCCGAGATGAACACCGGCCAGCTGGCCATGATCCTGCGCGCGAAGTACCTGGTCGACGTGCAGTCCTACAGCCGCGTGCGCGGGCTGCCGATCAGCCCGGCCGAGCTGGCCCCCCACCTGGTCGACGTGATCGACGGAAAGGACGCGTGATGAGCACCGGACTCGCCGGCATCCCGTTGGCCCTCGAGCCCCTGAACCGCAAGGAGTTCGTCTCCGACCAGGAGGTGCGCTGGTGCCCCGGCTGCGGCGACTACGCCGTGCTGGCCGCCTTCCAGTCGCTGATGCCCGAGCTGGGCGTCAAGCGCGAGAACACCGTCATCGTGTCGGGCATCGGCTGCTCGTCGCGATTCCCCTACTACGTGGACACCTACGGCCTGCACTCGATCCACGGCCGCGCGCCGTCGATCGCGACCGGTGTCGCGATGGCCCGGCCCGACCTGGCCGTGTGGGTGATGACCGGTGACGGCGACGCGCTGTCGATCGGCGGCAACCACCTGATCCACGCGCTGCGCCGCAACGTGAACATCACGATCATGCTGTTCAACAACCGCATCTACGGCCTGACCAAGGGCCAGTTCTCGCCGACGTCGGAGGCGGGCAAGGTCACGAAGAGCTCCCCGGCCGGGTCGGTGGACCACCCGTTCAACCCCGTCACGCTGGCGCTGGGGGCCGAGGCCTCGTTCGTCGCGCGCACGATCGACTCCGACCGCAAGCACCTCTCTGGCGTGCTCAAGGCCGCGATCGAGCACCGCGGGGCGTCGCTGGTGGAGATCTACCAGAACTGCCCGATCTTCAACGACGGCGCGTTCGACTCGCTCAAGGAGCAGAACACCCCCACCGTGATGCCGCTGGTGCACGGCGAGCCGATCACCTACGCCGGCGGCCAGCTGTGCGTGGTGCGGGGCGCCGACGGCCGGCTGGCCGTGAAGGCGACCTCCGACGTGGACCCGGCCTCGATCGTCGTGCACGACGCGCACGCCGCCGACGCCACCCTCGCCTTCGAGCTGTCCCAGCTGACCGACACGCAGAACCTGTCGGCGTCCCCGATCGGGATCTTCCGCAACGTGTCGCGCCCGGTGTTCGACGACGAGGCGCGGCGCCAGGTCTCCATGCCCGCCGACCGCGAGGCCGCCCTCCAGCGGCTGGTGTCGGGCCCCGACACGTGGACGGTCATCTGAGCGTGCCGGGGGCGCGCCCGGGGTTCACTCCCAGGTGCGGCTGCCGGGCGTGACGCTGAGCTGGTCGGCGGACGGCCACGACCAGTCGACGGTCTCGGGGTCGAGGTCCTCGTCGTCACCTGCCCAAGCGGTGTCAGGCGCTGGGGTCGGCCACCACGCCCACGAACAGCGGCGTGGCCGTGGCGAGGTGCACCAGCGCGTAGCCGAACGGGCGGTCGCAGGTGAGCTGCTTGGGCGGGCCGGCGGAGCCGCCGGCCTCCATCCCGATCGCCGTCGCCGCCGCGGCCTCGATGCCCTTCTCGTCGATGGCCACCACCGCCTGGTGCTGGACGAACCCGATGTGCAACCGCTCACGGTCGGTCATGGGCGAGAACTCGGCCCGGTCGGGGTCGAAGGCGTCCCGGACGCCGATCGCCGCCAGCGCGTCGGCCAGCGCCGCCTCGGTGCGGACCTCGAACTTCGGCAGCCCGACCGAGACCGGCGCGGTCTCGGCGCGCAGCAGAGCGGCCAGGGTCTGCGAGGTCAGCACGTCGGCGACCGGGGTGCCCTCGGCCGGCAGCACCAGGGCGAGCCCGAACCCGCCTCCGCGGATGGGCAGGACGGTGGCCGCGGCGTCCGGGCCGTCGACCCAGGGCAGGCCCATGCCGCCGCCGACGAGCCACGGCACCTGGACCGTGCCGCCGGGCGCACGGAAGGGCGCCTCCCCCTGGTCGAACAGCGGGCGCAGCCACGGCCCCGCGAACCGGAGCGCGTTGACGAGCACCATGCGGGTCATGGCGGTGACCAGCCCGGGCGGCAGCAACTCGGGGATCTTGTCGTGCGTGACCTCCTTCACCCACGCGTTGACCTGCGCGCGCGTGCCTTCGGGGTCGCCGGCGATGTCGCGCTCCTGCAGCGGGGCGCCGAACGCGGCGAGCGCGTCGAGGTAGGGCTGCTTCCAGCCGTGGTCGCGCTGGGCCCAGATCGCGTTGGCGCCGTCGAGTTCGACGCCCTCCTCGCCCGTCATCGCCTGCCAGGTGGTGTTCACGGCGGCGGCCAGCGTCGAGGCGTCCAGCCCCAGCACCTCGTCGAGCTCGGACGCCGTCCCCCCGGCTGCGCCCTGCCGCACCATCGCGAGGGCGGAGCCGATCGAGAACGGCGAGAGCGCCAGGTTCTCGGTGTCGGTGGCCAGCTGGGACACCAGCGCGTCGCCGAGGCGCCCGAACAGGCTGCCCGGGGGCTCGGGGAGGGTGGGGCCGACCCCGAGGGTGACGTCCACGCGGCCGCCGGGGGTGCCCGACGCGCACCCCGTGGCCCACGCGGCCAGCCCGAGCGCCAGAGCGGTGCGGAAGAGATCGCGGCGGTCCATGGGGGCTCCTTCGAGAGTCCGTCACCGGATCCACGCTCCGGAGGGGCACCGCGTTGCAGTCGCCGCAGGCTGTCGGCGGCCGGAAGGCGGGCTGTGGGCGGTCAGCCGGCGGCGATCAAGCGCTTGAGGGCGTCCACGTCGTTCGGCAGGGCCAGCACGTGGCGGGGCAGGTCCTCCAGGCCCGCGAAGCGCTCGGGGCGCTCCACGTCGTGGCCCAGGGCCTCGACGATCGTGGCCGAGAACTTCACCGGCAGGGCGGTCTCGAGCACGATCACCGGGCCGGTGACCTCGCCGGCGGCGAGCAGGTCGCGGGCGACCTTGACCCCGTCGGCGGTGTGCGGGTCGACCACGTAGCCCGAGCGGGCGGCCTCGGCGCGGATGGTCTCGAGCCGGTCGGCGTGGGTCGAGGAGCCGGCCACGAAGCCGAAGCGCTCGCGCACCTCGACGAACTCGGGCAACCCGGTGAGGATGAACAGCCCGTCGCGGGACAGGTCACGCCCGAACAGCCGCCGGATCGCCCACGCGTCGCGGCCGATCAGGTCGAAGACGAACCGCTCGAAGTTGGAGGCCTTCGAGATGTCCATGGACGGCGACGAGGTCTCGAGGGTCTCGGCCGTCCCGCGCACGCGGTAGACGCCGGTGGCGAAGAACTCCGCGAGCACGTTGTTCTCGTTGGTGGCGAGCACGAGGGTGTCGATCGGGATGCCCATCTCGCGGGCGATGTGGCCGGCACAGATGTTGCCGAAGTTGCCCGAGGGCACGGCGAACGTGACCCGCTCGTCGTCGCGCTCGGTGGCGCGCAGCCAGAGCGCGACGTAGTAGACGACCTGCGCCACGAGCCGGGCCCAGTTGATCGAGTTGACGGCGCCGAGGGAGTGCTCGGCCTTGAAGGCCAGGTCGGCGTTGACCTCCTTGACCAGGTCCTGGCAGTCGTCGAAGACGCCGTCGAGGGCGATGTTGGTGATCGCCGCGTCGTCGATGCTGAACATCTGCGCCTGCTGGAACGGGCTCATCCGGCCCGCGGGGGTCAGCATGAACACCCGTACGCGCTCCTTGCCGAGCATCGCGTACTCGGCGGCCGACCCGGTGTCGCCCGAGGTGGCGCCCAGGATCGTCAGCGTGCGGTCGCGGCGCTCGAGCTCGTACTCGAACAGCTCACCGAGCAGCTGCATCGCCATGTCCTTGAACGCGGCGGTCGGCCCGTTGCTCAGGTGCCCCAGCGAGACGCCGTCACCCAGATCCGTCAGCCCCACGATCGCGGCGTCGGAGAACTTCTCGGCGGTGTACGCACGCTCGCAGATCGCGCGCAGGTCGGCGTCGCCGATGTCGTCGACGTACAGCCCCAGCACGGCCGCGGCGAGCGCCGGGTAGCCCTCGTCGGCGAGCAGGGCACGCCACGAGGCCAGCGTCGGGGCGTCCACCCTCGGGTAGCTCTCGGGCAGGTAGAGGCCGCCGTCGGGGGCCAGGCCCTCGAGCAGGATGTCGCAGAACGGCAGCGGGGCCCGGCCGTCGACGTCGCGGGTGGAGATGTACTTCACGAGGCAGGAGCCTACCGGCGGGTCGCCCCGCCGGCCGGGCCCGATCAGCCGTCGGCCTCGTGCGCCTGCAGGAAGGTGTACACCTCGGTCTCGTCGACGCCGGGGAAGGCGCCCGGCGGCAGCGCGGCCATCATGTGCGTGCGCGCGCGGGCGCTCGGCCACACCTGCCCGCCCCACGCGGCCAGCAGGTCGGTCGGAGGGCGCCGGCAGCAGGCCTCGTCGGGGCACGTCGAGCGCGTGCGGACCCGGGTGTCCCGGCCCCGGAACCACTTGGCGTTGACGAAGTCGGTGCCCAGCGCGATCGAGTAGCGCCCGCCGGCGGTGCGCTCGACCCGCACGCTGTCCCAGTAGGTGCCCGCCGGGGTGTCGGTGAACTGGTGGAACGCCTCGCCCTCGGCGACGCCCCGCTCGAACACCTGCCGGGAGGCCCACTGCCGGCACACCGGCTGGCCCTCGATGGCGCCGGTCGGGTCCATGGGGAAGACGATGCCGTCGTTCTCGTACGCCTTGTACACGGTGCCGGTCTCGTGCACCTTCGCGAAGTGCAGCGGGAACCCGAGGTGGCGGGTGGCCAGGTTGGTGACGCGGTGCGCCGCGGTCTCCCACGACACCTTGAAGGCGTCGGCGATGTCGCCCACGTCGAGGTCGCGCGCGTCGGCGCCGGCGCGCAGCATCGCCACCACCCCCGCCTCGGGCAGGGTGATCGCGCCGGCCAGGTAGTTGGTCTGCACGCGCTGGGCGAGGAACTCGGCGTAGTCGGCCGGCGGCGTGTGCCCAAGCACGTGGTGGCCGAGCGCCTGCAGGAGCACCGAGCGCTGGTCGTGGCCGACCGTGGACGCCTGCCGGGCCAGGTAGATCCGGTGGTTGCGCAGGTCGATCACCGACCGGGTCGAGTGCGGCAGGTCGTCGACGTGCCGGACCTCGAAGCCCAGGTGGCGCGCGAGCGCGTTGACGTCCTTGGTCGTGAACGGCCCGCCGTCGTGCCGCACGGCCCTCAACAGCTCGGACGCCTTGGCCTCCAGTTCGCCGTAGTGGTTGCCCCGGTCGCGCATCTGGCCGCGGAGGACCGTGTTCGCCCGACGCGCCTCCTCGGGCGTGGCGATGTGCTGCTCCGAGAGGCGAAGCACCTCGCGGTGGAGCGCGACCATCGCCTCCAGGACGTCGTTCGGGGTGCGCGGCCCGACGCGGATCGGCGGGAGGCCCCGCGAGGTCGCCAGCGGCGAGCGCATGAACCCGTCGAGCTCGATCTCGAGCTGGGTCCGCTTGGTGGTCGGGCCAGCCAGGAGGGCGTCCAGCGTCACGCCGTACAGCTTGGCCAGCGCCTGCACGGTGGAGAGCTTGGCCTCGCGCTTGCCGTTCTCGATCAGCGACAGCTGGGAGATCGCGACGCCGATGGCCTCCGACACCTGGGCGAGGGTCATCCGGCGGCTCTTGCGCAGGGCGTTCAGCCGCCTCCCGAGGGTGAAGGCATCGTCCATCGGGTCGGGTTCAGGAGCGTTCTGGCGGCGCTGCCAGGGCGACGAAGTCACAATTTCAGTCTAGTGAAAAACGTCAGAAATTGACATGGGAACCCTCTGGCGGCTGTATCTCGACGTCGAGAAGATGAAGTCACGGAGGCAACGCAGCCACCGACACATAAGGAGAAGAGCATGTCGGAGATCACCGCCGAATCCCTGGCCAACGACTGGGCAACCAACCCCCGCTGGAAGAACGTCCGTCGCGACTACTCCGCCGAGGACGTCATGAGCCTGCGTGGCAAGGTGCAGGAGGAGTTCACCCTCGCCAAGCGTGGTTCGGAGATCCTGTGGGACGAGGTCAACAAGGGCGACGGGTACTACATCAACTCGCTCGGCGCGCTGACCGGCAACATGGCCGTGCAGCAGGTCAAGGCCGGCCTCAAGGCCATCTACCTGTCCGGCTGGCAGGTCGCCGGTGACGCCAACCTCTCGGGCCAGACCTACCCCGACCAGAGCCTGTACCCCGCCAACTCGGTGCCGGCCGTCGTCCGCCGCATCAACAACGCGCTCATGCGCGCCGACCAGATCGAGCACCTCGAGGGCATCTCCACCGTCGACAACTGGCTCGTCCCGATCGTGGCCGACGCCGAGGCCGGCTTCGGTGGCCCGCTCAACGCGTACGAGCTCATGAAGGGCATGATCGCCGCCGGTGCGTCCGGCGTGCACTGGGAGGACCAGCTCGCGTCCGA
This sequence comes from Propioniciclava sp. MC1595, assembly GCF_017569205.1. Lineage (GTDB taxonomy): Bacteria > Actinomycetota > Actinomycetes > Propionibacteriales > Propionibacteriaceae > Propioniciclava. The sequence goes on from NZ_CP071870.1 coordinate 2,589,121, forward strand.
GAAGAAGTGTGGCCACCTGGGCGGCAAGGTGCTCATCCCCACCAAGCAGCACGAGCGCACCCTGAACGCCGCTCGCCTCGCGGCTGACGTGTCCGGCGTCCCGTCGGTCATCATCGCCCGCACCGACGCCGAGGCCGCCACGCTGATCACCTCCGACGTCGACGAGCGCGACGCCAAGTGGATCACCGGTGAGCGCACCTCCGAGGGCTTCTACAAGGTCAAGAACGGCATCGAGCCGTCGATCGACCGCGCGATCGCCTACGCCGACTACGCCGACCTGATCTGGATGGAGACGGGTACTCCCGACCTCGAGTACGCCCGTCAGTTCGCCGAGGCTGTCAAGGCCGAGAAGCCCGACCAGCTGCTCGCCTACAACTGCTCGCCGTCGTTCAACTGGAAGAAGCACCTCGACGACGCGACGATCGCCAAGTTCCAGCGCGAGCTGGGCGCCATGGGCTATGCCTTCCAGTTCATCACGCTGGCCGGCTTCCACGCGCTCAACTACTCGATGTTCGACCTGGCGCACGGCTACGCCCGCGAGGGCATGACCGCCTACGTGAAGCTGCAGGAGGAGGAGTTCGCCTCGGAGTCCCGCGGCTACACCGCCACCAAGCACCAGCGCGAGGTCGGCACCGGCTACTTCGACGCCGTCGCCACGATCGTCAACCCCGAGAGCTCCACCACGGCGCTGGCCGGCTCCACCGAGTCCGAGCAGTTCCACTGACAGGCAGCCCCAACCGGGAAGGGAAAAACACATGACCCAGGGAACCAACCCTGACTTCAACCCGCGGTTCAGCAAGCAGGCGCCCGACACCGCTCCGGGCGAGGAGCTGATCCTCACCCCGGAGGCCGTCGACTTCATCGTCGAGCTGAACGACCTGGCCACCGAGCGCCGCGACGAGCTCCTCGCCGCCCGCAAGGCCCGGCGTGAGGCGATCTCGCAGGGCACCGACCCGACGTTCCTGCCGGAGACGGCCCACATCCGGGCCGACGACAGCTGGAAGGGCGCTCCCCTGGCCCCCGGGCTGGAGGACCGCCGCGTCGAGATCACCGGCCCCACCGAGCGCAAGATGACCATCAACGCGCTCAACTCGGGTGCGCTGACCTGGCTGGCCGACCTCGAGGACGCCAACCAGCCGGCGTGGGACAACATGATCGGCGGGCAGCAGAACCTCTACGACGCGATCCGTGGCACCATCTCGTTCTCCTCCCCGGAGAAGGAGTACGCGGTCACCGCCGAGAGGACGCCGACCATCATCGTCCGCCCCCGTGGGTGGCACTACGACGAGAAGCACCTCTTCGTCGACGGCAAGCCGATGGTCGCCGGTGTCGTGGACTTCGGCCTGTACTTCTTCCACAACGCCCGTGAGCTGCTGGCTCGGGGCCGTGGACCGTACTTCTACCTGCCGAAGACCGAGAGCCACCTCGAGGCCCGCCTCTGGAACGACATCTTCGTCAAGGCCCAGGACCTCCTCGGCCTGCCCCAGGGCACCATCCGCGCGACGGTCCTGATCGAGACGATCACGGCCGCGTTCGAGATGGAGGAGATCATCTACGAGCTCCGCGAGCACAGCTCCGGCCTCAACGCCGGGCGCTGGGACTACCTGTTCAGCATCATCAAGAACTACCGCGACCGTGGCGAGGACTTCGTCCTGCCCGACCGCGCGCAGGTCACGATGGCGGTGCCGTTCATGCGGTCCTACGCCCTGCAGCTCGTCCGCGCCTGCCACCGCCGTGGCGTCAGCGCGATGGGCGGCATGGCGGCGTTCATCCCGAACCGCCGTAAGCCGGAGGTCACGGAGAACGCGCTGGCCAAGGTGCGCGAGGACAAGAACCGCGAGGCCGACGACGGCTTCGACGGCTCGTGGGTGGCGCACCCGGACCTCGTGCCCGTCTGCAAGGAGGTGTTCGACGCCAAGCTCGGGGACAACCCGAACCAGATCGACCGCCTCCGCGAGGACGTCGTCCCCGACGACAAGGCCCTGATCTCCCTGGAGATCCCGGGCTCGACGGTGACCGACGCCGGCGTCCGCACCAACATCGATGTCGGCATCCGCTACATCGAGGCCTGGCTGCGGGGCAACGGTGCCGTGGCGATCCACGACCTCATGGAGGACGCGGCCACCGCCGAGATCTCGCGCTCGCAGATCTGGCAGTGGCGCAACGCCGGGGTCACGACCGTCGAGGGCAACGAGGTCACCACCGAGTGGCTCGGCGAGGTGTTCGACGACGTGTTCAACGGCCTCGAGCGCTTCGAGGGTGACCGGTACGACGACGCCCGCGGCCTCTTCCAGGAGGTCGCCCTGGCCGACGAGTACCCGGACTTCCTCACCCTGCCGGCGTACCAGCGCTACGTGGCCTGACCGCCACGGGGCAACCCAGAACGGCCCCCTCTCCCGCGTGTAGCTCCTTATGCGCGCGGGCGAGGGGGCCCTCTGTGTTCCGGGCCCGGACGCCGCGGACTCAGGCCAGCGGCGCCACCGGTGGCCACGGGTGGGCGGACTCCAGCTGTGCAGCGAGCCGGAGGAGGACGTCGTCGCGCCCGCGGCGGCCGGTCAGCATGACGCCGATGGGCAGGGTCTGGCCGTCGACCTCGGCCCGCACCAGCGGCAGGCTGATCGACGGACGCCCGGTGAGGTTGGCCACCGACGTCCAGGGCGTGTGGTCGATCTGGGCGGCGAAGTCTGCGGCCGGGTCGGCGTCGTTGCGCAGCGCCCCGACGAAGGCTGGCGGCTGGGCGAGCGTGGGGGTCAGGACGACGTCCAGGCCGGCCCAGTTCTGGTCGACCTCGTACTCAAGCAGCTGGATGGCGGCCATCGCCTGCGCGTACTCGGCCCCGCTCACGCGGCGCCCCCGCGATCGCAGCCAGGACGTCATGGGGGTCAGCTCGTCCTCCACCTCGGGCGGCAGCGGGATCGAGGCCGCCCCCGTTGCCCAGACCGCGTCGAAGGCCGCCCAGCGCTCGGCGGGGAAGGCGCGCGGGGCGTCCGAGACCTCGTGGCCGAGGTCGGCCAGCCAGCCGGCCACGGTGGTCGCGGCCGCGACGCAGGCCGGGTGGACCGCGGCGGTGTCGGAGATGACCGGCTGGGTGGTCACGCCGATGCGCAGGCGGCCGGGCTCCCGGTCGAGGGCGGCGAGGAGGCTGCCCCATGGGGCGTCCGGGGCCAGCACGTCGAGGCCGAGCGCCGTGTCGGCGACCGTGCGGCTGACGACGCCGTCACAGACCAGGCCGGGGCCGGGCGTGCGGGTGGGGAGAGTGCTCACGACGCCCCGGGAGGGCTTGAGCCCGACGATGCCGCAGGACGCCGCGGGGATGCGGATGCTGCCGCCCCCGTCGGAGGCGTGCGCGATCGGGACGATGCCGGCGGCCACAGCCGCGGCGGCTCCCCCGGAGGAGCCGCCGGCGCCGCGCCGCGTGTCCCAGGGGCTGACGGCCGGGAGGCGGCCGGCCGGTTCGGTGTAGGCCGGGAAGCCGAACTCGGGGGCGGCGGTGGTGCCGAGCGTGGTGGACCCTGCGTCGACGAGTCGCTGGGCGACGGCGTCGGTGCGGCGGCCGATGTTGCCGACGAGCGCGCGGCTGCCGGCCTCGAAGGGGAGGCCCTCGACCTCGGTGAGCTCCTTGATCGGCACCGGGACGCCGGCCAGCGGCCCGGGGTCCTCGCCGCGCGCCACGGCCGCGTCGACCGAGGCGGCCTGCGCGAACGCCCGCTCGCGGGTGATCGCGGCGAACGCGCCGAGGACGGGGTCGAGGCGTTCGGCTGCGGCGAGCGCGGTGCGGGTCACCTCGACCGCGCTCCACTCCCCCGCCCGGACGCGCCGGGCGACCTCGACTGCGGGGGCGTGCGGATCGATGCTCATGCGCCCAAGCTAGCGCGTCGGGGCGTGTGACGGTTCCCGTGACATTTCCGGGTGGCAGGACCCCAAGGATCCTTGGGGTCCTGCCACCCGGAAATGTCACGGCGGCTCAGTGGGAGCGGGAGACCACCTGGTCGCAGAGGGCCGACAGTGCGTCGCGGGCGGGCCCCTCGGGCAGGCGGGACAGGTAGCCGCGGGCCACCTCGGCCCGGCGCTCGACCTCGGCGCGGGCCTCCTCCAGCACCGGGTGGGCGCGCAGGGCGGCGAGCGCCTCGGCGACCTCGTCCTCGTCGGTGATCGGCCGCGACGTCAGCTCAAGCAGGCGCGCGTCGTCGGCGCCGGCCGACGCACGCAGCATCAGCACGGGCAGCGTCGGGACGCCCTCCCGCAGGTCGGTGCCCGGCGTCTTGCCCGACGTGTCGGACGCGATGTCGATCAGGTCGTCGCTCAGCTGGAAGACGACGCCGATCTCCTCGCCGTAGGCGGCCAGGGCGTCCAGCACCTCCTGCGGGGCGCCGCAGACCATGCCGCCGAACACCGTGGACGCCGCGATCAGCGACCCGGTCTTGTCGGCGACCACCTCGAGGTAGTGCTCGAGCGGGTCGTCCTCGGCGCCGGGGCCGCGGGTCTCGGCGATCTGGCCCTGCACGAGGCGGGCGAACGTCTCGGCCTGCAGCAGCACGTAGTCGGTGCCCAGGGTCGCGACCGTGGAGGACGCGCGGGAGAACAGGAAGTCGCCGACCATGATGGCGACGGTGTTGTCCCACCGGCTGTTGGCCGAGGGGACGCCGCGGCGCATCTCGGCCTCGTCCATGACGTCGTCGTGGTACAGGCTGGCGACGTGGGTGAGTTCCATGACGACCGCCGCACGGTCGATGGCGGACGCCTCGGCGCCCGGGTAGAGCTGGGAGGCCAGGACGACCAGCAGCGGCCGGAACCGCTTCCCCCCGGCCGCCAGCAGGTGCTGGGCGGCGTCGGTGGTGAAGGCGGTCTGGGCGGCCGCGGTGTCCTTGAGGCGGGTCTCAACAGCGTCGAGGCGGTCGCGCACGACCGCCTCGAACGCCGGATCGACGTCGACGTTGAGCGAGGTCACCGCAGGAAGCCGCCTGCGAAGGTGGCGAGCTGCATGACCTGGTCGGGCACGAGGCCCAGCCAGACGGTGGCGACCGCGCCGATGACCACGGGGATCCACGTCCACGCGCTCGCGTTGCCGACGTAGACGCCCTTGGCCGCCGTGCCGCCGAACATGACCACGATCACGCGGAGGTAGAAGTACACCGCGACGAGGCTGGCCAGGACGGCCACGACCACGAGCCACCAGTAGCCGCCGCGCCATGCCGCCGTGAACACGGCCCACTTGCCGATGAAGCCACCGGTGAGCGGGATGCCCGCGAAGCTCAGCATGAACAGCGAGAACAGGCCGGCCACCCACGGGTTCTTGGCCGCCAGGCCGGACCACCCGGCGATGGTGTTCTCCTCACCGGCCGCGTTGCGGACCATCGTCACGATGGCGAAGGCGCCGACCGTGGCGAAACCGTAGGCCGCGAGGTAGAACATGATCGCGGAGGCCGAGGTGCCCTGGCCCGCCGGGACGACCTGCGTCGCGCCGACGATCGCCACGAGGATGAAGCCCGCGTGGGCGATGGAGCTGTAGGCCAGCAGGCGCTTGATGTCGGTCTGGGTGAGGGCGCCGATGATGCCCACGACCATGGTGAGGACCGCGAGCACCGCGAACAGCGGCTGCCAGGTCCAGCGCTCGCCGTCGAGGGCGACGTAGAACACGCGCATGGTGGCGCCGACGGCGGCGAGCTTCGTGGCGATGGCCATGAAGCCGGTGACCGGGGTCGGGGCACCCATGTAGACGTCGGGCGTCCAGCTGTGGAACGGCACGACGCCGACCTTGAACAGCAGGCCGATGGCGAGGAACGCCAGGCCGACCAGCACCAGGCCGTTGCTCCCCGCGTTGGCCGCGATGGCCTCGTGGATGCCGCGCAGGTCGAGCGAGCCGCTGAACACGTACAGCATCGCGATGCCGAAGAGGAAGAAGCCCGAGCTGAAGGCACCCAGCAGGAAGTACTTCAGCGCGGCCTCCTGGCTCAGCAGGCGGCGACGACGCGCCATGCCGGAGAGCAGGTAGAGCGGCAGCGAGAAGACCTCGAGGGCCACGAACATGACGATCAGGTCGGCCGAGGCCAGGAAGACCATCATGCCGCCGAGGGCGAACAGGCCCAGCGGGAAGACCTCGGTGTGCTCGTAGCGGGCGGCCGTGGCGTCCGACTCCTCGAGGGAGCCGGGCACCGACGCGGCGGAGGCCGCGAACGCGGTCACACCGCCGTTGAGCTGGCGCTCGGAGAACACCATGAACGCCAGGGTGCCGAAGACCAGCAGCGCGCCCCACATGAAGTAGGTCGGGCCGTCGAGCATGAGCGAACCCATCGCCATGCTGCCGCCGTACTGGCCGCGCCAGTTGATGACCAGGAAGGCGATCGACACCACGACGGTGGCGAACACCAGGGTCATCTGGGCGAGGAAACGGTACGCCCGGGGCAGGACGGCCTCGAGCAGGATACCGACGCACGCCGCCGCGAAGACGAGCAGGACCGGGGCCAGCGCGCGCCACTCAAGCGTGGGCGCCGCCATCTCCAGGACCGGCATGAGGAACGTCGACATCACTTGGCTCCCTTCACGACCGGGGCCGGGTCGGTGGTACCGACGTAGGCCAGGGTCGCCTTGGCGGTGGGCTCAACGAGCTGCACGGCGGGCTGCGGGACGAACCCGAGGAACAGCAGGATTCCGATGATCGGGACCATGACCGCCTTCTCGACGCCGGTCAGGTCGCGACCGGTGAACTGGGCGGCGGTGGCCTCGCTGATCGGGCCGGTCATCGTGCGCTGGTACATGCGGAGCACGTACACGGCGGCGAGCACGACACCGATGATCGAGACCGCGGTCACGATCGGGTAGCGGCTCCACGTGCCGGCGATCACCATGAACTCGCTCACGAACGGCCCGAGGCCCGGCAGCGACAGGACCGACAGGCCCGAGACCAGCAGGACGCCCGCGGTGACCGGGGCCACCTTCTGGACGCCGCCGTACGCGGCGATGTCGTAGCTGCCGGTGCGCTTGGCCATGAAGCCCACGACGAGGAACATGGCGGCGGTCGAGAAGCCGTGGTTGAGCATGTAGAGGATCGAGCCGCTCATCGAGGCGGTGGTGAAGGCGTAGATGCCCAGCACCATGAACCCGAAGTGGCTGACCGAGGTGTAGGACACCAGGCGCAGCAGGTTGCGGCTGCCGATGGCACCCAGGGCACCCCAGATGATCGAGACGACCGCGAACCACACCATGAACGGGGTGATCCACAGGGACGCCTCGGGGAACAGGCCCAGGCAGAACTTGATCATCCCGAAGGTGCCGATCTTGTCGAGCACGCCGACCAGCAGGGTCGAGGTGCCCGGGGTCGCGTTCTCGGCGGCGTCCGGCAGCCACGTGTGCAGCGGGACCATGGGCGCCTTGATGATGAACGCGATCAGGAAGCCCAGCATGAGCCAGCGGCCGAGGTCACCGTCGAAGCGGATCGCGGCCAGGTCGGGCACGAGGTAGGAGGGCACGCCCTGGGCGGCGCCCACGACGTACACACCGACGACCGACGCCAGCATGATGAGACCACCGGCGAGGCTGAACAGCAGGAACTTGACCGCCGCGTAGCTGCGCCGCACGCCGCCGAAGCCGACGATCAGGAAGTACGTCGGGATCAGCGTCGCCTCGAAGAAGAGGTAGAACAGCAGGACGTCGTTGGCCATGAAGACGAACAGCGAGAGGCCCTCGAGGATCAGCACCAGCGCGAAGAACGCCTGCGCGCTCCAGCGGTTGGCCGGGGGCTCCCACTCCGCGATCAGGACCAGCGGGGTCAGGATCGCCGTCATCAGCACCATCGCGATGCCCATGCCGTCGACGTCGAGGGCCCACCAGGCGCCGAACGCGCGGATCCAGGGCACCTGGACCGCGAGGTCGGTGCCGCCGGCGTGGAGCACCGCGACGGTGATCGCCACGGCCAGCGTGATGCCGGTGAAGACCAGGCCGAGCGCCCGCGCCGCACCCTTGCCCATCGGCAGGAGCAGCAGCACACCGCCGATCAGCGGCAGCAGGCCGAGGAAGGTCAACCAGGGGAATGTCATGTCAACTCCTCCCTCAACCCAGCTGGGTGAGGATCAGAACGGCACCCACGACCAGTGCTCCCAGCACCATGGTGAGGGCGTAGCTGCGGGCGTACCCGGTCTGCAGGCGGCGCATCTGCGTGGACAGGCCACCGAAGGCCTGCGCACCGCCGTCGACCATCCGGTCGATGCCCTTGGCGTCCGTGGTGTCGACGGCCGTGGCCATCGCGGTCGCCGGGGTCACGAACAGGAAGTCGTTGACCTGGTCGCCGAACAGGACGTTGCGTCCGGCCAGCGTGATCGGGTTGTTGGTCGCCGGGGCGGTCACCGGGATGGAGCCGCGGCCGAAGACCAGCCAGGCGGCCACCACGCCGAGGGCCACGACGGCCATCGTCATCCAACCGACCGGGGTCGGGACGAGGCTGAGCTCGTGCGGGTGGTTGCCCACCGCGGGGGCCAGCCACTCCTGGATCCAGAAGTTCATCACGATGCCGGACACGATCGACAGGGCGGCGAGGATGATCAGCGGGATCGTCATCACCTTCGGCGACTCGTGCGGGTGGACCCCGGGCTGCCAACGCTTCTCGCCGAAGAACGTCATCAGCATCAGGCGCGTCATGTAGAACGCGGTGATGCCGGCGCCGATCAGCGCGCACACACCGATGAAGGTGTTGTCGGCGAAGGCGGCCTCGATGATGTGGTCCTTGGAGAAGTAGCCCGAGAAGAACGGGAACCCGATGATCGCCAGGTAGCCCATGGCGAACGTCAGGAACGTCACCTTCATGACCTTGCTCAGCGCGCCGTAGTGGCGCATGTCCACGTCGTCGTTCATGCCGTGCATGACAGAACCGGCGCCGAGGAACATGTTGGCCTTGAAGAAGCCGTGCGTGAGCAGGTGGAAGATCGCGAACGCGTAGCCGGCCGGCCCGATGCCCGCGGCGAGCATCATGTAGCCGATCTGCGACATCGTCGAACCGGCGAGCACCTTCTTGATGTCGTCCTGGCTCGTACCGATCCAGGCCCCGGCGAGCAGCGTCACCGTGGCGACGACCACGACGGCCATCTGGGCGGTGGGCGCGGCCTCGAACAGGGCGTGGCTACGGACGACCAGGTAGACACCGGCGGTGACCATCGTGGCGGCGTGGATGAGCGCCGACACCGGGGTCGGGCCCTCCATGGCGTCCAGGAGCCAGGCCTGCAGCGGGACCTGCGCGGACTTGCCGCACGCGCCCAGGAGCAGGAACAGGCCGATGAGGGTGGCCCACAGCGGCTCGGTGCCGGCGGCGCCCGCGTTCACCTCGGTGAACTTGGAGCTGCCGAACATGGCGAGCATGGTGCTGATCGCCATCAGCATGCCGAGGTCACCGACGCGGTTCATGACGAAGGCCTTGGTGCCTGCGGCGGCGGCGGACGGCTTGTGCTGCCAGAACGAGATCAGCAGCATCGATGCGAGGCCCACGCCCTCCCAACCCACGAAGAGGATCAGGTAGTTGTCGGCGAGCACCAGCAAGAGCATGGCGGCCACGAACAGGTTCAGGTAGGCGAAGAACCGGCGGCGGCGCGGGTCATGGCTCATGTAGCCGATCGAGTAGACGTGGATGAGGCCACCCACGCCGGTGATCAGCATCGCGAAGAGGATCGAGAGCTGGTCGACCAGGAGGCCGACCTGGAAGCTCCACTCCCCCACGGTGAACCACGTGTACACGGGGGCCGACACCGCGCGCTCGGTGGCCGGGGCCAACAGCTGCTCGGCGAACAGGCACACCGCGATCGCGAACGACCAGAACACCGCCGCGGTGGCGACCAGGTGACCCCACGCGTCGGACAACTTGCCCGCCAGCAGGAGGAGGCCGGCCACGACCGCCGGGACGGCGATCATCGTCCACGCCCAGGTGAACATCCCGGTCGCGGCGACCGGTTCGGCGATGGTTTCGAGAAGGATCACGTCGCCCACCTCAGAGCTTCAGCAGGTTGGCGTCGTCGACCGAGGTCGAGCGGCGCGTCTTGTAGATCGAGACGATGATGGCCAGACCCACCACGACCTCGGCTGCGGCCACGACCATCACGAAGAAGGCCGTGGTCTGACCGTCGAGGGTTCCGGTGATGTGGGCACCGGCCACGAACGCCAGGTTGCAGGCGTTCAGCATCAGCTCCACGCAGAGGAACGCGACGAGCGCGTTGCGGCGCAGCATCACGCCGATGGCGCCGATGACGAACAGGATGGCGGCCAGGAAGAGGTAGTTCTCCGGGTTCATCACGGTGATCAGTCCTCCTCGTCCTCGTCGCGCACGGCCTCGATGGCCGCGAAGGTGCTGCCGGTGACCTGCGTGAGCGGGGCGGGGTCGATCGTGGCGCCGCGCATGACGAGCGTCTGGCTGATCGACTTCTCCGACACCGTGCCGTCCGGGAGCAGGGCACCGACGCCGATGGCGTTGCTGCCCGCGTACACGCCCGAGTTGGGCAGCGAGCCGGGGTGCTCGCCCTTGGTCTTGTAGGCGTACATGCGGTCGGCGGCGAGCTCGGGCTGGCCCTTGCGCGGGCGGACCCGCTGGCCGTGCGCCAGCAGCATCGCGCCGACGGCGGCCACGATGAGCAGGGCGGCCGAGAGCTCGAACACGAAGACGTAGCGACCGAAGAGCAGGTTGGCCAGCCCCTCGACGTTGCCCCCGAACTCGCTGTTCGCCGCGGCCACCGTGGCCGGCTCCGTGTGGAGTGCGCCGCCGATGGCGAAGAACAGGAAGGCCAGGATGCCGATCCCGCCGAGGATCGCCAGCGGGCGCTGGCCCTTCAGCGTCTCGACCGTCGAGTCGGGCGTGGTGATGCCGACCATCATGAGGACGAACAGGAACATCATCAGCACCGCGCCGGTGTAGACGATGATCTGCACCATCGCCAGGAACGGGGCGTCCAGCGACGCGTACAGGGCGGCGAGGCCCATCATCGTGACCGCCACCGACAGGGCCGCGTACACGGCGCGCCGGCTCAGCACCAGACCGAGGGCACCGAGGATGGTGAGCGGGGCCACCACCCAGAACGTCACCTCCGCCCCGGTGACGAGGGGAACGAGCAGGGTGTTCACGAGGCGACCTCCTCGGTCTCGGCGGGGCCGGTGCGCGTGTCCGGGACGCCGGTGGGCGGCAGGCCGAGGAAGTAGTCCTTCTCGTCGTTGCCCAGGCGCCGCGGGTGGGGCGGCTCCTCCATGCCCGGCAGCAGCGGGGCCAGGAGGCGGTCCTTGGTGTAGATCATCTTCTCGCGGGTCAGGTCGGCCAGCTTGAAGTCGTTGGTCATCGTCAGCGCGCGCGTCGGGCACGCCTCGATGCACATGCCGCAGAGGATGCACCGCAGGTAGTTGATCTGGTACACCGAGCCGTACCGCTCGCCGGGCGAGTAGCGGGCCTCCTCGGTGTTCGAGGCGCCCTCCACGTAGATCGCGTCGGCGGGGCACGCCCAGGCGCACAGCTCGCAGCCCACGCACTTCTCCAGGCCGTCGGGCCAGCGGTTCAGCTGGTGGCGGCCGTGGAAGCGCGGAGCCGTGATCTTCTCCTGCCCCTTCTCGGGGTAGCCCTGCGTGAAGGTCTTCCGGAACATCGTCCGGAACGTGACGCCGAAGCCGGCCCAGCCATCGAACAGGCCCATCACTCCACGTCCTTCCTGTCGTCGGTCTCGGTCGTGCCGTGGACCACATCGGCGAGCTCGGGCAGCGTCTGGCCGGGCATCGGGGGCACCGGGTAGCCGCCGGCGAAGGCGTCGAAGGGCTCGTCCACGTCGGCCATGCCGTCCACCTTGCCGTTGCCACCGCCGAGGAACATGACGGCGAGCAGGAGGGCGAAGACGACGCCGATGATGATCCAGAGCATCGGGCCCTGGAGCAGGCCGTGGTTCGTCAGGCCGCGCAGCAGCGCGATGACCATGACCCAGGCCAGCGAGATCGGGATGAGCCACTTCCAACCCAGGTTCATGAACTGGTCGTACCGGAAGCGCGGCAGCGACGCGCGCACCCAGACGAAGAAGAAGATCATCAGCTGGACCTTGATCACGAACCAGAGCAGTCCCCACCAGCCGGTGTCGGGGATGATGAAGCCCAGCGGCCAGATGGCCTTGTAGCCACCGAGGAACAGCGTGGTGACGACAGCCGACAGCGTCGTCATGTTGATGTACTCGGTGAGGTAGAAGATCGCGTACCGGAAGCCGGTGTACTCGGTGATGTGGCCCGAGACCAGCTCGGACTCACACTCGGGGAGGTCGAACGGCACGCGGTTGGACTCGCCCAGCATCGAGATCACGTAGATCACGAACGACGGCAGCAGGAGCAGCCAGTACCATTGCTGCAGGCCGAGCGGGTTCGCGCCGAAGAGCGGCAGGCCCTGCGCCTCGACGATCTGGCCGGTCGACATCGAGCCGGCGTAGAGGAACACCGCGACGTAGGACAGGCCCATCGAGATCTCGTAGCTGATCATCTGCGCGCTGGAGCGCATCGAGCCGAGCAGCGAGTAGGGCGACTGCGACGAGTAGCCGGCCAGCACGAAGCCGTAGACGGCGGTCGAGGCGGCGGCGAGCAGCACGAGCGCGGAGACCGGGAGGTCGGCGACCTGCAGGCGGGTCTCCACCCCGAACATGGTCACCTGGCCACCCATCGGGATCACCGACCAGGCGGTGAAGGCCGACACACCGGCGATGACCGGGGCCAGGGTGTACAGGACCCTGTCCACCATGCCGGGGGCGAAGTCCTCCTTGAGGAGGAACTTCAGGCCGTCACCCAAGGTCTGCCCCAGGCCGAACGGGCCGTTCATGATCGGGCCCTTGCGCTGCTGCATCTTGCCCAGCACTCGGCGCTCGAACCACACGTTGATGATCTGCCAGGTCAGCACCAGGATCACGATGCCGATGGCCTTGATCGCGACGATCCACCACGGATCGTTCATGACGAAGGGTTCAGGGGTCATGCCGCACCTCCGGTGACAGTAACGGTCTGGCCCGCCGTGACGCGGAGCTCCCCGAGCCCCTCACCCAGACGGTTGCCGGGGATCCACACGACCCCGTCGACCATGGAGTCCTCCACGAACAGCGGCAGGGTCACCTGTCCGCCACCCGCGGTGATCGTGACGTCGTCGCCCTCGGTGAGGCCGAGACCGGACGCCGTGGCCGGGCTGAGGCGCGCGACCAGCGGCTTGGCGGTCGCCTTGAGCGCGTCCGCGCCGTCGTTGGCGGCCGAGCCGTCGATCAGCAGGCGCCACGAGGCCAGGACCAGGCCCTCGCCCGCGGGGGCAACCGGCAGGTCCTCGTTCGGGGCCGCCGCGCGCTCGCCGTCCCAGATGCCGAGCTCGTCGAACTCGGCCTTGGCGGCCTTCGCGGTGCGGACGCCGAGGTCCGAACCCAGCGCGTCGGCGAGCATCGCCAGCGCGCGCAGGTCGGTCATCGGGGAACCGTGCGCCTTGTCGACGCGGTTGACCCGGCCCTCGCGGTGCTCCCAGTTCAGGAACGTGCCGGCCTGCTCCTCCAGCAGGCCGACCGGCAGCACCACGTCGGCGCGCTCGGTGACCTCGGAGACGCGGGTCTCGAGGCTCAGGACGAAGCCGGCCCGCTCGATGCCCTCGCGCGCGGCGACGGCGTCGGCGAAGTCGGTCGGCTGGACGCCGGACACGACCAGGGCGGCCAGGTCGCCGTTCGCGGCGGCGTACAGCATCGCCCCGGCGTCGAGGCCCGGCGTCGCGGGCAGCGAGGAGACGCCCCACGCGGCACCCACGTCGACGCGGGCACCGGCGTCGGTGACCAGGCGGCCACCGGGCAGCAGGTTCGGCAGGCAGCCGGCCTCGATGGCGCCCCGGTCACCCGCACGCCGCGGCACCCAGGCCAGGCGTGCCCCGGTGCGGCGGGTGAGGTCCACCAGCGCGGACAGCGTCGCGCGCGACCCGGCGGCACGCTCGCCCACGAGGACGATCGTGGTGGCGTCGGCGTCCAACTTGGCCACGACCTCGGCCTCCGTGCCGGGCACGGTCGGGACGAGGTGGGCGGACAGCTTGGCCTGGCCGTTGGTCAGGTACGGGGCCACCGCGACGACCTTGAGGCCCTTCTTGCGCGCCGCCTTGCGCAGGCGCAGGAAGACGATCGGGCTCTCCTCCTCGGGCTCGAAGTCCACGCAGATGACCTGCTTGGCCTGCTCGAGGTCGGCGTAGGTGACGCCGTCGCCGAGGCGCTTGCCGGCCACGGCGTGGGCGAGGAACTGGCCCTCCTCCACGGAGTGCTCGCGGGCCCGGAAGTCCACGTTGTTCGTCCCGAGCACGGCGCGGGCGAACTTGGCGTAACCGTAGGCGTTCTCGAGCGTGAGGCGTCCACCGGTCAGGACGCCGACGCTGCTGCCGGCGGCCTTGAGGCCCGCCACCGCGGCGTCGATGGCCTCGGGCCAGGACGCGGGGCGCAGGACGTCGCCGTCGCGGACCAGCGGGGTCGTGACCCGGTCGGCCTGGCGGCCGGAGCGGAAGGCGAAGCGACCGCGGTCGCAGTTCCACTCCTCGTTCACCTCGGGGGCGTTGCCGGCGAGGCGACGCTTGACCTGGAAGTGGCGGTGGTCGGAGCGCAGCTGGCAGCCGGCGGCGCAGATCTCACAGGTGACCGGCGTCGACACGAGGTCGAACGGACGGGCCTGGAAGCGGTAGTCGGCGCTGGTCAGCGCGCCCACCGGGCAGATCTGGACGACGTTGCCGGAGAAGTAGCTGTCGTACGGGTCGTCGGCGTAGATGCCGACCTGCTGCAGCGCACCGCGCTCGACCAGGGCGATGAACGGGTCACCGGAGATCTGCTCGGAGAAGCGGGTGCAGCGCGCGCACAGCACGCAGCGCTCGCGGTCGAGCAGGATCTGCGCGGACACCGACACCGGCTTGGGGAAGGTGCGCTTGACCCCGTCGTAGCGCGACTCGGCGTAGCCGTGGCTCAGGGCCTGGTTCTGCAAGGGGCACTCGCCGCCCTTGTCGCAGATGGGGCAGTCGAGCGGGTGGTTGATCAGCAGGAACTCGAGCATGCCCTTCTGGGCCTTCTCGGCGACCGGCGAGCTCACCTGCGTCTGGATCTGCATGTTCGGCGCGACCTCGAGCGTGCAGGACGCCTGCGGCTTCGGCATGCCGCGCCCGTTGCCCATGTCGGGGACCTCGACCATGCACTGGCGGCAGGCGCCGACCGGGTCGAGCAGCGGGTGGTCGCAGAACCGCGGGATGTCGATGCCGATCATCTCCGCGGCACGGATGGCGAGGGTGCCCTTGGGCACCTGCACCTCGGTGCCGTCGATGAACACCGAGATCAGGTCGCTCTTCTCGACGGCTCCAGCCTTGGCGTCGACGCTCATGCGTGGCCTCCAGCGGTCTTGACGGGGAACAGGGCGCTCTTGGCGTAGGGGAACAGCTCCCAGGCGGGCGTGGTGTAGCCGGCCTCGAACTCGGAGCGGAACTCCTTCACCGCCGAGGTCACGCAGGCGACGGCACCGTCGGCCAGGGCGCAGAACGACCGGCCACCGATGTTCTCGGCGACGTCGAGCATCTTCTCGATGTCGCCCTCCTGGGCCTGCCCGGCCTCGAACTTCTTCAGCATCTGCACGAGCCACCAGTTGCCCTCGCGGCACGGCGTGCACTTGCCACAGGACTCGTGCTTGTAGAACTCGATCCAGCGCAGCGTCGTGCGCACCACCGAGGTGGTCTCGTCGAAGATCTGCAGGGCGCGGGTGCCGAGCAGCGACCCCGCAGCCGCGACGGCCTCGAAGTCGAGCGGCATGTCGAGGGCGTCCTTGGTGAGGATCTGGGTCGAGCTGCCACCGGGGGTGAAGAACTTCAGCTCGTGCCCGTTGCGCATGCCGCCGGCCAGCTCGATGAGCTGGCGCAGCGTGATGCCCATCGGCGCCTCGAACTGGCCCGGGTTGGCCACGTGGCCCGAGAGGGAGAAGATGCCGTGGCCCTTGCTCTTCTCGGTCCCCATCGACGAGAACCAGGCGGCCCCGTTGGCGATGATGGCCGGGACGGACGCGATCGACTCGACGTTGTTCACGACGGTCGGGGACGCGTACAGGCCCGCGACGGCCGGGAACGGCGGGCGCAGGCGCGGCTGCCCAC
The DNA here is from genome assembly GCF_017569205.1 of Propioniciclava sp. MC1595. GTDB lineage: Bacteria > Actinomycetota > Actinomycetes > Propionibacteriales > Propionibacteriaceae > Propioniciclava. Next base: position 2,605,226 of record NZ_CP071870.1, read on the forward strand.
GGCGTCCCTCGAGGGAGTCGAGGAGCGCGGTCTCCTCGCCGCAGATGTAGGCTCCGGCGCCGGCGTGCACGACGAGCTCGAGGTCGTGGCCGGTGCCCAGGATGTTCTTCCCCAGGTAGCCGGCCGAGTAGGCCTCGCGCACCGCCTGCTGGAGGCGGCGGATCACGTGCAGGACCTCGCCACGGATGTAGATGAAGGCGAAGTGCGAGCGGATCGCGTAGGCGCTGATGATGACGCCCTCGACCAGCGCGTGCGGGTTGGCCATCATGAGCGGGATGTCCTTGCAGGTGCCCGGCTCGGACTCGTCGGCGTTGACCACGAGGTACTTGGGGTTGGGGTTGTCCTGCGGGACGAAGCTCCACTTCATGCCCGTCGGGAAGCCCGCGCCGCCACGGCCACGCAGGCCGGCGTCCTTGACCTCGTTGATGACCTCGTCGGGGGTCATCTTCAGCGCCTTGCGCAGGGCCTGGTAGCCGCCGCGGCGCTCGTAGTTGGTGATCTTCCAGGAACGCTCGTCGGCCCAGTTGGCCGAGAGGACCGGGGTGAGGGTGTCCGTCACTTCTCCTCCTCGCTCACCGGGGCCGGGACGTCCGGGGCCGTCCAGCCACGCTCGTTGGCGATCCTGAGGCCCACCAGCGAGGCACCGCCGGCGGCGGGACCCTCGTCGGCACGGCCGTCGGGGAAGCCGGCGATGACCCGCTCGGCCTCCTTCCAGCTGGTGATGGTGGCGCCACGGGTCGACTCCACCGGCTTGCCGGCGGCCAGGTCGTCCAGCAGGCGGTCGGCCTTCTCGGGGTCCATGTTGTCCATGAACTCCCAGTTGACCATCATCACCGGGGCGAAGTCGCAGGCGGCGTTGCACTCGACGGCCTCGAGGCTGAAGGTGCCGTCGGCGGTGGTCTCACCGGGGTGGATGCCCAGCTTGTCCTCGACGTGCTCCATGAGCGCGTCGCCACCCATCACGGCGCAGAGCGCAGTGACGCAGACGCCGACGTGGTGCTTGCCCGCCGGGCGACGCTTGTACATCGTGTAGAAGGTCGCCACACCGGACACCTGGGCCGCGGAGATGCCCAGCACCTCGGCGCAGGCCTCGATGCCGCGCGGGGACACGCGGCCGTCGACCGACTGCACCAGGTGGAGCATCGGGAGCAGCGCCGACCGGGCCTGCGGGTAGCGGGCCGCGAGTTGGCGCATCTCCTCGATGGTCTCGTCGGTGATGTTCGTCGCCTGGTCGGTGAGGTCGACGCCCCCCGACTCGGGGAAGAACGACTGGAACTCGTGACCGCTCACCGGTCAACACCTCCCATGACGGGGTCGATCGAAGCCAGGGCCATGATCACGTCGGAGATCATGCCGCCCTCGCACTGCAGGGGCACGGACTGCAGGTGGTTGAACCCTGGGTCCCGCATGTGCGCGCGGTACGGCCGGGTGCCACCATCGGAGACGATGTGGCAGCCGATCTCGCCCTTGGGCCCCTCGATCGGCACGTAGGCCTGCCCCGCCGGGACGCGGAAGCCCTCCGTGACGACCTTGAAGTGGTGGATCAGCGCCTCCATGGACTCACCCATGATGTGCTTGATGTGCTCGTGGCTGTTGCCCTGGCCGTCGGGCCCCACCTTGAGGTCGGCCGGCGTGCTGATCTTGGCGTCGGTGTACATCACCGGCTGGCCGACGGACTGCTCGAGGCGATCGGCGACCTGCTCGACGATCTTCAGCGACTCCCACATCTCGTTGTAGCGCACGAGGTAGCGGCCGTAGCAGTCGGCCGTGTCCTCGACGGGCACGTCGAAGTCGTAGGTCTCGTAGCCGCAATAGGGCTGGGTCTTGCGGAGGTCCCAGCCGTAGCCGGCCGAGCGCAGCAGCGGGCCGGTGACGCCCATCGCCATGCACGCCGCCAGGTCCTGGACGCCGACGTCGATGGTGCGGCCCTTGAAGATCGGGTTCTCCTTGATCAGGAGGGCCAGCTCCGGGAGGTGCTTCTTCAGCCAGCTGATCAGGTTGCGCAGGTCGGTGATGCCGTTCTCGGGCAGGTCGACCGCCACGCCGCCGGGGCGGATGTAGGCGTGGTTCATGCGGACGCCGCTGACGGCCTCGAAGAAGTCGAGGATCATCTCGCGCTCGCGGAAGCCGGCCATCATCACCGAGGTGGCGCCCAGCTCGTTGCCCGTGGTGCCGATGGCGACGAGGTGGTTGCTGATGCGGTTGAGCTCCATCATCAGCACGCGAATCTGCGTGGCGCGCTCGGGGATCTTGTCCTCGATGCCGAGCAGGCGCTCGACGGAGAGGCAGTAGGCCACCTCGTTGAAGATCGGGGCGACGTAGTCCATGCGGGTCACGAACGCCGAACCCTGGGCCCAGTTGCGGAACTCCATGTTCTTCTCGATGCCCGTGTGCAGGAAGCCGATGCCCGGGCGGACGCTCTTCACCGTCTCGCCCTCGGTCTCCAGGATCAGGCGGAGGACGCCGTGGGTCGCGGGGTGCTGCGGGCCCATGTTGATGACGAGGGTCTCGTCACCGCGCTCGGCCTGCTCCTGCTGGATGTCGGCCCAGTCGCCGCCCATGGGCATGTAGACCGTGCCCGTGGTCGCCTCGGATCCCTGGGCGTAGTAGTCGTGGTCCTGGCTCACCGGTATTCCCTCCGCTGGTCCGGGGGCGGCACAACGGCGCCCTTGTACTCGACGGGGATGCCGCCGAGGGGGTAGTCCTTGCGCTGCGGGTGGCCCACCCAGTCATCCGGCATGAGGATGCGGGTCAGGGCCGGGTGCCCGTCGAAGATGACGCCGAACATGTCCCACGTCTCCCGCTCGTGCCAGTCGGCGGCCGGGTAGGTGGGGACGACGCTGGGGACGTGCGGGTCGGCGTCCGGAGCGGTCACCTCGAGCCGCACGCGGCGGTTGTGGGTGTAGGAGAGCAGGTGGTAGACCACGTGCAGTTCGGCGCCGGCGTCGGACGGGTAGTGGACGCCGGAGACGCTCATGCAGCCCTCGAAACGCAGGTGGGCGTCGTCGCGCAGGGCGCGGACGACCTCGACCAGCTTCTCGCGGGGGACGAAGATCGTCAGCTCGCCGCGGTCGAACAGGACGCGGGAGATCGCGCCGTCGACCAGACCCTCCAAGCGGGTGAGGAGGCGCTCGTTCGCGTCGTCCAGCGGACGCGCGGACGACTGCACGGGCAGGTACTCGCGGACGATGCCGCCGTAGCCGGAGGTGTCGGGCGAACCCTCGGACCACATGCCCGACCGGGTCACGGGCGGGCTGGGCTCGACGTCCTCGCGCTCGAGGCCGGCCACGGGGGCCGAGTCGGGGTTGGGGACGACGTCGCCGTCGATCGTCTTCTCCTCGCCGGGGAGCTTCTCGTCGCTCATCGCATGAGGCCCTTCATCTCGAGCGTGGGGGTCGCGGCGAGCTGGAGCTCCTCCAGGTCCTCCAGAACCTTGGCGCGGTGGGCGCCCATCGGGTCGCGGAGCACGATCTCACGCAGCTTGAACATCCCGTCGATGAACATGTCCGGACGCGGCGGGCAGCCGGGCACGTACACGTCGACGGGGACGATGTGGTCGCCACCCTGGACGATGGCGTAGTTGTTGAACATGCCGCCGGAGCTGGCGCACACGCCCATCGCCATGACCCACTTCGGGTTCGGCATCTGGTCGTAGACCTGCCGCATGACCGGGGCCATCTTCTGGCTCACGCGGCCCGAGATGATCAGCAGGTCGGCGTGGCGGGGCGAGGCGCGGAAGGCGACCTGGCCCCAGCGGTCGGCGTCGTACCGGGCGCAGCCGAACGCCATCATCTCGATGGCGCAGCAGGCCAGGCCGAAGGTGGCCGGCATGATCGAGGCGCGGCGCATCCAGCCGGCGATGCCCTCGATCGTGGTGGTCAGGATTCCCGACTCGGGGAGTGCGTCTTCGATACCCATTTCAGATTCCCTTTCCTACCGGCTCAGTCCCACTCCATGCCGCCGCGCTTGTACTCGTAGTAGTACGCGATGCACAGCAGCAGGAGGAACACGATCATGGAGAGCACGGCGAACATGCTCAGCTGGTCGAACGCCACCACCCAGGGGTAGAGGAAGGCGATCTCGACGTCGAAGACGAGGAACATCATCGCGGTGATGTAGTACTTCACCGGGAAGCGCCCACCGCCGGCGGCCCTGGGGGTCGGGTCGATGCCGCACTCATACGGCATGTACTTCACCTTGTTGTACGTCTTCGGGCCGATGACCAGCGAGGCCACGATCATGACGGCCAGGAGGATGGCCGAGAAGAACAGCACCCCAAGGATCGGAACGTAGGGGCTCATCGCACCCTTCCCTTCTGGTAGTACGTCATGCCGACGGCACCACCCTCGTCAACGACGTGATGGTCTTGTCCATCCAGTCACCGTCCTTGGTGTCGTACAGATGGGCCAGCAGCTTCATCGTGAACTTCATCAGAGTCGGCCTGGGCAAACCGTATCGCGTACAGAGCCGCATGATCTCGGGACGCTCGATAAGCGACACGAAGACTTGACCGAGCCTGAAGTAGCCACCCCACTCGTCCTCGAGGCGGGTGCGGTAGCCGTGGAGGGCCTTCTCGGCGCCGGGCGTCCCGAAACCCCTGCTGCGGGCGTCGGCGATGGCGTCGGCGGCCATGTCGGCGGCCTCCATCGCGTACGGGATGCCCTCGCCGTTGAAGGGGCTCACCATGCCGGCGGAGTCGCCGACCAGGACCAGCCCGCGGTGGTAGGCGGGCTTGCGGTTGAAACTCATCGGGAGGGCGGCCGAACCGATCGTGCCGACCATGTTCTCCTGCGTGAGGCCCCACTCGGCCGGGAAGTTCGCGAGGACCTTCCACATCAGGTCGCGGAAGTTCATCTTCGCCGACGCCGCCGAGCTGGAGACCGTGCCGAGGCCGAAGTTCACGGTGCCGTCGCCGAGGGCGAACAGCCACGCGTAGCCCGGGAGGAGGTTGGACTCCCCCGGCTTGCCGTCCCACAGCTCGAGGTGGCTTTCCATGAGGTCGTCGTGGGTGCGGGCCGGGCTGGTGAAGTAGGCGCGCGCCGCGACGCCCATCGGGCGCTTGCGGTTCTTCTCCAGGCCCATCGCGATGGCCAGGCGGCTGGAGTTGCCGTCGGCGGCGATGGTGATCGGCGCGCGGTACTCGACCCCCGCCTTCGTCCGGACGCCGACGATGCGGTCGGTGCGCTCGTCGATGATCGGGTCGGAGACGTTCGCGCCCTCGTGGAGGGTGGCCCCGGCGTCCACGGCGAGGCGGGCGAGCATCTCGTCGAAGTCGCCGCGCCGGCGGGTGAGGCCGTAGTTGGGGAACTCGGCCAGCTCGGGCCAGCGGAACTCGAAGGGCTCGGGGTGGCCGCCGTAGGTGCGCAGGCCGTGGTTGTGCACCCAGCCCGCCTCCTCGGAGACGTCGACGCCGAGGCGCACGAGCTGCTTGGTCGCGCGCGGGGTGAGCCCGTCGCCGCAGACCTTGTCGCGGGGGAAGGTGGCCTTCTCCAGGAGCGTGACCTGGAGGCCCCGGTCGGCGAGCCACTTCGCGGCGGTCGAACCGCCCGGGCCCGCGCCGACGACGATGACGTCGGATTCGACCACCGACTGCGCCGCGCGCTGCTCGGTCATCGAATCACACCCCTCCTCAGGGCACCACGCGGTGCCCGACTCCGGGTCAGTCTAGGGAAGTCATCAGACAAGCGCCATTTAGCGGCCGCCCTCGTGTCACCCGTAGTCAGCAGCATGTTATGGACGTGATATCCGAAACGAAACAGTTGCGGAAATGGTGGGTTGGGGTGGTGGCGAGGGGCACCCAACCCCTTACCGGGCCCGCGCGGCCTTCTCGGCGTCGAGGAGCTTCTGCTGCTCCTTGGCCTGCTCGGACATCTCCTCCAGGTTGAAGCCCGTCCGGAGGATGACCAGCACGACCACACCGATGGCCAGCGACCAGATCGGGTCGGCGTTGAGCAGCACCGGAGCGCTCACGAGGGCGGCGACGTCGAAGCCGCGCAGCAGGTTGAACACCAACGTGGGCGGCACCGCGCCCGCGCCGGTGGCCATCATCGGCACCGCGAAGTTCACCGGCTTGGCGGTCTGCCACCGGATCGCGGCGGCGAGCCCGGCGACACCACAGGCCAGGGCGACCGTCACGGCCGCCAGCGGTGAGCGCTGCAGGCCTCCCGTGACGCCCAGGAACGCCGGGATCGTCGCCAACGACCACACCAGCGCCAGCACCGCCGGCACGGCGAACGTGGCCGTGCGCAGTTGCGCGGTCGTGAAGGGCAGCGCCCGGGCCAGTCCGCTCGAGCGCGAGAGCACGCGCAGCGCCCCCAGCGTGGGCACGAGGGCGAACATCAGGGCGACCGCCGACAGGAGGGGGGTCAGCAGCGCCAGCCCGATCGCGTCGGAGGCGTACGGCGCCAGCACGGCACCGGCCAGCCCGATCAGCGGCCGCGGGAAGCGCTTCAGCCGCTGGACGTCGCGCCACACGAGCGCCTGCGCGCCGAGTCCACGCCCCGGCACCGGCTTCACGTGGCCCCGCTCGATCGCCTCGCGGTCGACCAGGATGTCGCGGGCCAGGCCCAGGTCGAGGCCGAACATCGCGCCCTGCAGCCCCGAGACCAGCGAGCCACCGGAGGTCAGGCGGGTGCGCGCGAAGCGGTCCAGGCGGCGGTGGGCACCGACGGTGAAGAAGACCGTCATCAGCAGGCCCAGGCCGGCCAGGGCCCACGGCACCACGCGCACCCAGGCCGGCGGCTCGATGTGCAGCCAGCCCGCGGCGACGGCGACCATCGTGCCGAGCACGACCGCCGCCAGCGCGGCCAGGACCGCCTGGGCGACCCGCAGGGCCTTCACCCGCTCGAACGACTGCTCCCAGGCCGACCAGGCGACCAGTCCCGAGGCCACCAGGCCGGACGCCGCGGCCCACGCCCCCACGACCCACAGCGGTTCTCCGGCGATGCCCGCGATGCCGGCGGACACCAGCCCCGCGACCACGAGGGCCCCGAGCACGACGGCCCACAGGCGCCCGCGCAGGATGCGCTTTCGCCCGATCGGCGCCTCCATGAGCCAGAAGCCCTCGGCGGCCGAGGCCAGCACCGGACCGAACAGGCGGGCGGTCGACACCGCCAGCGCGGCGATCGCGAAGAAGGTGCCCCATGGCACCAGCAGGCGCCCGTTGAGGCACGCCGCGGTGTCACACGACGCCGACTGCGTCTGGCTCCCCACGATGACGTTGATGACCATCGCACCGATCATGGCGACGCTGAAGATCGCGATGTACGCGTCCTGGAGCACGTCGAGGATCGACCGGGTGGCGCGGCCGTGGCGCCAGGACTTCACCAGCGCGTGCAGGGCCCGCTCGTCGACGACCTCGGGCTCCTCCTCGGGCAGCCAGGCGAAGTCCCACTCACGGTCGGCGTACTCGGCGTAGGGGTCGGTCGGCACCACCACGGGCTGGGGCGCGACCACCTGCGGTTCGGGCTGGTGCTGCTGCTTGGCGCCCTTGCGGCGCGCGCGGGCCATCAGGCCTCCACCCCGGCCCCCGGCTCGGCCGCGGCGTCGGCGTCCGGGGTCGGCGGACCGACCTGCACGATGCGGGTGGCCACCTGCCCGACCAGGTACGGCTCGTGGGAGGCGAACACGATGGCCAGCCCCCGCTTGCGCTCCTCGGCCAGCCGGGCGGCGAGCCACGCGACGCCCTCGACGTCGAGGCGCTGCTCGGGCTCGTCCAGCACCAGCAGGCGGCGCGGGCGCACGAACGCCGTGCCCAGCGCGAGGCGGCGCCGCTGGCCCGACGACAGCGTGCCGGGCAGCTGGCCCGACTGCGGGACGAGCTGCACCTCCTCGAGCACCTCGTCGACGATCGACTCGGGGTCGGGGACGCCGTGGGCGCGGGCGAGCAGGTCCAGGTGCTCCACGACCGAGAGGTCGGGGAAGAAGTCGAGGTCGTCGATGACCGAGGCCATGCCCTTGCGGATGGTGGCGTTGGTCTCGCTCATCCGGGTGCCCTCGAACTCGACGCGGCCCTCGTCGGGACGCACCGCGCCGACCAGCATGCGCAGGATCGTCGACTTGCCGGCACCGTTGCGCCCGGTCAGGGCCACGGCCTCGCCTGCGCGCACCGACAACGAGAAGTCGTGCACGATGCGGGCGGGGCCGAAGGACTTGGAGATGCTGGTCGCGGTGAGGACCGGTGCGCGGGACGCCATGTCCTCAAGCATGGCAGGATCATCAGGTGCAGAAGTTCGATGCCCGCGCCACGCTCGCCAAGCGCCGCGCGGATGTGGCCGCCATGTTCGACGGCGTGGCCGGCCGGTATGACCTGATGAACGACGCCATGACCGGCGGACTGGTGCGCGCGTGGCGCGCCGAGACGCTGCGCGCGGTCGACCCCCGCCCGGGCCAGCGCATCCTCGACCTCGCGGCCGGCACCGGCACCTCCTCGCGCACCTTCGCCGACGCGGGCGCCCTCGTGGTGCCCGCCGACCTGAGCCTCGGCATGGTGACCGAGGGCAAGAAGCGCCAGCCCGACCTGGGCTTCGTGAACGCCGACGCCCTCGAGCTCCCCTTCGCCGACGACACCTTCGACGCCGTCACGATCAGCTACGGCCTGCGCAACATCGAGGACACCCTCGCCGCCCTCACCGAGATGCGCCGCGTCACCGCGCCGGGCGGCGTCCTCGTCGTGGCCGAGTTCTCCACGCCCACGTGGGGCCCGTTCCGCACCCTGTACCGCGAGTACATCCCGCGCGTGCTGCCCGCGATCGCCCGCGTGCTGTCCACCAACAACCCGGCCTACAACTACCTGGCCGAGTCGATCAACGCGTGGCCCGACCAGGCGACCCTGGCCGGCCTCATCCGCGAGGCGGGCTGGCACGACGTCGAGTGGAAGAACCTCACCGGCGGCATCGTGGCCCTGCACCGGGCGGTCGCCTGACCCCCACGGAGCCACCGATGTCGTTCACCCTGGACGCCTACGCCGCCCGCAGCTGCCCGCTCAAGACGGTGAACCTGTTCACCCCCAACCTCGTCGCGCCCAGCCTCGAGCGCCCCGACCCGCCGTTCTTCCGTGACGCCGACGCCATCGAGGCCGAGGTCATGGCGGCGGTCCTCGGCGGCCCGGGCCGGGTGGTCGACCTGCGTCCGCTGCGCGAGGGCCCGAGCGCGGACGCCGAGGCGGCCTGCCTCGAGGCGCTGGCGTCCGGCGCCGACGTGGTCATCGCCGGCCTGCTGCCCAAGGACGAGGTCTCGCACCGCCGCGGCCGGCCGTCCCTGCTGGTGCGCTCGCGCGGCGAGGGCGGCGGCTACCACCCCGTCCAGGTGAAGCTCCACCGCGTCCTGGAGGCCGACCCCGACGGTGAGCCGCTCGACGTGGCGTCCCTCACCACCCCCCGGCGGCCGGTCATGGTCACCGGACGGCGCTTCCGCTGGGGCAGCCGCCTGAACGCGGCGCTGCAGATGGCCCACTACTGGCGCCTGCTCGAGGCGTGCGGGTACGCCGCGCGCATCCCGTGGGCCGGCCTCGTCGGCATCGACAAGATCGCCCTCGACCCCGAGCACCCCGGGCAGGTCGAGCAGGTGATCACCTGGCTGAACCTCGGCCAGGAGCGCGTGCCGCCCGACCCGCGCCACCTCGACCGGCCCGAGGACGCCGAGCCCGTCAGCACGCTGGCCCGCTACGACGACGAGCACCGCTACCGCGTCGAGCTCGCCCAGGCGGCGCTGGCCTCCTCGGGGCAGGACCAGCTGCTCACCCCGATCCTGTCCAGCGAGTGCCGCGGGTGCGTGTGGCAGGAGCACTGCCAGGCGCAACTGGACGCCGACGACCTGTCCCTGCGCATCACCAAGGCCCCGCTCGACGTCCACGAGGTGCGCACCCTGCGCCGCCTCGGCATCTCGACGGTGGCCGAGCTCGCCCACGCCGACCTCGACGACCTGCTCGAGCAGTACCTCCCCCGCGCCAGCCACCGGCTCGGCAGCGAGGAGCGGCTGCGGCGGGCGTACCGCCGGGCCACCCTCATGGACGCCGGCGTCCAGCTCGAGCGCCAGACGCAGGGCCCGCTGGACCTGCCCCGCCACGACCTCGAGATCGACGTCGACATCGAGACCTCCTCCGACGACCGGGTGTACCTGTGGGGGTTCTGGGTCGACGACCCGTCCCGCGGCGAGCCCTACGGCCGGCAGTTCGCGACCTTCGCCGACCTCGACGACGCCGCCGAGCTGGACCTCGCCCGGCGCGCCCTGGGCTGGCTGCGCCAGGTGGTGGCCGGGCGCGACGCGGCGGTCTACCACTACTCCGACTACGAGGTGATCCGGCTGAACCGGCTGGCCCAGCGGCTCGGCGAGGTCGGCACCTGGGCGACCACCTGGGCGGCCGACGGGTTCGTCGACCTGTTCGAGGTGGTGCGGCGCAACTACTTCGGCGCCAACGGGCTGGGACTGAAGGTGGTCACGGCCGCGGTGACGGGGTTCGCCTGGCGCGACGAGGACCCGGGCGGCCTGAACTCCCAGAGCTGGTTCGCCGAGGCCGTCGGCGACCCCGACGAGCGGGTGCGCGAGCTGGCCCGCGTGCGGGTGCTGGAGTACAACGAGGACGACGTGCGCGCCACCTGGCACCTGCGCCGGTGGCTGCGCGAGCAGGCCTGAGCTACGCGGCCCGGCGCCCGGCCGACCCGCCGCGTGGAGGCCGGACCGCGACGCGGTCGAGGCCCGCGGCCGCGGCCACCTGCTCGGCCAGCCCGCGGGCATACCCGTCGGGCCCGCCGAACCAGGCCAGCCCGTCGAGGGCGACGTCGGCCAGGGCGCGCCCCTGGCGCACCACGACATAGGGCACCGAGACCAGGCCCGGCTGTACCTCGACCGCGTGCACCTGCTCCCACGGCACGTGGCCGAGGCGCGGCAGCACGATGCCGGCGTCGTCGTGGCGCACGCGCAGGGACAGGGCGAGCCACGCCGTCACGAGCCCGCCGAGCACCCCTGCCGCGCCGAGCAGCAGGCCCGCGGGGCGGGAGAGGCCGACGAACGACAGGGCGCCCAGCACGAACCACCCGACGGCGACGAGGCCGGTGATGACGACCATCGGCCCCGAGAACGTGCGGAAGTGACCCTCCATCAGCCGATCACCGTGCCCACCAGCACGCCCACGGCCGCCAGCACCTCGGCGATGCCGGTCACCTTGAGCACCCGGATCAGCTCGGGGCCGCGCGCGCCCTGCAGCACCCGGGCGACCGGACCGACGAGGACGATGAGCCCCAGCAGGCCCAGCGCCGCCCACCAGGTCGTGCCCGCGGCGAGCAGCACGATGCCGAGCGCGCCCAAGCCGACGAGCGCGACGTAGAACCACCGGGTCCCGCGGTCACCCAGCCGCACGGCGAGGGTGCGCTTGCCCGACTCGGCGTCGCCGGCCCGGTCACGCAGGTTGTTGGCGACCAGGATCGCGGACGCCAGGGCCCCGGTCGCCACGCCGCCCCAGACGGCGGGCGCGGGGACGGACAGGGTCTGGACGTACGTCGTGCCCACGGTGGCGACCAGCCCGAAGAAGACGAAGACGAAGAACTCACCGAGGCCCGCGTAGCCGTAGGGACGGCGTCCGCCGGTGTAGTACCACCCGGCGAGGATGCAGGCCACGCCGACCGCGAGCAGCCACCACTGGCCGGTCAGCACGACCAGCGCCAGGCCGGCCACCGCGGCGATACCGAAGGATGCGAACGCCGCGAGCCTGACCGCCTTCGGGGTCGCCGCCCCGGACCCGACCAGACGCATGGGCCCCACGCGTTCGGCGTCGGTGCCGCGCACCCCGTCGGAGTAGTCGTTGGCGTAGTTGACCCCCACCTGGAGGGCGAGCGCCACGACCCCCGCGAGGGCCGCACGCAGCCAGTCGGCCTGCCCGAGGTGCAACGCGACCGCGGACCCCACGACCACCGGCGCCAGCGCCGCCGGGAGGGTGCGCAGGCGCGCCCCCTCGACCCATTCGGCCACCGTCGCCACGCGTGCTCCTCCTCGCCCGGGCCCCCGCCCGACCACGGACCATCCTCCCACGTCGGTGGCCGGGTAGATTGGACGCCATGCCTCGCGTCCTGCTCGTCCTCGCCATCGTCGCCGTCACGGTGTACGCCCTGGTGGAGGCCGCGCAGACCCCGGCCAACCGCACCCGGCTCATGCCGCGTTGGCTGTGGTTCGTCGCGATCGTGGCGCTGCCCGTGGTCGGCCCCGTCGGCTGGTTCGCCGTCGGCCGCCCGCCGGGCGGGGGCATCGCCGGCCCGGGGCGCCGTCCGCCGATCGCCCCCGACGACGACCCCGACTTCCTGCGCCGGCTCTGACCTCGGCGTGGTGCGGCGCCGAGGTCACGGTCACCGGTCGCTCCCGGCCCAGTCCACGAGCCCGTCGGCGTCGTGGCTGCCCCCGGGCCACACGGCCCGGACGATGCCCGCCGCGGCGAGGGCCTTGCGGCACCCGGGGCACGGCGGGTCGGTGATGTAGGCGGTGGCGCCCTTGGTGTCGCGGGTGGCGAACAGCAGGGCGTTCACCTCGGCGTGGATGGCGATGCAGAAGCCGGGGGTCCCGGGACGGTCGTAGTCGCCCAGGCCCGGCACGGCGTCGTAGCCGAGCTGCCCGCGCGGGCAGGCCCCCTCGAGGCAGTCCGGCCGCCCCGGCGCGGCCCCGTTGTAGCCGGTGGCGATGATCCGCCGCTCGTGGACCAGCACGGCGCCGACCCGGCGCCGGGTGCACTTGGCCCTCCGGGCGACCGCGTCCGCGATCCCCAGGAAGTAGTCGTCCCACCCGGGCACGGTGACGCCGTCGTCCACGTCAGACCTCCTCGTCAGCCCTCGACGAACTCGTTCGTCATCGCCTCGGCAGGATCGACCGCGGCGGTCATGAGCCCCGTCTCGAGCATGAAGTCCGTCATCGCGGCCCACTCCTGCGCGTCCATTGTGCCGGTCGCGCGGCCCGCGGGCGCGGTCCACAACGGAATGGTCGCCTCCAGCGTCGCGAGGGCGGACGCCTCGGCCCCGGCCTGGTCGAGGGTCGGGATGTGCTTCTTGCCCGCCGCGACGGCGCTGGCGGGCTCGGCGACGGTCCGCTCCAGGCCGGCCACCATGGCGTGCGCGACCTTGCGCGCCGTCCCGGGGTTGGCCTTCAGGTTGGCGCCCGTGGTCACCAGCACGATGCTGACCAGGGGGAGCTCGCCGTCGGCGGCCAGCGGGATCGCCCGGGTGGGGATGCCGGCCAGCCCGAACTGGACCTGGTCGTTGTTGGAGAAGCCGACCACGGCGTCCACCTTGCCGGTGGTCAGCGCGGCCTGGGCGGTGTAGCCGATCTCGACCACCTCGACGTCGGACTCCGTGAGCCCGGCCCCGGCGAGCGCGGCCTGCAGGCCGAACCAGCTCTCGCCGAACTTGCCGGGCAGGCCGATCCGCAGGCCCGCGAGGTCGGCGACCGACTGCGCCGGCGACACGTCCGGGACGATCAGCACCACCGGGTAGCGGTGGTAGTACTGCGCGATCGCCACCAGGTCCAAGCCCTCGGCGCGCGCCTGCACCATCTCGTCCCCACCCGCGACGACGTAGTCCTCCTGGCCCGCGACGAGCGCGGTGAACAGGCCCTCCTGCGCGCCGTGGTGGCGCAGGGTCGCGTCGAGACCCTGCTCGGTGAACAGGCCCTCCTCGGCGGCGACGTAGAAGGGGGCGAATTGGATGTCGGGGATGTAGGTGAGGCCGACGGTGGCCTTCGCGGGCCCCGTGTCGGTGCCGACGGGGGTGCGGGCGCACCCGGTCAGGACCAGGGCGACGGCGGCCACGAGGGCGAGGGCGACGCGGACGGTGCGGTGCATGGGAGTCCTTCCTTCAGGGTCGGTCCGTGCGCAGCAGCGACGCGACGGTGCGGCTGCGGCGTTCGATGAGGTGGATGAGGCCGTACAGGCCGGAGGCCATGGCGCAGAGCACGACGATGGTGGCGAACATCCCGGCGGTGTCGACCGAGTCGCGCTGGACGGTGAGCAGCTGGCCGAGCCCGGACCCACCCATGACCATCTCGCCGACGACGGCGCCGGTGACCGACAGGGTGAAGCCGTTGCGGAGGCCGGCCAGCACGTTCGGCAGGGCCAGCGGCAGTTCGATGTGGCGCAGGAGCGCGACGCTGCCCGCGCCGTCCATGCGGGCGGCGTCGACGACCTGGGGGTCCACGTGGCGCAGCCCGACGACCGACGAGACGAGGATCGGGAAGAAGACCATCAGCGCGCACAGCAGGATGATGGGGCCCAGCCCGTAGCCGACCCAGATGGCCAGCAGCGGGGCCAGCGCGATGGCCGGGATGGCCTGCGTCGCCCCCAGGAAGGGGGTCACGGCGGCGTGCAGCAGGCGGCTGCGGTGGATCGCGATCGCCAGGGGCAGCGCCACCACAGCGCCCAGCAGGCTGCCGCCGACGGCCTCGGTGAAGGTCGCCCGCACGGCCGGCCAGAAGGCCGCGGCCCCGAGGGCGGCGACGAGCCGCTCGGCGACCGCCAGCGGGGACGGCAGCATGTACGGCGGCGGGGCGGCGACGACCACGACGAGGGCCCACGCGGCCAGGAGGCCGAGGCCGAACAGCCACGGGGCGGCGGCGAGCAGGCCGGTGGGGCGCGGGCGTCGCGGCTCGCGTGGTGTGCTGGACGACACCGGACCCTCCCCTCTCGCTCTGCGCCGGGGCAGGGTGGGAGGATCTCGACGGGCCCGGTCGCACGCGGATGCGCGTGCGCGGACACGTCGCGTGCGCCTCCCATCCGGACTTTGACCGTCGGTCCCGGAATTCCACCGGGTCAGCCAGGGGCCCTGGTGGGCCACTGGGTCGCGGACTGTAACCGCCGGTTCGGATTTTCACCGACCCCGGAGCACGTGTGTGTTCGAGGTCAGGTTACCCCACCGGGCGTGCGGCCCACGCCTGCAGTTGCTCGGCGGACCCGAAGAACACGTTGCGGTCGAGGTGGTTCTCCACCGCGCGCTGCCACAGCGTCGGGCGTTCCCAGCCTGCGGGCAGCTCGCCCGGGACCTGCGCGTGGTCGAACAGCCACAGCGGGCGCGAGCCGAACGTGGTGTCGCCGCCGGTGCACTCGGCCCACACCTCGGTCTTGGTGTAGATCACCGGGTTCCGGCCGGACAGGCGGCGGTACTCGTCGGAGAACTCCCGGACCCAGGCGACCATCTGCTCGCGGTCCAGCCCGTGGCAGCGGTCGCCCTCCTCGGCGAACTCGAGGTCGAGCGCCCCCGGGAGCGTGCGCCCGTCGGGCAGCCAGGCCCCGCCGTTGGCGTGGAAGAAGCGCGCCTGCAGCGTCCCGGACGACTGCCCCGGCCGCGCGTAGTGGTAGGCGCCCTGCACCAGGCCCGCGCCGCGGGCCCCCGCGCGCTGGTCGTCGTGGGTGGGGCTCACGTGCTGGGTGCCCTCCGTGGCCTTCACGTACGTGAAGAGGTGCCCGGACGCCAGCAGGCCCGGCCAGTCCACCCGCGGCTGGTAGCGGGAGACGTCGACGCCCGCGACGCCCTCGCCGGCGCGCCAGTCCACCTCGGCCGGGGGTGCGGGGGTGCTCGACGCCACGGCAGCCGCGGACGCGGACGCCTCTGCGGCCCGCGCCCTGGCCCGTTCCGCCTCGGCCTGCGCGGCCCGGACCTGGGCCGCGTCGACCGAGGCCGCCTCCACGGCCACGGGGCTCGCGGTGGGCTCCTCCGGCGTGACGACGGAGTCCGACGCCGTCGGCGCCACGGCGGGCGGGGTCAGCGAGAGCGCGGCGGGGCCGACGCAGCCGGCCAGCGCGAGCACGGCGGCGCCGGCTGCCCAGCGGGCTCGCACGACTCGTCCCTCCCCCATCCGGGGCACCCTACCCCGAAATCCGGGAGACATCAGACGTCAGCCGAAGTCAACGCCCTGGGCGAGCTGGACCGAGCCCGAGTAGTTGATCGTGTTCGTGGCCCGTCGCATGTAGGCGCGCCACGCGTCCGAGCCGGACTCGCGGCCGCCGCCGGTCTCCTTCTCGCCGCCGAACGCGCCACCGATCTCGGCGCCCGAGGTGCCGGCGTTGACGTTGGCGATGCCGGTGTCGGCGCCGGACGCCCCGAGGTAGCGCTCGGCCTCCAGCACGTCGTTGCTGAACAGGCCGCTGGAGAGCCCCTGCGGGACCGCGTTGTGCAGCGCGATGGCCTCGTCGAAGTCCGACCAGGTGAGCACGTACAGGATCGGCGCGAAGGTCTCGGTGAGCACCACGCCCTCCTGGGCGGGCATCCGCACCAGGGCGGGGCGCACCCAGAAGCCCTCGGCGTCCACGTCGGCGCGCTCGCCGCCGGAGACCACCTCGCCGCCCTGGGCCTTCGCCTTCTCCAGCGAGGCCTGCATCGCGTCGAACGCTGCCTCGTTCACCAGCGGGCCGAGCAGGACGCCGTCGGCGAACGGGTCACCGGCCTGCAGCGACTCGAAGGCCCGGGCGACGCGCCCGACGACCTCGTCGGCGACGGACTCGTGCACCAGCAGTCGCCGGGTCGAGGTGCACCGCTGCCCCGCCGTGCCGGCCGCGCCGAACACGATCGAGCTGACGGCCTGGTCGAGGTTCGCGCTCGGGGTGACGATCACGGCGTTGTTGCCGCCGAGCTCGAGCAGCGAGCGGCCGAAGCGGGCGGCCACGCGCGGCCCGACCTCGCGGCCCATCCGAGTGGAACCGGTCGCCGACACCAGGGCCACGCGCGGGTCGTCGACGAGCGCCTCTCCGATGGCCCGGTCGCCGATGACGACCGCGTGCAGGCCCTCGGGGGCGCCGACCTCTGCCATCGCGCGGCGCAGCAGGGCGTCGCAGCCCAGCGCGCACAGCGGGGTGAGCTCGGACGGCTTCCACACCACGGGGTCGCCGCACACCAGCGCGATCGCGGTGTTCCACGACCAGACGGCGACCGGGAAGTTGAACGCCGAGATGACCCCGACGACGCCGAGCGGCTGCCAGGTCTCCTGCAGGCGGTGCCCGACGCGCTCGCTGGGCATGGTCCGCCCGTACAGCTGGCGGGAGAGGCCGACGGCGAAGTCGCAGATGTCGATCATCTCCTGGACCTCGCCCAAGGCCTCGGTGTGGATCTTGCCGGCCTCGATGGTGACGAGGGCGGCGAGGTCCTCCTTGTGCTCGCCGATCAGCTCGCCGAGGCGCTTGACCAGCGCGCCGCGCACGGGGGCGGGCACCTCGCGCCAGGCGACGAAGGCCTCGGACGCCGCGGCCACGGCGTCCGACACCTCGGCCGGGGTGTGCGTACGGACGCCGCACAGCTCCTCGCCGGTGAGCGGCGAGCGGGCGCGGACGGCGCCGTCGTCGACGCACCAGGCGTCCCGGTCGACGCCGAGGGCGGCCAGTGCGGCCTCGGCGCGCTCGCGGAGTTGGGCGGTGGTCTTCATCGGGTCTCCTCCATGGCGTCGCGCGACGCCTGCTGCTGTGCTGCGTACAACTCCATCGGGTCGTGGACGGTGCGGCCCATCGCCTCGGCCAGCCACGCCTCGTCGCGGTGCGACCCCTCGAGCGTGACATCGCGGCTGCCCGCATGAGCGAGGTTCGAGGCGAAGATGCCCGCCGCCGAGCGCGGCAGGAAGTCCTCGTAGACGATGGGCGTCCGGACGCCATCGACCCACTCGAAGAACGCCAGGCCGGCCTCGGCCAGGCCATCCTCGTCGACGGGCCAGTTGGCGCGCCAGACGTCGAGCTTCACCTGGTTGCGCTCGTCGGCCGACATCCCGGCCGAGCGCTCGTCGATCTCGACGATGAGGCGGTCGTACAGGTCACGCCCCTTCGGGGTCAGCGCGATGCCGCGCTGCTCGACCTCGCCGAAGCGCACCGACAGGGTGCCGTCGACGACCGAACCGTCGGCCTCGCGGAAGCGGCGGCGTTCGGCCAGCGCCTTGAACGAGGTCTGGCGCAGCAGGACGTCCGGGCCCTCCCACGCCGGGGGGCCCTGGATCTCGTCGATCATGGCGATGCCCAACTCGGTCATGCGGCGGTAGAGGTCGTCGATGTCGAGCACGCGCGGGGTCAGGTGGTTGATGTGCGTGGCTCGGACGCCGCCGATGTCGGCCGCGACGCCGGAGATCGTGGAGAGGCGCTCGTACCACGCCCGGCCGACGGGCTCGTCGGAGAGCTCGAAGCAGGCGGTGGCGAGGGCGAGAAACTCCGTGGCTTCGGCGTCCTCCAACCCGCCGTCCCGCTCGGCCTTCTCGGCCAGGGCCACGACGTCGTCGCCGAACAGTTCGCGGTCGGCGAGGAAGGCGTCCAGCTCGGCCTGCAGGGCCTCGTCGAAGTAGCGGCGGTCGTCGGTGACCAACACCGAGCAGAACACCCGGAACGGGTTGATCGCCAGCGCCTCCTTCGTCGTCGGCCGGAACGCCGTCGACACGATCGGGAGCGACGTGGCGGCGTCCCCGCGCAGGTCGTAGAAGCCGACGGGCTCCATGCCGAGCGCCGCGAACACCTGCGCGACGCGCGCCAGTTCATGGGCCGTGCCGACGCGGATGGCGCCGTGCCGCTCGGCCGTGACCCGGTCGATGCGGCCGAGGCGCTCGGCCGTGTCGGGGTGGGCGGCCATGTGGTCGGCGTTCACGGCGGTGGAGACGTCCACGAGCGTGTTGTACGCGGGCACCTCGGTGCCGTACATCGCCGACAGCGAGCGCGCGAACGCCGCGCGCAGGGCGTGGGTGTCGTGCATGTCAGCCCTCCATCGCGGTGAGCACGCGGTCGATGGCGTCCACGGCCTTGTCGATCGCGGCGCGCTCGACCGTCAGGGGCGGGCGGACGCGCAGCGAGCGCTCACCGCAGCCCAGCATGAGCACCCTCTCGTCGTCCTGCAGCCGGCGGATGGCCTCGTTGCGGGTCGCGGTGTCCGGCAGGGAGATGGCGCACATGAGGCCGAGGCCGCGGGCGTTGGTGACGATGGAGTGGCGGGACTGCACCTCCTCGAGGCGGGAGAGCAAGTGCTCGCCCTCGGTGCGGGCGCGCCCCATGAGGTCGTCGGCCTCGATGACCTCGAGGATGCGGCGCGAGCGGACCATGTCGGTCAGGTTGCCGCCCCACGTGGAGTTGATCCGGCTGGAGACCTTGAACACGTTCTGCTCGACCTCGTCGACGCGGCCGCCGGCGGTGATGCCGCAGACCTGCAGCTTCTTGCCGAAGCTCATCACGTCGGGGGCCACGCCGTAGTTCTGCCAGGCCCACGGCGTCCCGGTCATGCCGCCGCCGGTCTGCACCTCGTCGAAGATGAACAGGGCGTCGTTCGCGTGGCACAGGGCCTTCATCTGCTCCAGGAAACCCTGGCGGAAGCGGTGGTCGCCGCCCTCGCCCTGGATCGGCTCCATGATGAACGCCGCGATGTCGTGCGGGTTCGCGGCGAAGGCCGCCTCGGCCTCGGCGAGCGTGGCCGCCTCGACGGCGTCCATGTCGCGCTCGGCCGCCCAGTACGGGGTGGACAGGCGCGGCCAGTCGAACTTCGGGAACCGGGCGACCTTGTTGGGGTCGGTGTTGGTGAGG
The DNA here is from genome assembly GCF_017569205.1 of Propioniciclava sp. MC1595. GTDB lineage: Bacteria > Actinomycetota > Actinomycetes > Propionibacteriales > Propionibacteriaceae > Propioniciclava. The sequence continues at coordinate 2,624,724 of NZ_CP071870.1, forward strand.
CTCATGGTGTAGCCCGAGCGGCCGTGGAAGGCCTCCTTCAGGTGCATGATCTTCGTGCCCAGCTCGGGGCTGCGGCCGTGCGCCTCGTTGTGGCGCGACTTCCAGTCGAAGGCCGTCTTGAGGGCGTTCTCGACGGCGAGGCTGCCGCCCTCGATGAAGAAGTAGTGGGGCAGCTGGTCGGCGCCCATGACGCGCGCGAAGGTGTCGACGAAGCGGGCCATCGCGACGGTGTAGATGTCGGAGTTGGACGGCTTGTTCAGCGCGGCCTCGAGCAGTTCGGCGCGGAAGGTCTCGTCCTCGGTCAGCCCCGGGTGGTTCATGCCCAGGGCGTTGGAGGCGAAGAACGTGAACATGTCGAGGAACTCGTCCCCCGTGGCCTCGTCGACCAGCGTGGTGCCGCGCGAGCGGTTGAGGTCGAGGACCAGGCGCATGCCGTCGACGAGGATGTGGCGACCCAAGGAGGCGAATACCTCGCCGGGCGCGATGGTGTCGTTCGTGAGCGTGTCAACCATTCGGGGACGATACCCCGGGAGTAGCCGCAAAATCTACGCTCGAATCGCATATTCGCCTGTGATTCTTCGCCGTGCCCCGTCTCGCGGATCAGGCCACGACCTCACCGCCGGCGGCGTCCAGCGTCTCTCTGGACGCGGACCGGCCGCCCGCCGGCCCGGCCTGCGGGGTGGTGCACCCCACGAGGGCCAGGCCGAGGACGGCCAGTGCTGCGCGACGCGTGAGCATCAGCCGCCGTGGGCGGCGCGCCAGGCGCTGACCTTGTCGAGGCGGTGGTGGGCCTCGACCCAGCGCACGGTGCCGGACTCGGAGCGCATGACGACCGAGTGCGTGCGGGCGTCGCCGCCCGGCATGTAGCGGACGCCGTCGACCAGGTCGCCGTCGGTGATGCCCGTGGCGACGAACAGGGTCTTGTCGGAGCCGACCAGGTCGTTGGTGTCGAGGACCTTGTCGACATCGAAGCCGGCCTCGGCGGTGCGGCGGCGCTCCTCGTCGGTGGTCGGGTGCAGGCGGGCCAGGATGCGGCCGCCGAGGCACTTCATCGCACACGCGGTGACGACGCCCTCGGGGCTGCCGCCGATGCCGGCGAGCATGTCGATCTTCACGCCCGGGGTCGCGGCGGCCACGGCGGCGGCCACGTCGCCGTCGGTGAACATGCGGGTGGCCGCACCGGCCGCGCGGATCTCGTTGACTAGGTCGTTGTGGCGCTCACGGTTGAGCACGCCGACGACGAACTCGGAGACGTCCTTGCCCTCGGCCGCGGCGGCCTTGCGGATGTTGTCGGCGATGGGGGCGTCGAGGTCGATGACGTCGGCGGCGTTCTGGCTGACGACCAGCTTCTCCATGTAGAAGCACATGTGCGGGTCGTACATGGTGCCGCCCTCGGCCGCGGCGAGCACCGCGATCGAGTTGCGCATGCCCCACGCCAGCAGGCGGGTGCCGTCCACGGGGTCGACGGCGATGTCGATGCGGTCGCCCCAGCCGGTGCCGACCTTCTCACCGTTGGCGAGCATCGGGGCCTCGTCCTTCTCGCCCTCGCCGATGACGATGGTGCCGGCCATGCGCACCTGGTTCAGGATCGAACGCATCGCGTCCACGGCGGCCTTGTCGCCGGACTCCTTGTCGCCGCGCCCGGCCCAGCGGCCGGCGGCCAGGGCCGCAGCCTCGGTCGCGCGCATCAGGTCCAGCCCCAGGTTGTGACCCGCCAGCATGAACCGCTCCATACCCTGACCCATCCGTGACCTCCTCGTCCGGCGCGACGTCGACGGCCGCGCTGTGTCCCGCCCCCATGTTTCCGCATCCCCCGGGTTCGCGCACGCGACGGCGACCCGGGTCACCCGCAGGGGTTCTACCCCCACGGCCGGGGACGGCTAGACTGGCCCCCGAACCTACGCCTGCGTAGGTGGTGTCTCTCGGGGGAGGATCCCATGCGCCGACGACGGCCCCTGGCCGAGATCCTGTCCGCGCTCACCTACCCCCTGCACGTCGACGACATCACCGCCCTGTTCGACCCGCGCTACTCGTCCAAGCAGCCGCGCGCCCGCGTGACAGACGTCGTGCGCGAGGGGCCACGCACCGCGACCATCCGGTTCCACCCCCCGCCCGGCTGGCGCGAGCACCAGGCCGGCCAGTGGGTGCGGGTGGGCGTCGAGATCGACGGCGTCCGGCACTGGCGGTCGTACTCCCTGTCGACCGCCCCGGGCCAGGACCCGGCCATCACCGTCACCGACATCGGTCGCGTCTCGGGCGCGCTCGTGCGGCGGGCGCGACGCGGCGACATCCTCTACCTCGACCCGCCGCAGGGCGAGTTCGTGCTGCCCGAGCACCCGCGACCCCTGCTCATGGTCACCGGCGGCAGCGGCATCACCCCGGTCATGTCGATGCTGCGCACGCTGGCCGGCAGCCGGCCCGATGCCGACGTCGTCCTCCTCCACACCGCACGCACCCGCGACGAGGCGCTGTTCGTCGACGAGCTGGACGCCCTGGCCGCCTCCGCCCCGAACGTTCGGCACGTGCTGTGGCTCAGCGGCGAGCGCGGACGCCTCGACCTCACCTCCGTCGCGGCCCTGGAGGAGCTGTGCCCCGACTGGAGGCAGCGCGCCGCCTACGTCTGCGGCCCCGAGGGCCTGGTCGCGGACGCCGAGCGGCTGTGGGCGTCCGAGGGCGCCGGCGAGCACCTGACGCTGGAGCGGTTCGAGGTGAGCCGGATCGCCGCACCCGCCGGCACCGGCGGCACAGTCACCTTCACGCGCTCCGACAAGGAGGTCGCCGCCGACGGGGCCACCGCCCTGCTCGAGGCCGGCGAGACCAACGGCGTCCCGCTGCCCAGCGGCTGCCGCATGGGCATCTGCCGCACCTGCCTCACCAAGCTGGACGCCGGGCGCGTCCGCGACCTCACCACCGGCGAGGTGCACGGCGAGCCCGGCGACCTCATCAGAACCTGCGTGTCCGCCGCCGCGGGCGACGTCCACCTCGATGCCTGACGACAGGGAGAGACCATGACCATCGCCATCCGTGACGAACGGCCCGCCGCCCGGCCCGCCGGCGCGTCCCACCTGACCCGCGCGCAGGTCGACGAGCTGGGCCGCGAGCTGGACGCCATCCGGGCCGAGGTCATGGACTCCCTCGGCGCCGCCGACGCGGCCTACATCAAGCGCGTCATCCAGATGCAGCGCATGCTGGAGGTCGGCGGGCGGGCGCTGCTGCTGGGCGCGCGGCGTCCGGCGGCGTTCGTGGTCGGCACCGGCATGCTGGCGCTGTCGAAGGTCCTCGAGAACATGGAGATCGGCCACAACGTGATCCACGGCCAGTGGGACTGGATGCGCGATCCCGACATCCACTCCACGACGTGGGAGTGGGACTTCGTCGCCCCGGCCAAGGGCTGGAAGCACACCCACAACGACGTGCACCACACCTGGACCAACGTCGTCGGCAAGGACCGCGACGTCGGCTACTCGGTGCTGCGGGTCAGCCGCGACCAGCCGTGGGAACCCCGCTTCCTGGCCAACGTGCCCATGAACGCGCTCATCGCCCCGTTCTTCGAGTGGGCGATCGCGATCTACGACCTCGAGATCGACGAGGTGAAGGCCGGACGCAAGCCGAAGAAGGCGCTCGTCGACGACCTCAAGGCCGTCGGGGTGAAGTTCGCCCGCATGATCGGCAAGGACTACGCCGGCACGCCCGGCCTGGCCCACATGGCCACCCGGTCGGGGCTGCAGGCGATGGCCGGCACGTTCCTGGCCAACACGATCCGCAACATCTGGGCGCACACCGTGATCTTCTGCGGGCACTTCCCCGACGAGGTGGAGTCCTTCACCGAGGAGGCGATCGAGGGCGAGACCCGCGGCGACTGGTACGTCCGCCAGATGCTCGGCTCGGCGAACCTCTCCGGCGGGCGGCTGTTCCACATCATGGCCGGCAACCTGAGCCACCAGATCGAGCACCACCTGTTCCCCGACATGCCCTCCAACCGGTACGCGCAGGTGGCGCCGAAGGTGAAGGAGATCTGCGAGCGCTACGGCCTGAAGTACACCTCCGGCCCCCTGCACCGGCAGATCGCGCAGACGTGGCGCACGATCGCCCGCCTCAGCCTGCCCGACCGCCTCGCCGTCGCGCGCTGATCAGGCGACGCGGCCCAGGAAATCGGTCAGGGCCGCAACGATGGACGCCTCGGCCTCGGCCCGGCTGACCGTCGGGATCCCGTCCCCGGCCTGCGGCCCGTAGCGGCCGAAGAAGCTGTGCACCGCGCCCTCGACGACGACCAGGTCGGTGCCGGCCGGCAGGCGGTCCAGCCCGCCGCGCACGGCGTCCCCGTCGGCGACGAGGTCGTGCTCGGCCTGCAGGACCACCGCCGGGAACCCCGCCGCGGTGAGGTCGTCGCCGTCGGGCGGGTAGGCGGCCAGCAGCACGAGCCCCGCCAAGGCGTCGGGGTGGTCGGACGCCCACGCGGCGGCCATCGCCCCGCCGAGCGAGTGGCCCCCCACCACGACCGGACGCCCCGCGGCGTAGTGGTCGACCAACCGCTGCGCCCGACCGGCGTCGAGCACGGCGAGGTCGACGGGGAACTCGGGGATCACGGTGTGCACCCCTCGGCCGGCCAGCGCGCGCCCCAGCCACTCGTAGGCCTGGGGCCGGACCAGGCCGCCGGGGTAGAGCACGAACAGGATGTCGGCATCGGCCTCCGGCCGGACCGACAGGACGCGGCCTCCCACGTCGTCGAGCGACACCACGGCCCGGGCGCCGGCGGGGTCGCCCGCCGCGTCCTGCCCCGGCACCAGCGGCGGGCGGAGCACATAGGGCTGGGCCAGCCCGACCCCGTAGCCGAGCAGGCCGACCAGGACGACGAGCAGCACCTTGAGGAGACGTCGCATGGGGCCATGCAAGCAGACCGGGGCCCCGCGGTGGGCCCACAGGGGATCGAACCCTGAACCCGCGGATTAAAAGTCCGCTGCTCTGCCAATTGAGCTATAGGCCCCGCCGGCCCACTCTACCGGCGGCCTAGAGTGGCCGCATGAACCCTCCGTGGTGGGGCATCCCTGTCCTGCTCGTCGTGGGCGCGGCGATCATCCTGGGCGGTTGGTGGTGGGACCGCCGACGCCAGCGCGCGGCGTCCGAGGGGTTCACCACCGAGGAGGACCTGGCCGCCGCCGCTCCCCCACCGGGCATCCCCGAGGACCGGCTCGGCGAGCTGCTGGCCTCGCGAGGGCCGGAGCCGACCTTCCCGGCGGGCCTGGCCGACCGCGCCTTCCTGACCCACCCGCAGCGCGGCGTCGCGGCCGTCGTCGACCCCTACGTGGTGGTGACGGACACCGACCTCGACGACGAGCGGCTCGTGCTGCACCTGCTGGACGCCGCCCACACCCACCGCCGCGCGCTCGTGCTCGTGGCGCCCGGCTTCGGCCCGGCCCTGCTCGGGACCCTGCGCGCCAACCACGTCACCGGCCGGGTCACCACCGTCCCCGTCGAGCTGGCCGACCCCGACCTGCTCGCAGGCGCGGCCACCCTGTGCGGCTCGACCGTCGTCCCGGACGCCGACCTCCGGTCCGGCTGGTGGCCGGCCGACCGGCGCGGGACGTGCGCTGCCTGGGTGGCCGACCTCGACGACTCGTGGGTCACCCCGGCACCCTCAACCTGACCTTGAGATCTCTCAGGGTCCTCTTGGGGAGGCCCCGTCCCCGGGGAGGGCTCAGCCCGGCACGCCCACCCCGCCACCCCGAACCGCCTTCCGACTAGGGGAAACGTGACGCGGTTCGCTTGAAATGACAACCATGTGGTTCTCCCCCCGCGCCCGGCGTGTCGGCGGGTCCCGCTCTCAGGGCTGAAGGTGAATCCCCTTGCCGCGAGCACCCTCGTCAGCTTGTACTGGCTCAGGCAACACAGTGACGAGGGGGAATCCGGTGAGGCGAGCTGGCAGGTTGACGAGCGCCCTGGTGGGCGGCTGCATGGCCCTGACGGTGCTCGGTGCGGGCAGCCTGGTCATCGCGTCGGTGGCCGACGCGTCGCAGGCGATGACCGCCACGACGTGGGTCAACATGCGCTCCGGCCCCTCGACCTCGAACCCCGTGGTGACCGTGCTCGCCCCCTCGCAGGCCGTCACCGCGTCCGGTCAGGTCAGCGGCGGCTGGTACCAGGTCACCACCGACAAGGGGCAGACCGGCTGGGTCTACCAGAACTACCTCAAGGCGAGCGAGTCCGCCCCCACCCAGCCCTCACAGCCGGCTCCCACCGACCCGGTGCCCACGGCGACCGGCGAGGCGACGACCACCGCCAACGTGAACGTGCGCACCGGGCCGGGCACCAGCTACACGGCCGTGGCCGTGGCCACCAAGGGCTCCACCCTCCCGACGACGGGGAAGACGTCGGGCGGGTGGACCCAGGTCATCCACGGCGGGCAGGCCCGCTGGATCTCCACCAACTACCTGACCACCGGCACCGTCACCAAGGCCGTCGCCGCCGGCCAGCTCCGGACCACCGCCAACCTCTACCTGCGCACCGGCGGCAGCACGGCGTACGGCTACACCGGCGTCCTGCCCGGCAACTCGGTCGTCGACACGACCGGCCAGAAGACCGCCGACTACACCGAGATCATCCACGGCGGCGAGACCCGCTGGATCGCGACCCGGTACACCACGGCGGTCACGACCACCGCGCCCGCCCCGGCCCCTGCCCCCACGGCGACCGGCACGGTCTACGTCAACGTGGGATCCCTCTACGTGCGGGCCACCTCCGACCCGTCCAGCACGGTGGTGGCGACCGTCTACCGCGGCCACGAGCTCGCGACGACCGGCACGGTGGTCGGCGACCGCCTGCAGGTCATCCACAACGGTGCCGCGCGCTGGGTCTTCAAGGCCTACACCACCTCGACCGCACCGGCCACGCCGCTGACCTCGTCGGTCTCGCTGCCCGGGTACGACCCGCTCAACGCGAACGCCAAGAAGGTCGTCCAGCACGTGCTCGACACCTACCCGCTGATCCGCACCATCGGCGGCTACCGGGCCTCGAGCAGCTACTCCTCCGACCACCCGAACGGCCGCGCCGTCGACGTGATGGTGTCGAACTGGTCGCAGCAGTCGAGCATCGACTACGGCTGGACGATCGCCCGCGACTTCGCCGCCAACGCCGCGGAGTACAAGATCACCTACATCATCTGGCGCCAGCAGATCTGGAACGCCTCCTACCCCGAGCGCGGCTGGCGCTGGATGGAGGACCGGGGCGGCGCCACGGCGAACCACCTCGACCACGTGCACATCTCGGTGCGCGACTGATCCCTCAGCCGACGGGCGCCAGGGTCGACGCGAAGGCCTCGAGCGCCTCGTAGGGCAGGTCGCCGGACACGATCGTCGCGGCGTCCCCGTCCCGCGCGACCAGTGAGCGCGTCCGTCCGTCCTCGGAGACGTAGCGCGCCCAGGTGCGTCCGCCCGCGGCCCCCTCGCCGTCGGGGCGTCCGGTGCGGGTCACCGCGGTCACGAACGCCTCGGGCGCGACGTCGCGCTGGTCGAGCGCGAAGTAGCGCTGCTCGGGGCTGAGGAAGCCGAGCTGGAAGGTGTCACCGGGCGCCGGGTCGCCGCCACCGGTCGTGGACTGGCCGCCGGGCGTGAACCGGGCGCGGGTCGCCACCCAGCCCTCGGGCAGGTTCGTCGGTGCCAGCACCTCGTAGGACGCCTCGGCCGCGGCCCGCTGGGCCACCGGCTGCCAGTCGATCGGGGTGATCGGCGGCTCGGGGTTGCGGGTGAACAGCTGGGTCACCAGCACTACGGGCACGAACAGCACCAGCATGGCCACCAACATGTGGACGACGGACGAGTTCCTCTTCTTGGTCGTGGCCATGCGGGGAATCCTGCCACGTCAGAACGAGATGTCCTCCAACATGTCCGTGACCAGCGCGGCGATCGGCGAGCGCTCGGAGCGGGTCAGCGTCACGTGCCCGAACAGCGGGTTGCCCTTGAGCTTCTCCACCACCGCGGCCACGCCGTCGTGGCGCCCGACCCTCAGGTTGTCGCGCTGGGCCACGTCGTGGGTGAGCACGACCCGGCTGTTCTGGCCGATGCGGCTGAGCACCGTGAGCAGCACGTTGCGCTCCAGGGACTGTGCCTCGTCGACGATCACGAACGCGTTGTGCAGCGACCGGCCACGGATGTGGGTCAGCGGCAGCACCTCGATGAGGTTGCGGCTGGCGACCTCGTCCATGACGTTGCGGTGCACCACCGAGCCGAGCGTGTCGAACACGGCCTGGCCCCAGGGCGACATCTTCTCGTGCTCGGTGCCGGGCAGGAAGCCGAGCTCCTGGCCGCCCACCGCGTACAGCGGCCGGAACACGATGACCTTCTCGTGCTGGCGCCGCTCGAGCACGGCCTCGAGCCCGGCGGCGAGCGCGAGGGCCGACTTGCCGGTGCCGGCCTTGCCGCCGAGGGAGACGATGCCGACCGACTCGTCGAGCAGCAGGTCCAGGGCGACGCGCTGCTCGGCGGAGCGGCCGTGCAGGCCGAAGGCGTCCCGGTCGGTCTTGATCAGGCGCAGCGTGTGGTCGGGGTGCACGCGGGCCAGGGCGGTCGAGCCGCCGCCGCGCACGATGACGCCGGTGTGGACGGGCAGGTCGGCCGCCTCGTCGGGGGCGGTGCTGCCGTGGTCGTACAGCTCGTCGAGCTGCTCGGGGGCGAGCTCCAGGGACGCCATGCCGGTCCAACCCGACTCCCGGGGCAGCTCGTGGCGGTACTCCTCGGCGGCCAACCCGACGGCGGCGGCCTTGACGCGCAGCGGCAGGTCCTTGGTGACGAGCACGACGTCGCGGCCCTCGTGGGCGAAGTTCACCGCGACGGCGAGGATGCGCGAGTCGTTGTCGCCGAGCCGGAACCCGGCCGGGAGGCGCTCGACGTCGGTGTGGTTGAGCTCGACGTGCACGACCCCGCCGGCGTCGTTGACGCGGACCGGGGCGTCGAGGCGCCCGTAGGTGACGCGCAGGTCGTCCAGGAACCGGAGCGCCTTGCGGGCGAAGAAGCCCAGCTCGGGGTGGTGGCGCTTGCCCTCCAGCTCGGTGACGACCACCAGCGGCACCACGACCTCGTGTTCGGCGAAGAACAACAGGGCGTTCGGGTCGGACAAGAGCACCGAGGTGTCGATGACGTAGGTCCGGAGCTGGGTGGGCGTGCTCGTCGCGGTGCTGCTCGGGGTGCCGGTCTGGGCGTCGGTGGCGAGGTCGGTCACGTCGGTCCTTTGCGTCAGGGCCGAATGAAGCTCACCCGGCCTGTCCGTGGTGGTTCAGCCGAGGGCGTCCCGTGAAAGGGGAAGAAGTCTCATTGGAGTCCTCTCGAGGGCACCTGCGGAGGTGTCCTGAGCCCGAATCTAGGTCGGACGCCGCGCGGATCGGCGCTGACACGCGAGAGTTCAGGCAATGTTCACCCCGGCCCCCGCGGTCGGGCGTTTCCTGGTGGCGGCACCAGGCTGGCTTGGCAGAATGCCTCCCATGACCGAGATCCGCCCCGTCGCGCACGCGCGCACGGACTTCCCCGCGAAGTTCGGCATCCCGCGGCAGGCGGGCTGGTGCCCGAGCTCGTCGCCCGGATCGTGTTCGTGCCGGAGTTCCGCACCCCGGACGCCGTCCGCGGCATCGACGGCTTCTCCCACCTGTGGCTGGTGTAGGGGTTCTCGGGCGTGGAGCGCGACGGCTGGTCGCCGGTCGTCCGGCCGCCGCGGCTGGGCGGGGACGTCCGCGTGGGCGTGTTCGCGTCGCGCTCGCCGTTCCGCCCGAACGGGCTGGGCCTGTCGTCGGTGCGGTTGCTGGCGGTCGAGTCGGACGCCGCGGGTGCGCCCGAGCTGCTGGTCGGTGGCGCCGACCTCATGGACGGCACGCCGATCTACGACATCAAGCCCTACGTCGCCGCCGACGTGCACGCCGACGCGACGCTGGGCTTCACGGCGACCAACGCCGACTACGGCGTGGAGGTCGACCTGCCGGACACCCTGGCCGTGCTGGTGCCGGCCGACAAGCTCGCCGCGCTGGTCGGCGTGCTGGCCCAGGACCCCCGCCCGGCGGTCGGGCGTGACCCCGAGCGCGTCCACGGGGTGGAGTTCGCCGGGCTGAACGTGCGGTTCCGGGTGGCTCGCGGCGTCCTGCACGTCGTGGAGGTCCACCCGCTCGGCTGACGCCTGCCGATCAGACCCCGGCGAGCGTGGCGGGCGCCGACAGGGTCACGGCCCGGTCACACGCGGCGACGACGACGGGGTCGTGGGTGACCACCACGATCGTCTTGCCCGCCCTGTTCATGTCCCGCAGCAGGGTGAGCACGATGTCACGGTTGTCGGCGTCCAGGGAACCCGTCGGCTCGTCGGCCAGGACGATCTCGCACGGCTTGAGCAGCAGGCGGGCGATCGCCACGCGCTGCTGCTCCCCTCCTGACAGGGTGGCCACGCGGCGTCCCTGGGCCCCGTTCAGCCCCACGAAGCGCAGGGCGGCGTCCACCTGCGCGGATCGGTCCCCCGCGCGCGGGGCGTAGGTCAGCGCCAGGTCGAGATTCTGCTGCACCGTGTCGGCATCGACCAGGGCGAAGTTCTGGAACAGGTAGCCGAGGTGGTGGCGCAGGTACTGCTGCGCCCCCCGGCTCCGCGGCTGGGGTGCCGGTGCCCCCAGCAGGCGCACCTCGCCGGCGTCCGGGGCCTCGAGCAGTCCCAGGAGATTGAGGATGGTGGTCTTGCCGGACCCACTGGGCCCGGTGATGGCCACCATCTCCCCTGCCGCCACGGCCAGGTCAAGGTCCCGCAGGACCTCCTTGGCGCCGAACGACTTCGACACCCCGCGCAGTTCACAGTGGACGGTCATGCCTGGAGCTCCTTCAGTCGGGTGGCGGTGTTGCGTCGTTCGTTGAGGATGACCACGGCCGCCACGAAGGCGACCTCCACGGCTGCGACAATTCCCATGATGGCCACCAGGCGTCCGAGCTCCTCGAGGAGGGGAGGGGGAGGTGGGGCGAAGGTGGCGCGGGGCAGGGCCAGGGCCGCTCCCATCAGCAGGCCCGCCAGGGCGAGTTGGCCGAGCCACGTCGCCGCCATGGCCGCGAGGAGTTCGCGATACGTGCGGACGAAGGAGAACCCGTGCAGCCGTCGCACGGTGATGCGCTGGCGCAGTGCGTCCCCCAGCACAAGGACGAGGGCCGCGCTGAAGGCCAGCATCACACCGAGGGCCGCCGCGGCAGCGAGCAGCGTGGTCGTCGTCATCCGCCGCAACTCGTCCAGTTCCATGAGCATGGCCTCGTTGCCCGTCACGAGGTTCTGCAGGTTGTCATCGAGGTGCAACTGCCGCAGGAGTGGCTGGAGTCGGGCCAGCGTGCCTGCAGGATCGCCGTCGACACGCACCTTCAGGGGCGAGTTGAGGTGGCCGCGGATGGCGTTCATCCGGTCGATGGTCAAGCTGTTGGCCGGCGTGAGCACCTCGATGATCGGGTCCCGCACCGTGTTGCCACCGTCCGCGTTGACCTGGCTGTTGAACGTGAAGACGTCCTGACCCGCCCGGGTCCAGACGATGCGGACGGACTGGGCGCGCAGTCCGTCGGGAACGGGCTCGCGCAGCATCATCTCCTGGCCCTGGACGGCCCCCTGGAAGTCGGGGCCACCCACGCGCGACCGGGTGAAGAACTCCGTGATGGACGCCTCGTCCCCCCGATGGGTCTCCGGGACCAGGACGACCCAGTCGGCCTCGTCGTCCCCGACCCGGACCGGTTGCCCGGCCACGTCGAGGATCGGGTACCGCTCCAGGTAGTTGTCGTTCACCCGCATGGGCCACACGGGTACCGGCGGGTCGTCCGGGATGCCCGGCTCGTGGTTCTGCGCGTCGACGAAGAGCGCACCGGCCTCGTCCAGAACGGGGTACAGGTCGCGCGCCTCAGCGATCTTCGTGGCGTGGCCGCCGCCCGAGACCTCCTGCTCGTCGAGGCCGACCTGCTGCGGGTAGAACACGGCGTAGGTGGTGGCATCGGCCCACCGAGCGGCCCGAGCCTCCCGGGCGCGCCCCTCCTCGAGTTGGTGCCAGGCCACCACCAGCAGGAGTGCGAGAACCGCCCCACACAGGCCCTTGGCCAGGACGGACAGCAGGGCGAGCCCGCGTCGCTGGCGCGGGGGGCGGACGGCCGCGGGGCGCGGCGGGGCGAAGGTGGTCACGAGAGTCCTCCCTTGACGAGGTCGGTGATGCGGACGCGGTCGATGACCACCGCACCCACGGCGAGACTGGTGGTCAGGCTGACGGCGACCGTGACGAGCAGGGCCTGGACGACGGCACGGACGAACTCCGCGTCGACCCCGGGGGTGAGGCCGATCAGGGCGGCGGCCGCAACGACCCCGACGAGGGTCGCGACGGCCTGGACGGCACCGACCACGCGGAACCACACCCGAGCACCGGAGAATCCGAGCAGGCGCAGGACGCCGATGCGCTTGCCCGCCCTGAGCAGGACGGCGGCCGACACGACCACGGCGATGAGGAGCAGGGGCACGGGCAGGAAGCGGAGCAACGACCCCGACCCATCGGCGGCACCCGACGACGCCCGCTCGGTCGGCACGGCCGGGGGTGCCCCCCGGGACGCGAGCCTCTCCCCGACCCGTGCGAGGAACCCGTCGAGGGTGGCCCGATCGGCCCCCTCCAGGACGTAGGTGCCGGCGACCGGCAGCGACTCGTACGCCTGTGCCATCGGTGCGACCGTCAGCGCGTACCCATCGGCCAGCACCTGCAGCCGTCCGATGCGAGCCGAGGTGGTGTCCTCGGTGGAGACGACGACGCCGAGGTGCCTGCTCTCCGCGTCGGTCGGCCAGCGGCCCTCCACCAGCGGCAGGGTCCGGTACAGGGACGTCCCGCCCGTGCTCAGCACATAGTGCGTGATGCGCGAGCGGCCGTCGGTGCCGGTGGACACGGACGTGCGCAGCACGGACGCCCCGACCGCTTGAGCAGCCTCGGCGAGCACCTCCACGGCGAACGTCGGATCGGCGGCCCGCTCGTCGGAGGGCCACTCGAACGCGGCCCCGAGCGCCCGTGCGGCGGCGATGTCGCGCTGGACCCGCGCGGGAACCGCGTCGGCCACCTGCGACAGCGGCACACCGCAGAAGACGAACACCAACAGGAGGGCGAGCGCCGCCCTCATCGGCTGCTTCCGTCCACGTCATCCTCCCTCGCCGGGCGACCCGCTGCCCGGCACGACGGGGGTGCCGGGCAGCGGGGGGCGGTCGCGGACGGGATCAGGGCTTGTTCCAGTACGTGTAGCAGGTGTACGCGGCACCTGCCCACGAGGAGGCGCGCGACCAGTACCCGGCATTCGCGTAGTCGGTGTCGTACGCGCGGGAGATCATGGCCGTCGAGGAGTGGTAGGCCGAGTTGTGCTTGTAGTCGGAGTAGCAGGTCTTCGGCGGCCAGATCTGCAGGTAGGAGCCGTAGCTCCACGTGCCGCCACCCACGGTGGCGGTGGCTGCTTGGGCGCCGGCGGCCGCGCCGCCGGCGAGGATGGCGGTCGCGGCGGCGATGGCCGCTCCTGTGCGGATGGTGCTTCCCTTCATGGTGTCTCCTGTTGTTGGGGGGTAGGGACGAGCTCAGGTTAGGGACAGCGGCGCCCGGCGCGGAACGGGCGCGGGGCAGGTTCCGTCGAAAGTCGAGGCGCTCCGGCCAAGAGACGTCGTACCAAAGAACGACGGCTACCGTGGGGCCATGGCCCTGCCCGAGCGCTTCCGCCCGACCACCACGCCCTTCACCGACCCGGCCCAGGTGCTGGTCGGCCCCACCTGGCGCATCACGGTGCTCACCGAACGGCTGCTGCGGCTGGAGTGGTCCGATGACGGCCAGTTCGAGGACCGGGCGACCCAGGTGGTGTGGAACCGCGACCTCCCCGCGGTGCCGTACGAGGTGTCCCACGACGGCGACGCGCTCCAGCTGTCCACGCGGGGCCTGCAGCTGTCCTGGGACGGCCGGCGCTTCTCCCCCGGCGGCCTGCAGGTCCGCCAGCCCGGCGTCCGCGACTGGCGCAGCGTGTGGCACTACGGCGACCCCGAGACCGTGCAGGAGCGCGAGGCCGGCTGGCACGTCGGCAACCTCGGCGGCACGGCCCGCACCCTCGACGAGGCCGACGGCGCCGTCCCGCTGGAGAAGGGGTTGGTCAGCGCCTTCGGGTTCGCGACCCTGGACGACTCCGGCTCGCTCGCGCTGGACGACGTCGGCTGGCCCACCCCGCGCGAGGGCGAGGTCGACCTCTACCTGTTCGTGCACGGCTACGACGCGCCTGCCGCGCTGCGCGACTTCCACGCCCTCACCGGCCCCACGCCGCTGCTGCCCCGCTGGGCGCTGGGCAACTGGTGGTCGCGCTACCACCCCTACACCTCCGGCGAGTACGTCGCCCTCATGGACCGGTTCGCCGACGAGGGCCTGCCGTTCTCCGTCGCGGTCATCGACATGGACTGGCACTGGGTCGACATCGACCCACGCCACGGCTCGGGCTGGACCGGCTTCTCCTGGAACACCGACCTCATCGGCGACCCGGAGGCGTTCCTGGCCGCCCTGCACGCCCGCGGCCTCACGGTCTCGCTCAACCTCCACCCAGCCGACGGAGTCCGCTCGTTCGAGGACGCCTACCCGCGCCTCGCCGAGCGGCTCGGGCTCGACCCCGGCGCCGGCGACCCGATCCCGTTCGACGTCGCGAACCCCGACTTCATGGAGGCCTACTTCGACGAGGTCCTGCACCCGCTGGAGGCCCAGGGCGTCGACTTCTGGTGGGTCGACTGGCAGCAGGGCGGCGCCTCGTCGATCCCCGGCCTGGACCCCCTGTGGCTGCTCAACCACCTCCACTTCCTCGACGCCGGACGCGACGGGCGGCGTCCGATCACGTTCAGCCGGTACGCCGGACCGGGCTCGCACCGCTACCCCGTGGGCTTCTCCGGCGACACGGTGACGTCGTGGGCGTCGCTGGACTTCCAGCCGTGGTTCACCGCGACCGCGGCCAACATCGGCTACGGCTGGTGGAGCCACGACATCGGCGGGCACATGTTCGGCGAGCGCGACGACGAGATGGTGGCCCGGTGGGTCCAGCTGGGCACGTGGTCGCCGATCAACCGCCTGCACTCGACGTCGAGCCCGTTCCAGGGCAAGGAGCCGTGGAACTTCGGCGTCGAGGCCCGCGAGGCGATGACGGACGCCCTGCGGCTACGGCACCGCCTCGTGCCCTGGCTGCACACGATGAACGAGCGCGCCCACCGCGCCGGGGAGCCGCTCGTGCGGCCGGTCTACCACGCCGACCCGCGCCCGGAGTCGGTGCTGCACGGGTCGGGGGCGTTCCTGTTCGGCGCGGGCCTGCTGGTCGCGCCGCTGACCACGCCCGCCGACCGGCGCACGCGCCGGGCAGCGGTCACCACGTGGCTGCCCGCGGGCACCTGGCACGACTGGTACTCGGGGCTGCGCTACACCGGCGGCCGGTTCGTCACCTTCCGCCGGCCTCTGGAGACCTACCCCGTGCTCGCCCGCTCGGGCACGATCGTGCCCCTCGTGGACGGCGACGACCTGTCGGTGGCCAACCCCGCGGCCCTGCACGTGCGGGTGTTCGCCGGCGCCGACGGCGAGTTCGTGCTCTACGAGGACGACGACGCCGGCGAGCCCACCACCTGCCGCACGCGGCTGTCGTGGAACCAGGCCGACGGGCTGTTCACCATCGACCCGGTGGTGGGCGACGCCTCCGTGCTGCCGGCCGTGCGCCGCTGGCGGGTGTCGGTGACCGGGCTGGCGCCCAGCGACACCGGCGCAGCCCCGGAGGCGAGCACGACCTACGACCACGCGACGGGCACCGTGACCGTCGACCTGGGCGTCGTGGACCCGGCCCGCGGGGCGTCCTTCGACTTCGCGCTGCTGCCCACGGCGTCCGACCAGCGGCTGGACGAGCGGCTGTTCGCCGCCGTCAACGACCTGCAGGTCAGCTACATCGACAAGCACGCGCTGTGGGGGTTCCTCGAGGCCAACCCCGGCCGGGTGGCCCGCGTGGCGGGGCTGGCGAGCCTCCCGATCGCAGACGACATCAAGGACGTCGTGGGCGAACTGCTGTTGGCCGACCTCGCCGCCGAGGCGTCGTCGACGTCAGCCGAGCCCGGGCCGTAGGTCGCTCGGACGGAAGCGGCGGCGGCGGTGGATCACGGCCACGAGCAGGCCGAGACTTGAGGCGAACAACACGCCCATGAGGGCCAGGTCGGCCACCAACCGGTCGAGCGGTCCGCCGGAGATGGCGATCCGGAACGCGTCGATGGTGTAGGTCATCGGCATGAGGTGGCCGATCCACGCGAAGAACGGCGGCAACAGCTCGGGCGGATAAGTCCCCCCGGTCGACGTGAGCTGGATGATGAGCACCACCAGGAGTGCCGCCGTGGCCACGAAGCCGAGCGCGGTCCGCAGCAGGTGGGCCACGGCCGAGAACGCCAGCGCGACGGCCGTGACCGCGACCACCATCCACACGGGGTGGACGGGGTCGAGCCCCAGGCCGAGCCACGACGCGGCCAGCATCAGCCAGCCGGCCACGACGCTCAGGCCGCCGATCGGCAGCCAGGCTGTGAAGGCGGTCCGCAGGTCGCTGGCGCGGCCCGCGATGACGCGGCCGGTCGTCGGCCGGACCACCATGAACGCCGAGATGCCCAGCACCCACAATGCGATGGAGAAGAACAGCGGAGCCAGCCCGCGGCCGTAGACATGCGCCGGGTTGTCGACGGTCATCGTGACGTCGACGGGCGCGGCGAGCACTTGGGCGGCATCGGCCTGCTCGTCGGCGGTCAGTACCGGCAGGCGGGCCACGCCGTCGGCCAGCCCGGCCGAGAGCTCGTGCGCGCCGGACGCCAGCCTCCCGAGCCCGTCGTCCAGGGACGCTGCGCCTTCGGCGAGCGCGTGCAGCCCGGTGGCCAGGGTGGACGCCCCGCCCGTGAGCTGGTCGACGCCGGTGCGCAGGTCGCCGAGGCCCTGCGCGAGCTTGCGTGCGCCTCCGGCGGCCGCGATGCTGCCGCGGTGCAGGTCGGCCGCCCCGGCAGCGACCTGCTGGGCGCCGTCGTTGAGGGCGTCCACCTTGTCCTGAGCCGTGCGTGCCTTCGCCCCGAGGTCGCCAATGCGCTGGCCGACGTCCGCCACCGCCTCAGAGAAGTCACCGACGCGTCCGCGCAACCGCTGGAACGCCGGGTCGTCGGCGAGCTCCGGATGGGCCGCGGCGAGGGCGTCCAGCTCGGGGAGGAGCGCCGCATCGGCCTCGGTGAGCCGCGCCTGGGCGTCCGGCAGCTTGACCGCGGCCAGCGCGAGGACGGGGTCGACGGCGTCCGCGAGCTGCTGGGTGCCTGCGGCGACCTGGGCCGACCCGGAGGCGAGGCGTCCCGCGCCGTCGTCGAGGCGCTCCAGACCGGCGGCCAGGTCGTCCGCGCTGCCCTCCGCGGTACGGGCCCCGGTGGCGAGGCGGGACGCCCCGGTCGCGAGCTCGTCGGCGCCCGTCGCCGCCTGGCTGGCGCCGTCGTGGAGCCGGCTGCTGCCCTCACGCGCCTGGATGAGCCCTGCCTCGAGTTGCGCGGCACCGTCGGACGCGCTGGCCATGCCCTCCCGGATCGTGGCGAGGTTGGCGAAGACGGCCTCGAAGTAGCTGCGCACGGCCGTCTCGTCGATGGCCCGCGCGATGCTGTTCTGGGCGCTGTTGGTGATCGTGCCGATCACGAAGCCGTTGGCGTCGTTGCGGCGCAGCATGATCGCGGCCCGGCGCGGATCGGCGCCCTGGCCGCTGACCAGATCGGCCGAGAAGGACTCAGGAACGGTGATGACGAGGTAGTACCGGCCCCGGGAGAGGCCCTCCTCGGCGTCCCGGGCGTCGGTGTCGCGGAAGTCGAAGGTGCCGGCCCGGTGCAGGCTGGTGACGAAGTCCTCGCCCGCGGCGACGCGCCTGTCGCCCACGGTGGTGGGGATGTCCTCGTTGACCACCGCGACGGGCACGTGGTTGAGCCGGCCGTACGGATCCCAGTTGCCCGAGAGGTAGATGCAGCCGTAGAGCAGCGGGATCAGCAGGATGAACACGATGGCGAGGCGGGGCAGCGGCCCACGCAGCCGCTTGAGTTCGTAGCGCGCCAGGGTGAGGGGGTTGCGGGCGGAGTCGAACACGGGGCTCCTCAGCTGAGGTCGATGATTGTCGCGCCTGCCGGGACGGCGGCGCGCTCGGTGGTGGCCGCGATGACGCTCGTGCCGGACGCCGCCAGCGCGGCGATCCCGCGCCAGAGGGCGGCCTGCTCATCGAGGGTGGCGTCATGGTCGAGGTCGTCCAGGACGACGAGATCGGCCGGCCGGACGCAGGCCAGCGCCACGGCGGCCCGCGTCTGGTCGACCGGGGGCAGGTCGCCGTACAGGGCGTCCGGGTCGACGTCGAGGCCCATCAGTTCGGCGGCCGACGCGAAAGCGGCGTGGCGCTGACGGGGTGCCCCGGCGTCCAGGAGGCTGCGTTCGGTGATGCACTCCGCGACGGTCAGGGTCGGCTCCGGGCCGATCAGGTCGGCGACCCGGGCCACCGACGTAACCTGCCGGACAGGCCCGGGGTGCCGGACAGCGTCGAGGCCTGACACCAGCAGCGTTCCGGTGACGCCTCGCATGCGCCCCGTGAGGGACAGCAACAGGGTGGACTTCCCCGCGCCGCTGGGGCCCACGACCGCGCCGTACCCGGAGACGGGCAGGTCGACGTCCAGGCCGGCGAAGACGGTGGTGCGGCCGGCCGTCAGGCGCAGCGCCCGGGCGAGCACGATCGGGCGGGGTGTGTCGTCCATCACATTAGTGAGCGTACTCATTTATGAGTATGATCACAAAATGGGTAGCGTGGAGCCATGCAGACCCTCGGACGCCGCGAGCGCAACAAGGCGGAGAAGCGCGACCGCATCGTGTCGGCCGCCTCCCGGCTGTTCGCCCAGCACGGTTTCGCCGCCACCACCACCCAGCAGGTCGCCGCCGACGCGGACGTCGCCGACGGCACCCTGTTCCGCTACGCCCCCACCAAGATCGAGCTGTTGCTGATGGTCACGAACGAGCGCCTGGCCCCGCTCCTGGACGCGGGGCGCCAAGCCGCGCAGGCGCGCCGGCCAGCCGAGGTCGTGGCGGCGATCCTCGACGTCGTCGGCCCGCTCGCTGCGCTCGCGGACGCCGAGCCCGACACCGTGGGCCCCTACCTGCGGGAGGTGATGTTCGGCACGGCCGGGCCGCACCGCACCGAGGCCCTGACCCTGTTCGACGACCTCGTCCACACCATCGCCGACCTCCTCCGGCCCCACGTCGCCGTCGGCGACCTGCCCCCGGGCCTCGACCTGCCCGAAGCAGCCCGCTGGGTGTTCTCGACGCTGAGCAGCGAGGTGCTCCGCGCGGTGGTCGGACGCGGTGCGCCCGACACGGCGGCCAGCCTGCAAGCACACATCCGGGTCCTGCTGCGGGGCCTCGGCGTCCGCCTCGAGGGGGGTCAGCGCCCGTAGCGGCGCTCACGGGAGGCGTAGTCACGCAGGGCGCGGAGGAAATCGACGCGCCGGAAGTCGGGCCACAGTGCCTCGCAGAAGTAGAACTCGCTGTGCGCCGACTGCCACATCAGGAAGCCCGACAGCCGCTGCTCGCCCGAGGTACGGATGATCAGGTCGGGGTCGGGGTCGCCGGCGGTGTAGAGGTGCTCGGCGATGTCGTCGATCTCGAGGCGCTCGGCCACGTCGGCGAGCGATGCGCCGTGCGAAGCCTCCTCGGCCAGCAGCTTGCGGACGGCGTCGCGCAGCTCGTGGCGGCCGCCGTAGGCGATGGCCACGTTGACCTTCAGCCCGTCGAGGGACGCCGTGTCGAACTCGGCGGCCCGCAGCGCGTCGGTCATGTCCTCGGGCAGCAGGGAGGGGTCGCCCACCAGCTTCAGCCGCCAGCGGCCGGTGGAGGCCAGCTCGACGAACAGGCGCTCGATGACGCCCAGCAGCGGCTTCACGTCGTCGGAGTTGCGGGCCAGGTTCTCGGTGGACAGCACCCAGAGGGTGACCACGCCGAGCCCGACCTCGTCGCACCACTCGACGAACTGCTTCAGCTTGTCGGCGCCGGCCTGGTAGCCGACCTCGTAGGGCTGGCCCGGGGCATTCAGCCGGGCCCAGCGGCGGTTGCCGTCGGCGAGGACGGCGACGTGGCGGGGCAGGCGGTCCCGGTCCAGCTCGGCGAGCAGCCGCTGCTCGTAGGTGGAGTAGAGCAGCCCGGCGGGGTGCAGCCGGTCGGCCACCTCGCGGGCTCGTTCGACCCAGGACATGGGTGCGAGCTTACCGGGGGACGACGTTGCGCAGCGGTTCGCCTGACCCCAGCCGGGCCAGGTTGTCGTTGATCAGCTCGTCGCTGCCGTGCGCGACGCCCCCGGCGACGTGCGGGACGAGGATGCAGTTGCGGGCGTCCCACAGGGGTCCGTCGGCCGGGTAGGGCTCGGGGTCGGCCACGTCGAGGGCCGCGCCGCCGAGCTCGCCGGCGTTGAGCGCCGCGGCCAGGGCGTCGTTGTCGATCGTGGTTCCGCGGCCCACGTTGACCACCCAGGCGTGGTCCGGGAGCAGGGCCATGCGGTCGGCGTCCAGCGCGTGGCGGGTGCTGTCGTCGTGGGGCAGGACCATGACCAGGACGTCCGTCGCCGGCAGGAGGCGCGGCAGGTCGGCGTCGGTGAACACCTCGAAGCCGCCGCGCTCCCCTGCCGTGGTCGCGATGCCGCGCACCCGGGCGCCGACGGCGGTGAACAGGCGGGCGACCTGCTCACCGATGGCGCCGAAGCCCCACACGAGGACGTCGGTGTCGATGAGCGAGCCGAGGCGTCCGGTCGGGTGGAGCGCACGCCACGTGCCGTACTCCTCGTAGGCCCAGCGGTGCTCCCGCTGGGCCGCGAGCATGCCGGGCAGCCGGAGGATGCCGGCGAGCGTGAGGGCCAGCGCCGTCTCGGCGACCGTGTACGTGTGCAGGCCGCGCCCGTTGGTGATGGTGACGCCGGGCCCGAACCCGGCGGCCAGCACCCCGTCCGGCCCCGCGGCCAGCGTCTGCACCCACCGCAGCCCGGACGCCTCCGCGGCCAGCTGGTCGGCCACCCGGGTCCGGCCGCCGACGAGGATCGCCGCGTCGGCGTCCAGGTGCTCGGCGGGCACGGGCTCGCGCTCGTCGACGGGGACGACCTCGACCCCGGCCGGGGGCTCGAACTCGAAGGGGGCGTTCGTGGTGGCGAGGATCTTCACGGGCCCCAAACTACCCCGTGGCGCCGCCCCAGACCGTAGGCTGACAGCGTGCGTTGTGCCGCACGACAGCGTGGGTTACCCTTACCTACGTGACCGTAACTTACGCTTCGTCAAGTAAGGAGGCGACCGTGGAGGAGCTGCTCCCCAAGCCGCGCCTCCGCGGGTGGTTCCACCTCGGCATGGCCCCGTTCGTGCAGCTGGCGGGCCTCATCCTGATCGTGGCCGCCCCCGCCCTCATCGCCCGCATCGGCATCGCGATCTACCTCGTCGGCGCCACCCTGCTGTTCGCCACCTCGGCCATCTACCACCGGGGAACCTGGTCGCCGCGCATGGGCGGTTTCCTGCGCCGCCTCGACCACGCCAACATCTTCATCTTCATCGCCGGCACCTACACGCCCCTGGCGCTGCTGCTCCTCGACGCCGGCCACGCCACCGTGCTGCTGACGCTGATCTGGGCCATCGCCGCCTTCGGGATCGCGTTCAAGCTCGGCTGGATGGGCGCGCCCCGCTGGCTCTACACCGGCCTCTACATCGCCATGGGCTGGGTGGCGGTCGGCTGGCTGATCCCGTTCTGGAACGCCGGCGGCCCCGTCATCGTCGCCCTCATCGTGCTCGGCGGCCTCATCTACTCCGCGGGCGCGGTCGTCTACGCGCTCAAGAAGCCCGACCCCGCCCCGGCGTGGTTCGGCTACCACGAGGTGTTCCACGTGGCCACCGTGGTGGCGGCCCTGTGCCACTTCGCCGCGATCGCGCTGGTGGTGCTGCGCTGAGCTGACGCCCTACGCGCGGCTCCACAGGGCCGCGCGGGCGTCCTGAACGGTGCGTGCCGGCGCGAAGCAGACCTCGCCGCGGCAGACGTAGACGGTCTGGTCGAGACCGACCACCTCGTGCTCGTCGTACTCGTCCTCGTCGTCGTGCCCGTGGGACGCCTCGGTCTCGACCTCGGTGACCCCGCCCGACCCGCCGATGCGCGCGTGCGTGAGCTTGGCCAGCGGGGACTCCTCCGCGACGGTCCCGGCCTGCCCCACCTGCGGCGCAGGTGCGGCGCCACCGGCAGATACCTCTCCCGCCACCGGCTCACGGCCCTCGAACCACGACCCGAAGCCCTCGGTGCCCGGACGTCCCGAGACCGCGACCGTGCCCAGCGGCGCCATCCGCCACACGGCACGCGCGGCGTCGTTGAGGGGGTCGCCGGCCTCGTCGACCACGACGGCCACGGCGGGGCGCAGCCCCTTCCGGGCTTCGTCGGCCATGAGCAGGTCGGTCAGCGCGGCCGAGGCGTGCCGCGGGGCGGCCTCGACGGTGCCCCACGTGGTGCGGGCGGCGGTGTCGGCCCGGTCGAGCAGGTCGCGCCGCTCGGCGAGCAGGCCCACCACGCGCAGCGCGGAGACCAGCGCCATGGTCCCCGAAGGGGTCGGGTTGTCCTGCACGTCGCGCGGGCGCGCGAACAGGTCGCCGGCGGCCGCGTCGAAGAAGCCTCCGTCCTCGGCGCCGAAGAGCGCCACGGCGGCGTCCAGCACCTCGACGGCGCGGTCGAGCCACACCGACTCGCCGAGCACCCCGGCCAGGCGCGCGAACGCGGACGCCACGGCCCCGTGGTCCTCGGCCACGCCTGCGGCCTCGCCGGCGACGCCGTCGAGCGACGTTCGGCGCAGGGCGCCGTCGACCCAGTGGGTCTCCCACAGGTAGGTCGCGGCCCGCTCGGCCAGGTCGATCCACGAGCGCTCGCCGAAGACCAGCCCGGCCCAGAGCAGCGACTCGATCGCCCAGCCGTTCCAGGACGCGACGACCTTGCCGTCGCGCGGCGGCTCGAACCGGTTGGCGCGCACCTCGAGCAGGCGCGCCGAGACCGACTCCAGCCGGGCGACGTCAGGCGCGCCGCGCAACTGCAGCGTCGATAGCCCGTGCTCGAAGGTGCCGTCGTTGGTGACGTGGAAGACCTTGCCCGCCCAGTCGGCGTCCTCCTCGCCGAGCGCGTCGACGAGCAGCGAGGGGTTCCACACGTAGTAGATGCCCTCGTGGGCCATGCCGCGGATGTCGGCGGAGTCGGCGTCCAGCGACGCGGCGAAACCGCCGCCCTCGACGACCATCTCGCGCTCGAGCCAGCCCACGATCCCGCGGACCACGCGCTCGAAGAGCCAGCGCAGGCCGGTCTCGTGCTGCGGCGTCCGGCGCCACCCGCGCACGTACGAGCCGAGCAGCAGGGCGTTGTCGTAGAGCATCTTCTCGAAGTGGGGCACGACCCAGCCGGCGTCGACGGCGTAGCGGTGGAACCCGCCGCCCACCTGGTCGTGGATGCCGCCGCGCGCCATCGCCTCGAGCGTGCGCTGGGCCAGGTCGAGCGAACCTGCCTCGCCCTTGACGAGCAGCGCGTCCACCAGCATCGGCGCGGGGAACTTCGGCGCCCCGCCGAACCCGCCGTGGAGGAGGTCGAACTCGGCGCTCACGGCGTCCAGCAGTTCCCACACCCCCGGCGAGGCGGACGCCGCGGGCAGCGCGTTGATCTGGGCCAGCTGGGCGACGATCGCGGAGGCGGACTCGAGTACCTCGCCCTGCCGGTCGCGCCAGGCCTCGCCGAGCGCGGTGACGACCTGCGTGAACGACGGCAGGCCCTGCGCGGGCTCGGGCGGGTAGTAGGTGCCGGCGAAGAAGGGTTGGCCGTCGGGGGTCGCGAACACCGTCATCGGCCAGCCGCCGTGCCCGGTCAGGGCCTGGGTGGCGCGCATGTAGACCGCGTCCACGTCGGGGCGCTCCTCGCGGTCGACCTTGACCGGCACGAAGAACTCGTTGACGAGCGCGGCCGCCCCGGCGTCCTCGAACGACTCATGGGCCATGACGTGGCACCAGTGGCACGCCGAGTAGCCGACCGAGATCAGCAGCGGCACGTTGCGCCGGCGCGCCTCCTCGAACGCCTCGGGCCCCCACGGCCACCAGTCGACCGGGTTGGTGGCGTGTTGCAGGAGGTACGGGCTGGTCTGGGTGGCGAGCCGGTTCACCATCAGAGCTTGGGGTCGCCCGGGGCGTCGGTGTCGGTGGAGTCGCCCATCAGGCCGTCCTCGGCCGCGAAGCGGGCGGCGCGCTTGAGGTGGCGGCGCATGCTCAGGAACAGCAGCAGGAGGACCAGCAGCAGCAGCGCGGCGGCGCCCAGCGGCGCCCAGCTCGGCGCGAGGTCGCGCCCGAGACCTAGATCGAGTAGAACCACGCCTCCACCCTATCCGTCTCGTGGCAGCACTCGACGCCGGCGAACAGGTCCTCCTCGGGCAGGGTCGTGGCGACCCGCGAGCGGGCGAGCTGGAAGTCCTCGGTGGGCCACGCCATCTGCTGGACCGTGAGCGGGATCGCGAACCAGAACCCGTCGGGGTCGACCTGCGTGGCGTGGGCCCGCAGGGCGTCGTCGCGGACCGGGTACTGCTCCGCGCACGCGATGAACGTCGTGAGGCGCTCGGCCTGGGTCGGGTCCTCGGGCCAGTTGGCCAGGCGCTCGCGGTAGGGCGACTCCAGGCCGTGCTCGTGCATGGCGGCATCCAGCGCGACGGCCCGCTGCCGGTGGAACGTCATGTGGTAGTACACCTTGGCCACCGGCCAGGGCGCCCCCTCGACGTCGGCGTCCGCCTCGGCAGCCAGGTCGACGGCCCGCAGCGTGACCTGGTGGGTCATGATGTGGTCGGGGTGCGGGTAGCCGCCGTTCTCGTCGTAGGTCAGCACCACGTGCGGGCGGAACTCGCGCATCACCGCGGCCAGCGCGGCCCCCGCCTCGTCGAGGTCGGCCAGCGCGAAGCAGCCGTCGGGCAGCGGGGGCAGCGGGTCGCCCTGGGGCAGGCCCGAGTCGACGTAGCCCAGCCAGCGGTGCTGCACGCCGAGGATCTCGGCGGCGCGCGCCATCTCGTCCACGCGCATGGCGGTGATGTTGGCCCAGTTCTCGGGGGTGTCGACGGCCGGGTTGAGGATGTCGCCGCGCTCGCCGCCGGTGCAGGTGACGACCATGACCTCGACGCCCTCGGCGACGTACTTGGCCATCGTCGCCGCACCCTTGCTCGACTCGTCGTCGGGGTGCGCGTGCACCGCCATCAACCGCAGCGGCTCGCCCGCCTTGTCCACCCTCACAGCCATGTCGGCCATTCAACCACCCCGGTTGGCCCACCCCGCGGCGCCCCCGGCACAATGGACCCATGACCGCGACCGAGTCCGACGCCCAGCGCATCGCGCGCCGCTACCCGCCGAGCAGGGCGCCGAAGTGGCTGTGGGTCGTCGTGGCCGCCGTGATCGCCGGCGTCGGCGGCACGTGGCTGCTGTGGTCGGCGGCCTACGGCGCGAACCCGCCGATCAGCGCGAAGATCGTCACCTGGGAGGTCACCTCCGACTCCACCATGGACGTCCGCGTCACCACCCAGCGCCCCGACCCCTCGCGCCCGGCCGTGTGCACGGTCACCGCGCAGGCCGAGTCCTACGAGACGGTGGGCCAGTACGACATCGAGCTCGGCCCCGGCACCGAGGAGCTCGAGCACCACGACATCGAGCTCAAGACCTTCAAGCGCGCCACCTCGGTCAAGATCCTCGCCTGCACACCCCGCTGAGCTAGGCTGGTCGAATGTCTGAAGCAGCACAGTCCACCGTGTGGCTCACCCAGGAGGCGTACGACAAGCTCGCGGGTGAGCTCGAGTTCCTCAAGGGTGAAGGCCGCCGCACGGTGTCGGCCAAGATCGCCCAGGCACGCGACGAGGGCGACCTGTCCGAGAACGGCGGCTACCACGCCGCGCGCGAGGAGCAGGGCCAGCAGGAGGCGCGCATCCGCCAGCTCGAGGCCATGCTGAGGGACGCCCACATCGGCGAGCCCGAGGCCGCCAACGAGGTGACGCCGGGCATGACCGTGACGATCTGCTACGACGGCGACGAGGACGACACCGACACGTTCCTGCTCGGCTCCCGCGAGCTCATGGGCGTGACCGACACCGAGGTCGAGGTGTTCAGCCCGCAGTCCCCGCTGGGCGCGGCCGTCGTCGGCGCCACCAAGGGCCAGACCGTCTCCTACGAGGCGCCCACCGGCAAGACCATCGAGGTCACCGTCCTCGACTTCAAGGTCTACACCGGCTGATCAGCGCAGCTTGCTGAGCAGGTCGGCGGCCACCGCCGGCGACAGCGTGCCCGCCGCGACCTGCGCGAGCACCTGGTCGCGCACCCCGTCGGGGGTCTCGGACGCCGCTGGCTGCGGTCCGTCCTCCCCCGGCTCCCCATCCCGGACGCCCTCCTCCGCGGGGGCGTCCTCGTGCGTCGGGGCCGGGTCGTGGCCGGCCGCGACGTCGGCGTCCGGGATCGTCTCGGGGCCCGCCTCGGCGAGCCAGCCCAGCCGCTCGAGCAGGTCGTTGAACCGCGCCCGCGCCGTGGGGTAGCTGACGCCCAGGTGGGACTGCAGCTCCTTGAGGTTGCCGCGCGAGACGAGGAACACCTTGAGGGCCTCGAGGTCGGCGTCGTCGAGCGCGCAGAACGGGCAGGGGGCGAACTGGCCGACGAGCTCGGTGCCGCAGCCCGAGCAACCCAGCCGCGTGGTCACCAGCGCGTCGCCGCAGACCGGGCAGTCGGCCAGGGCGCGGTGCGTGTGGGGGGCGGTCACGACTCGGACCGCCGCACGGTCGCGCTGCCCATGACGACCTCGAGGTCGAGGCGGGCGGTGCCGTTGCCGAAGACGACCTCGTCGGGGGCGCCGCCGTCGTCGGGCCACACGACGCGGCCGAGCTGGGTCTGCGAGCGCACGGTCACCGAGGAGCGCTTCTCGAGCGTGACAGTGAGCGAGCCGGACTCGATCTTCACCCGCGAGCGGCCCGCGTTGATCGGTCCCTCGATGCTGCCCGAGCCGGCCTGGATGAGGACGTCGGTGAGCCGGCGCACGCCCTTGATCGCGGCGCCGCCCGCCGTCACGCGCACACGGCCCAGGAACGGCACGCCGCTCACGTTGAGGCTGCCGGCGGTGAGCTCGACGTCGACCTCGATCGCCGGGTTGACCCGCACGGTCAGACCACGGGCGAAGGTGAGGCCACGCAGGTCCTCGAGGCTCTTGGGCGGGTTGAGCACGTTGAAGCCCTCGAGCTTGGGGCCGACCTCGCCGTCGGCGGAGATCTCGAGCACGTCGCCCTGACGGCGCAGCACGTGCTCGCCGGTGACCGACGCGGTGGCGACGGAGGCGTCGCCGACCACGGTGACGCGGCGCCCGACGGCGCGGATGGTGACGCGCTCGGTGCCCTTCACGCCGGTCGGGCCGGCCGGCTCGTCGACCTCGGGCTCGGCGTCGGCGGGGGCCTGCTTCTTCTGGGCCGCCTCGATGCGGCGGGCCGCCTCGGCGGCGTCGATGGTGCCGGCCGCGAGGTCGGCGAGGATCTGGCTGAGATCGGGGTCGCTCATACCAAAATGCTAAGCCCGGTTTTCCATTTGCGAAAGGCGCCGGGCCCCTGAGGCGACCCTGAGGCTCAGGCGGTCGCCGGCGCCAGCGGGAGCGGGTCGGGCTCGTCGGACTCGAGCACGTCGACACCCGGCGACTCCGGGTTGCGCAGCGCGCGCAGGAAGGCGACGCCGAACGCCAGGACGGGGATCGCCAGCAGGGCGCCGAGGATGCCCGAGACGATGGCGCCCGCGGTGATGCCGAGCAGCACCGCCAGCGGGTGCAGGTCGACGGCCTTGCCCATCACGAGCGGCTGGAGGAACGTGCTCTCCAACTGCATGACCAGGATCACCGCGCCCAGCATGATCAGCGCCTGCACCCAGCCGTGCGTGACGAGGGCGAGCACGACCGCGACCGCGCCGGCCACGGTGGCGCCCACGATCGGGATGAAGGACAGGAAGAACGTCAGCGCGAACAGGGCCGCCACCAGGGGCACCTGCAGGAGGAGCGCGGCGAGGGCGACGCCGGCGGCGTCCACCGCCGCGACGATGACGGCCGAGCGCATGTAGGCCACCAGGGACGTCCAGCCGCGCAGGGCGGCGTGGTCGACCGAGGCCCGGTACTGGCGGGGCACGAGCGTCTCGACCGATCCGGCGAAGATGCGGCGGCCCTGGTAGGCGAAGAAGAAGGCGGCCACGAGCGCGGTGGCCAGCCCGGCGAAGAAGTTGCCGAAGGCCGCGCCCACGGACGCCGCGGCCCCGGCCAACGAGGAGGCCTGGGTCTGGAGCCAGGCGGTGCCCTGGGCGATCCAGTCGTTGAGGCGGGCGTCGTCGATGCCGAACGGCAGGGTGCCCAGCCAGGCGACCAGCGCCTGGAAGCCCTCGCGCGACTGCTCGAGCAGCTCGGGCCACTCGGCGGCCACCTGGGTTCCGACGAAGGTCAGCAGGCCGCTGACCACCACGACGAGGAGCAGGAGGGAGACGATCGCGGACAGCGCGGCCGGCCAGCCCCAGCGGCGCAGCAGCGTGACGAGCGGGTAGAGCATGGCGGCGAGCAGGATGGCCATGCCGACCGGCACGGTGATCTGCGAGAAGTAGGCCAGCACCTGGAACAGCGCCACCACGGCGACACCGAGCAGCAGCAGCCGCCACGCGTAGCCGGCGGCGACGGTGAGCCCGCGGGGCACGTCGGGCTCGAGGTCGACCCGGCGGTCCGGGGCGGGGACCGGCACTTGGACGACGACGGGCTCGGCCGGCGGGGTGGGCTCGGTGCCGAGCAGGCGGCGCAGGGTGGGGATCAGCGTCACGGGTGGGCTCCTTCCAGCACCGTCAGCCTAGACCCGCCCCCGCCGCCCGGACGCCGCGCGCGCCGGGCCGGACCGAGCCCGCGCCGGGCTAGCCTGAGCCCCGTGACCGCACGCCCGCTCGCCGACCTCGTGGCCCCCGACTGGGCCGACGCCCTCGCCCCCGTCGCCGACCGCGTGACCGCGATGGGCGCCTTCCTCCGCCAGGAGATGGCCGCCGGGCGCTCCTACTTGCCCGCCGGGGAGAACGTGCTGCGCGCCTTCACCCGCCCGCTCGCCGACGTCCGCGTGCTGGTCGTCGGACAGGACCCCTACCCCACGCCGGGGCACGCCGTCGGGCTGTCCTTCTCGGTCGCGCGCGACGTGCGCCCGATCCCGCGCAGCCTGCAGAACATCTACGCCGAGCTGTCCGCCGACCTCGGCATCCCGCCCGCCGAGCACGGCGACCTCAGCGCCTGGTTCGAGCGGGGCGTCCTGCTGCTGAACCGGTGTCTGACGGTGCGGCCGGGGGCGCCGGCGTCACACCGCGGCAAGGGGTGGGAGGAGGTCACCGACCGCGCGATCGAGGCGCTCGTCGAGCGGGGCGGGCCGCTGGTCGCGATCCTGTGGGGCCGGGACGCCCAGGGCCTCACCCCGCGCCTGGGGCAGGTGCCGGTGATCGCCTCCGCGCACCCCTCACCGCTGTCGGCCCGGTCGGGCTTCTTCGGGTCGCGCCCGTTCTCGCGCGCCAACGCGGCGCTTACCGCCCAGGGGGCCGACCCGATCGACTGGCGGCTGTCCTAGGCTGACGGGCATGGAAGCTCTCCCCCACGCAATCGTCTTCGACATGGACGGCACGCTCACCGACTCCGAGGAGGAGTGGGACGTCGTGCGCCGCGGGCTCGCCGCCGCCGACGGCGTCCCGTGGCCCGAGGGGGCCACGCAGGCGATGATGGGCATGAGCACCCGGGAGTGGTCGACGTACCTCGTCGAGGCGGTCGACCTGCGGGGCACCCCCGAGGAGGCCGCCCAGCGCACCATCGACGGCATGGCCGCGGCCTACCGCGCCGGCCGCATCCCCGTTGTGCACGGGGCCGTGGACGCCGTGCGCCGCATGGCCGCCCTCGCCCCGCTGGCCGTGGCGTCCAGTTCCCCGCGCACGCTGATCGAGGCGGGGCTGGAACTGCTGGGCGTCCGCGACCTCGTGGGGGTGGTCGTCTCCACCGAGGAGGTGGAGCGCGGCAAGCCGCACCCGGACGGCTTCCTCGCCGCGGCGTCCCGCCTCGGGGTCGACCCGGCCGCCTGCGTGGCGGTCGAGGACTCGACCAACGGCGTCCGTTCGGCCCTGGCCGCGGGCATGCGCACGGTGGTCGTCCCGCCGCGGTTTCACCCTCCGGCCGCGGAGGTGCTCGACCGCGCCCACGCCGTCATCGACGACCTGGACGCCCTCACGGTCGACCTGGTGCGGGGCCTCTTCCCGGGTTAGGCAATATCCCGCAACCTTCAGCGGGGGCACGGGCCCCGGGCGAGAATGGACCAACCCGAGCCCGAAGGAGAGCCGCTGTGAGCCAGCACCCGGAAGCCGCCCAGGTCCTCGTCGACTTCGTCCCCACCGGAGAGTTCTTCGTGGGGATCGACTCCGACGGGTGCGCGATGGACGCCATGGACATCAAGCACCAGGAGTGCTTCACCCCCGCCTACATCAAGGCCTGGGACCTGCAGCCGGTCTCGACCCTCGCCCGCCAGACGGCCCTGTTCGTGAACCTGGGCTCGATCACCCGCGGCCTCAACCGCTGGCTGGCCCTCAAGCAGCTGCTCGACCTGCTGCGCGACCGCACCGAGGTCGCCGAGCGTGGCGTGACCATCCCCGAGTACCCCGAGCTGACCGCCTTCATCGAGGCTGAGGGCTACCCGCTGTCCGACAAGGGCATCGCCGCCTACGCCGCCGACCACCCGTGCGAGACCATCGACCGCGCGATCCGCTGGGGCGACGAGGTCAACGCCCGCATCGCCGACATGGTGCACGGCTGTGGCCCGTTCCCGGGCGTGCGCGAGTCGATGCAGGCCATGCAGGACGCCGGGGTCGACCAGATGACCGTGTCGGCCACCCCGCTGCACGCGCTGGAGTACGAGTGGAACGCCCACGGCATCGCCCAGTACATGAAGGTCATCGCCGGCCAGGAGATGGGCTCGAAGGCCGAGCACGTCCAGTACGCGGCGAAGGGCAAGTACGACGCCGACAGGATCATGCTCATCGGGGACGCCCCGGGCGACCGTGACGCGGCCGCCAAGGCGGAGTGCCTCTACTACCCGATCCTGCCGGGCAACGAGAAGTACAGCTGGGCGCGCTTCCGCGACGAGGCGCTGGGCAAGTTCCTCGACGGCACCTTCGCCGGCGAGTACCAGGACTCCCTGATCGCGGAGTTCAACAGCTACCTGCCCGACGTCGTGCCGTGGGAGACCATCTCGGGCACCAAGACCGTCCCGATGCCGCGCGTCAAGTGACGCCCCAGGGCGCAGGCACGTTTGGCAACCCCGCACGTGCCTGCGCCACCCCTCGTTACACTGCTGCGAAGCCGGCCCCCGGGGTCGGCGCTGCACGAGTTGGCCGCCAGCGCTCCTGAGAGCCTGACGGGACCCGTCTCCTGCTCGTACGAACCGGAAAGGGCACCAGATGCCTGTTGTCTCCACCACGGTGTGGATCCTCACCGCCATCTTCATCATCGCGCTGCTCGCGTTCGACTTCATCTTCCACGTCCGCAAGGCGCACATCCCCACGATCGGGGAGGCCGCCAAGTGGACGGCGATCTATGTCTCCGTCGCGATCCTGTTCGGCGTGTGGGTGTGGCTCTCGATGGGCCAGAAGTCGGGTATCGAGTACTACGCGGGTTACATCACCGAGTTGAGTCTCTCGGTCGACAACCTGTTCGTCTTCCTCATCATCATGGCGAGCTTCAAGGTGCCGCGGCAGAACCAGCAGCTGGTGCTGATGTTCGGCATCGTGGTGTCGCTTATCTTCCGCACCGGGTTCATCTTCCTGGGCGCCGCGCTGATCAACAGCTTCGCGTGGGTCTTCTACATCTTCGGCCTCATCCTGCTGATCACCGCCGGCAACCTGATCAAGCCCGAGAAGGACGAGGAGGACGAGGAGTCCTCCGAGGCGAACAACTTCATCATCCGCCTGGCCAAGCGCTTCATGCACACCACCGACCACTACGACGGCGACAAGCTGTTCACGATGGAGAACGGCAAGAAGGCCATGACCCCGCTGATGCTGGTCATGATCGCCATCGGTGGCACCGACGTCATGTTCGCGCTCGACTCGATCCCGGCCATCTTCGGCCTGACCCAGAACACCTACATCGTGTTCACCGCCGTCGCGTTCTCGCTGCTCGGCCTGCGCCAGCTGTACTTCCTCATCGACGGCCTGCTCGACCGCCTGATCTACCTCAAGTACGGCCTCGCGATCATCCTGGCCTTCATCGGCGTCAAGCTGATCCTGCACGCCCTGCACGAGAACAACCTGCCGTTCATCAACGGCGGCCAGCGCGTGCCGGTCTTCGAGGTCAGCACCGAGCTCAGCCTCGGCGTCATCGTCGGCACCCTGGTCGTGGTCATCTTCTTCTCGCTGCTGTCCCCCAAGGGCAAGGCGCTCACCACGATCAAGAACACCCGCCGCCACGCCAAGCAGTACCTCGACGCGTCGTTCGAGGCCGACCCCGCACAGCGCGAGAAGCTCTACCGCTCGCTGCTGAAGGAGGAGGCCGCGCTGCTGGCCATGAACCCCAAGTACAAGGACGAGATCTTCCGTGAGCAGGAGTTGCTCGACCTGCTCGACGAGGCGCACGCCACGCACGACCGCTACGTGGACGCCAACCCCGAGCGGTTCGCGTCCCACGACCCGCTGCAGGGCCAGCCGAAGCTCGACACGGCCGCCTACCGGCGCGCGCTGGAGGACCCGGACGCCCTCGAGGGGGCCAACCCCGAGGAGTGAGAACCTCCTCCTGACAACCCGTGACGAGCCGCGCACCCCCCGGGTGCGCGGCTCGTCCGTTCGGGGATAGATTGGGTGGGCGCGGCGATCCCGCGCCACTCACACACCGTGTCAGGAGGGGTCGATGAAGAACCTGCTGTTGGCCGCCTCGCGCAACACCCACGTGCGGGACCTGGCCACGCGTCTGCCCGTCGTCCGTCGTACCGTCGACCGCTTCGTGCCGGGCGACGGGGTCGAGGACGCCGTCCGTGCGATCCGCGAGATCAGCGCCACCGGGCGCCTCGCCACCATCGACCACCTGGGCGAGGACACGACCAGCCAGGCCGAGGCGCTGGCGGCCACCGAGGCCAACATCGCGCTGATCCGCCGGCTCTCCGACGAGGAGCTGACCGACGTCGCCGAGATCTCGGTCAAGGCCAGCGCGATCGGTCAGGCGCTGCCCGGCGGGGTCGACCTGGCCGCCGAGAACGCGGGCCGCATCGTCGCCGCCGCGACCGAGGCCGGCACGACCGTCACCTTCGACGCCGAGGACCACACCACGCTCGACGGCATGCACGCCCTCGTGGACGGGCTGCGCGCGGAGTTCCCCGGCACCGGGCTGGTGCTGCAGGCCATGCTGTTCCGCACCGAGGACGACGCCCGGCACTACTCCGGGGCGGGGTCGCGCGTGCGGTTGTGCAAGGGCGCCTACGCCGAGCCGGCCACCGTCGCCCACACGACCCCGGCCGCGATCGGCGAGGCCTTCCAGCGCTGCCTGGGGATCCTGATCGCGGGCGAGGGCTACCCCATGATCGCCACCCACGATCCCAAGATGATCACCGCGGCCCTGGGGCAGCTGCTGGTCGCCGGGCGGGCCCCCGGGTCGTACGAGTTCCAGATGCTCTACGGCGTGCGCCCCGAGGAGCAGCTGCGGCTGGCGCGCGAGGGCCACCGCGTCCGGGTGTACGTGCCCTACGGCGTCGACTGGTACGGCTACTACATGCGCCGCCTGGCCGAGAAGCCGGCGAACCTCGCCCTACTGGGAAGGGCCCTGATTTCCCGGAGGTGACCCTGAATCTCCTAGCCGCCGCTTGAACCACGGTCCCGGGTACGGAAAAGTCGAGGGGTGGCCGCGCAAGCGCGCGGCGTCCGATGAAAGGGGCACCATGGGCCTGTTCGACATGTTCCGCCGCGACGAGGAGATCGAGATCACGCGCTCCGCGTTGGACGAGGCGAACGACCCCTCCGGCAACGACGACGCCATCACCGGCCTGATCAAGCAGCTGACCGGCGTGGGCATCGAGGGCGTCAGCAAGTTCTCGGGCGCCAAGGAGATCGCCGACAAGGCCCTCGCCAAGGCCAACGGTGACGTCGAGGCGGCCGTGGACGACGTCGTGCGCCAGCACCTCGTCGGCGGTGCCGCCGGCGGCTTCGTGACCTTCCTGGGTGGCTTCCTGACCATGGTCGTGGCCATCCCGGCCAACGTCTTCGAGTTCTACGTGCAGGCCACCCGCATGACCGCGGCCGTCGCGCACCTGCGCGGCTACGACGTGACCGACGACCGCATCCGCACCGCGGTGCTGCTGACCCTGGTCGGCTCCAACTCCGCCGACGTGCTCGCCAAGGCGGGCGTCTCCGTCGGCACGAGCGCCGCGCTGAACGTGGCCGGCAAGAACCTGCCGAAGTCGGCGCTCATGGTGATCCAGAAGGCCGTCGGCTTCCGCATCCTGCGGTCGGTCGGCGAGCGCGTGTTCGCCCGCGTCGGCAAGCTGGCCCCCCTCGTCGGTGGCCTCTTCGGCGCCGGCATCGACCTCGCCATGATGAAGCGCATCTCCGAGCAGGCGCGGGCCGAGTTCCCGCGCACGCTGGGCACCGTCTGAGTTCAGACCGCCTCGGCGACCCGATCGAGCCCCGCCACCAGGTCCGCGACCAGGTCGGCGGGGTCTTCGATGCCCACCGACAGGCGCACGAGGCCGGGGCGCAGGCCGGCCGCCTCCTGCACCTCGGGCGGCATCGCCGCGTGGGTCATGGAGCCCGGGTGGCAGACCAGCGACTCGACGCCGCCGAGGGACTCGGCGAGCGAGAAGTGCTCCAGCCCCGACACCAGGGCCGCCACGGCGGCCTCGCCGCCACGCACCTCGAAGGACACGATCGCGCCGAAGCCGTCCATCTGGCGCTGGGCGAGCTCGTGGCCCGGGTGGGTGGACAGGCCCGGGTAGTGCAACCGCTCGACGGCGGGGTGCAGCGACAGGGCCTCCACCACGGCCGCCGCGTTCTCCTGGTGGGCGGCCATCCGGACGCCCAGCGTCCGCAGGCCGCGCAGCGTCAGGTAGCTGTCGAACGCTCCCCCGGTGACGCCGAGGCAGTTCGCCCACCACGCCATCTGCTCGGCCATCTCGGCGGTCGCCGAGCACACGACGCCCCCGATCACGTCGGAGTGCCCGTTGAGGTACTTGGTCGAGGACTGCACGACGGCGTCCGCCCCGAACCCGATGGGGCGCTGCAGCACCGGCGAGCAGAACGTGTTGTCGGCCACCATGAGCCCGCCCCCGGCGTGCGTGGCCTCGGCCAGCGCCGCGAGGTCGCTGATGGCCAGCAAGGGGTTCGAGGGGGTCTCCACCCAGGTCAGCGCGGGCGACAGCGCGCGGACGGTGGCCGCGGCGTCCGATGCCGCCAGGTCGACCAGCCGCAGGTCGAAGCCCACCCGCCGCGACAGCGCGTCCAGCAGCCGCCACGTGCCGCCGTAGGCGTCGTGCGGGGCGACCACGGTGTCCCCCGCCGCCACCAGCGCCATCAGCGCGGTCGTGATCGCGCCCATCCCCGAGGCCGTCACCACCGCCCCGGCCGCCCCGTCGAGCTCGGCCAGCGCGTCGGCCAGGTGGCTGCGCGTCGGGTTGCCCGAGCGGGAGTAGTCGAAGCTGCGCGGGCTGCGCAGGCCGTCGAAGCGGTAGTTCGTCGACAGGTAGATCGGGGGGACGACCGCGCCCTCGGCGGTGTCCGCGTCGATGCCCGCGCGGACGGCGGCGGTGCGCCAGGATCGCTCCACGGGCCGCTCCTGTCTGTCGAGGTGGTGGACGGACCGATCATAGGGTGCGCCTCTGGCGTGGCGGTGCGGGTTCCGGGTACCGTCCCGCCATGAAGCTCGAAGACGTCATCCGCAGCAAGGGCAACTCCGTCGTCACTATCGCCCCGTCCGCCTCCGTGGCCGAGCTCGTCTCCGTCATGGCCGACAACAACATCGGCGCCGTGGTCGTCTCCGCCGACGGTCGCCACATCGCCGGCATCATCAGCGAGCGCGACATCGTGCGCGGCCTCGCCGGCTCGGGCGCCGGCCTCCTCGAGGCGACCGTGGCCGACCTCATGACCGGCGACGTCGTCGTCGGCCACCTCGAGGACCGCATCGAGGACACCGCCCACACCATGACCCACAAGCGCGTGCGCCACGTTCCGATCGAGGTCGACGGCGAACTCGCCGCGATCGTCTCCATCGGCGACGTGGTCAAGTACCGCATCGACCAGCTCACCGACGAGCGCAACCACCTGCTCGGCTACCTCCACACGTGAGCTCGGACGCCGCGGGCCTGGCCCGCGCGCTCGTCCGGGTCGACGGGCACGTTCAGGGCGTCGGCTTCCGGTGGTGGGTCTCCCGGCAGGCCGGACGCCTCGGGCTGTCCGGGTACGCCGAGAACCTGTGGGACGGTCAGGTGGAGGTGGACGTCCAGGGCCTCCCCGAGGATGTGGACGCCATGGTCGAACTGCTCACGTCGCCCAAGGCGTCCGGACGCCCGGGCCGCGTCACCGGCTTCCTGGTCGACCGGCGCCCGCCCGAGGCGTCCATCAGCGGTTTCGACATGCGCTCACCGCCGAGGGCCTGGGTCCGATCCGCCGAGGGCTTGGGTCCGATCCGCCGAGAGCTTGGGTCCGATCCGCCGAGGGCTCTCACAGGGAACGCACAGCCAACTCATGGCGTCCGGCCATGCCGGGCTGGGAGAGTGGACCCATGACAGAACGCGAGCAGCTCACCCGGGCGGATGGGACGCCCATCCGCGTGCTCACCGTGGACGACGAGCCGGCGATCACCGAACTGCTCAGCATGGCCCTGCGCTACGAGGGGTGGGATGTCACCACCGCCCACTCCGGCACGACCGCCGTGCAGGCCGCGCGCGACACGCGGCCGGACGTGCTCGTGCTCGACATGATGCTTCCCGACTTCGACGGGCTCGAGGTGATGCGCCGCGTGCGCGCCGAGCAGCCGGACGTACCTGTCATCTTTCTCACCGCCCGGGACGCCGTGGACGACCGAATCCATGGGCTGACGGCCGGCGGGGACGACTACGTCACCAAGCCCTTCTCTCTCGAGGAACTCGTCGCCCGCCTGCGCGGCCTGCTGCGCCGCTCGGGCGCGACGTTGGTCAAGCCGGGCTCGCAGCTCGTGGTCGGCGACCTCGCCCTCGACGAGGACTCTCACGAGGTGACCCGCGGGGGCGAGGAGATCCAGCTGACCGCGACCGAGTTCGAGCTGCTGCGCTACCTGATGCGCAACCCGCGCCGCGTGCTGAGCAAGGCGCAGATCCTCGACCGCGTGTGGAACTACGACTTCGGTGGCCAGGCCAACGTCGTCGAGCTCTACATCTCCTACCTCCGCAAGAAGATCGACGCGGGGCGCGAGCCGATGATCCACACGCTGCGGGGTGCGGGGTACGTCCTGAAGCCGGCCGGCTGATGGCGGAACACAAGCCCTCGGCGGATCCAACCCAAGCCCTCGGCGGAGCGGGAGTGTCGGGCAAGGGGACGCTCAGCCGCCAGCTGATCCTGTCCACCACGGCGCTGGTCGCGGTGATCGCGATCCTGCTGTCGGGGCTGACCGCGCTGTCGATGCACCGCATCCTGCAGGAACAGCTCGACGACCAGCTGGTCTCCGCCACGACCATGACGCGCGGCGAGGGACGCGGCCCGATGCTGCCCCAGGGCCGGGGCGGCCCCGGCCTGGCCCAAGGCCTCCTGTTCTACTGGCAGGGGCAGGGCGGCATCGTCCAGGTCGAGCGCGACCGCAACGTCGTGGGCAGCGACGTCGCCGCCGAGCTCGAGGCGCTCGAGCCCGACCGGACGCCCCGCACGATCGGCCTGTCCGGCCTCGGCAGCTACCGCGTCTACACCACGACGCAGGGCGGCCAGGTGCTCGTGGTCGGCCTGCCGACGTCGGCGCTGACCGCGTCGATGACCGCGATCCTCGCCGCCGCTGCGGTGCTCACCCTGCTGGCCATCGCGATCGCGTTCATCGCCGCCCGGACCGTCGTCGAGCGCAGTCTGCGCCCCCTGGCCCGGCTCACAGCGACGGCGAACCACGTCTCCCGCATGCCGCTGCACTCCGGTGAGGTCGCCGTGCCCGTCCGCGTCCCGGACGCCGACGTCGACCCCCGCAGCGAGGTCGGGCAGGTAGGGCTGGCGTTCAACCACATGCTCGACAACGTCGAAGGAGCCCTGGCCGCGCGCCAGCGCTCGGAGACCAAGGTGCGCCAGTTCGTCGCGGACGCCAGCCACGAGCTCCGCAACCCACTGGCGTCCATCCGCGGCTACGCGGAGCTCACTCGCCGCGAGCGCGCCCACCTGCCCGACACCACCGCGCACGCGTTGGGGCGCATCGAGTCCGAGTCCGAGCGCATGTCGCGCCTCGTCGAGGACCTCCTCCTGCTCGCCCGCCTCGACTCCGGCCCCGAGCTGGCCCTGCTACCCACCTCGCTGAACCAGGTAGTCGCCAACGCCGTGTCGGACGCCCGCGCGGCGGGCCCCGACCACATCTGGACCCTCGACCTGCCGGACGCCGACGTCCTCGCCCAGGGCGACCCCTACCGGCTCACCCAGGTCGTGGCCAACCTGCTCGCCAACGCCCGGACGCACACGCCGGCCGGCACCCGCGTCCACGCCTCGGTGGCCGCCGACGGGCCGGACGCCGTGGTCACGGTCACCGACGACGGCCCGGGCATCCCGCGCGAGCTCCTCGACCGGGTCTTTGAGCGGTTCACCCGCGCGGACGCCAGCCGCGTCCGGTCGGGCGCCGGTGGCCAGTCGACCGGGCTCGGGCTGGCCATCGTCGCCGCCGTGGTGGGCGCCCACCATGGGCGCGTCGAGGTGGCCTCGCGGCCGGGCCTTACCGCGTTCACGGTGCGCCTACCCCGCGCGGACGCCGACGGGCCCCCGTACGCGAACCGACCGTAGCGTGGCGCAGCGCCCGGGGGACGCGTCCCCCGGGATAACCTCGTATGGTGATCATCACCTTCACGGCGAACCCGAGCCTCGATCGCAGCGCACCGCTGGCCCGCGACCTGCGCGTCGCCCGGCTGAACCGGCTCGGGCAGGTCTACCGACTCGCCTCCGGCAAGGGGGTCAACGTGAGCGCGGCTGTGCACGCCGCCGGCCACCCCACCCTCGCCATCGTCCCGGTGGACACCAGCGACCCGCTGGCCGAGGCGCTGCGCAGCCGTGGCGTCCCGAGCCGCATGGTCCCGGTCGGACGCCGTGCGCGCACCAACCTCTCGATCACCCACCCCGACGGCAGCACCACCCGCTTCATCGAGCCCGGCGAGCCGCTGACGCCGGAGAACCAGACGGCACTGGTGAGCGCCCTGCTCGCCTCCCTGCCGGGGGCCTCGTGGCTGGCGCTGTGCGGCAGCCTGCCGCCGGGCGCCCCCGTCGACTGGTACGTGAAGCTCACCGAGATGGCCCACTCCGTCGGCGTCCGGGTGGCCGTTGACGCCGACGGTCCCGCCCTGGACGCCGTGATCAGCCACGCGCACGCAACCCCGCCCGACCTCCTCTCCCCCAACGTGGCCGAGCTGCAGAAGGCGACCGGACGCTCCATCCGGAAGGCGGTCAAGGCGGGCGACCTCCAGCCCGCGATCGATGCCGTGCAGGAACTGCACAACCGGGGGGTCCCGCGCGTGCTCGCCACGCTGGGCCCCCAGGGCGCCCTCCTCTCCTGCGAGGACGGCCTGTGGCACGCCGAGCCCGACCCGGTCCAGCCGGTGTCGGTGATGGGGGCGGGGGACGCCGCGTTGGCCGGCTGCCTGCTCATCAGCACGCGAACACAGGACCCGGCGCTGTGCCTCGACCGCGCCGTCGCCTACGGGACGGCGACCGTGCTCAAGCCGGGCTCCGAGGTGCCGACCCCGGCGGACGCCGACGCGATCCCCCTCACCGTGCGCAAGCTGGCCTGATCACAGGCGCAGCGCCCGCATCACCTTGAGCGCTCCCGTCATCACCTCGGCGAACTTCTCCCGCGACGCACCCGTGGGCGCACCCAGGCCCATCCCGCGCTGGGTCGCGACGGCCTGCACCTGCGTGAAGCGCAGCAGGCCCTCGGGCCCCTGGCGTCGCCCCAGGCCCGACTGCCCCATGCCGCCCATCGGGGCCGACAGCGACCCGAAGCTGGCCGCGATGGCCTCGTTCACGTTGACCGTGCCGCACCTGATCCGGGACGCCAGCGCCCGGGCTCGCGCGTGGTCGCGGCTCCAGACGGCCGCGTTCAGTCCGTAGGTGGAGTCGTTGGCCAGTGCGAGGGCCTCCTCCTCGGTGTCGAACGGGTAAGGGAGACCACGGGGCCGAACGTCTCGTCGCGGAAGCACTCCATGTCCTCGCTGACGCCCTCCAGCACCGTCGGCTCGAAACTCCACGGCGCGAGGTCGGGGCGGTGGCGTCCGCCGACGAGCACGGTCGCGCCCTTCGCGCGGGCATCCTCGACGTGCGCCTGCACCTTGTCGAGTTGGGCCGCCGAGGTGAGGGTGCCGACCTCGCCGGTCCAGTCCAGGCCGGGGCGCAGTTCGAGGGCAGCGACGGCCGCGACGAACCGGTCGCGGAAGTCCGCGTACACCGCTCGGGCGACGTACAACCGCTCGAAGCTGGCGCACAGCTGGCCCGCGTTGGAGAAGCAGCCGCGGAGCGCCCCGTCGACCGCCGCGTCCAGGTCGGCGTCCGCGCACACGACCATGGGGTTCTTGCCGCCCAGTTCCAGGCTGGAGGCGACCAGCCGCTCGGCCGCCCCCACCCCGACCTTGCGGCCCGTGGCCGTGGAGCCGGTGAAGCAGACGTGGTCGCCGCGCTCGACCAGCGCCGTGCCGATCTCGCCGCCGGGCCCGGTCACCACCTGCCACACGTCGTCCGGGACGCCCGCGCGCCGCAGCAGCTCCAACCCGGCCAGCGCGGTCAGGACGGTCAGGGCGTCCGGCTTGGCCACCACCGCGTTGCCCGCCGCCAGCGCGGCGAGTCCGTCGGCCATCGCCATGGTGAGCGGGTAGTTCCACGGCGAGATGACCGACACCACGCCCTTGGGGTGGTGGTGCACGTCGATGCGCGTCAGCCCCGGAAACACGCCCCGACGGCGCTGCGGCCGCAGGAAGCCGGCCGCGTACTGCCCGTAGTAGCGGGCCGTCATCGCGAGGTGGAAGACCTCCTCGACGGCGTCCTTGCGCGCCTTGCCGGACTCGGCGACGATCACGTCGGCCAGCTCGGCCTGCGCGGCGAGCAGCAAGTCGTGGAACGCCAGCAGGCGGCGTCCACGTTCGGACGCCCCCAGCTCGGCCCAGGCGGGTTGCGCGGCGCGGGCGGACGCGAACGCGGCATCCACGTCGTCCAGCGTCGACTGGGGGACGTCGGCCAGGTGGCTGCCGTCGAGCGGGGACGCCGTGGCGTCCGTCTCGCCCGAGGTCGCTCGGGCCAGGGGCAGCAGGCGGCGCACCGTGGCGTCCGGGAGCAGGAGTGCGGCGTCGGAGCGGGTCGCGGTCATGCCATCAGCCTATGCACGATCCCGGGCCACCACGGCTCCGATGGGCATCGTGCTGGCCACCTGCAGGACCGACACTCGACGCCTCCCAGACCCCCTCGTGGCGGGGTCGAGTGTCGGTCCTGCGGTTGTCCACAGGCACACGCCGTGATTCCCGAGGGCGACCCAGGCCCTCGGCGGTGTGGTGTGAGGTTTGTCATGGTGAAGTGGTGAAGCGCAGCACTGGGGGCCGGCGCGATCCGGGGCGAGTCTGGATGCATGACCACGACAGCCCACATGCCCACCGCCCCCGGCGCCGCCCGCACCGACGAGGTGATCGTCCTGTCCGGCGTGCGCCGCAGCTACACGACGGCGTCCCGCCTCAACCTCCTGTCCGGTCGCCGGGTTCCGACCGCGTCCTTCGAGGCCGTCCGGGGCGTCGACCTGAGCGTGCGCCGCGGCGAGCTGTTCGCGCTGCTCGGCACGAACGGGGCGGGCAAGACCTCGACGGTCGAGCTCATCGAGGGGCTGGCGAGGCCGTCCGCCGGTGAGATCCGGGTGCTGGGCCACGACCCGGTGGCCGAGCGCGGGCGCGTCCGGTTCCGAACGGGCGTCGTCCTGCAGAGCTCGGGCTTCCCCTCCGCCCTGACCGTCGCCGAGATGGCGCGCCTGTGGCACGGCACCCTGACCCGCCCGCTGCCGGTCGACGCCATGCTCGAAGCGGTCGACCTCGCGGGCCGCGCCGACGTGGAGACCAACAAGCTCTCGGGCGGCGAGCGCCGTCGCCTCGACGTCGCGCTGGCGCTGATGGCCGACCCTGAGGTGCTCATCCTCGACGAACCCACCACCGGCCTGGACCCCGAGAGCCGCCGCACCATCTGGGGGCTGGTCACCGGCCTGGTCGAGCGCGGCAGCGCCGTCCTGCTCACCACGCACTACCTCGAGGAGGCCGAGCAGCTCGCCGACCGGATCGCGATCATGCACGCCGGCGTCATCGCCCGCGAGGGCACGCTCGCCGAGATCGTCGCCGACACGCCCTCGCGCATCACGTTCACCCGGCCAGAGCACCTCGACCTGGCCCTCCTCGAGACCCCCGGCGCCCGCGTCCACGTCACCGACGAGGTCGTGATCGAAACCCCCACCCTGCAGGACACCCTCGCCCGTGTGCTGGCCTGGGCCGGCCACGAGCCGCTGGGCTCGCTGAACGCCCGTGTCGCCTCGCTGGAGCAGGTGTTCCTCGCCGTCGCCGACCGGCCGCTCACCAACGCCTGACCCCACCCCGACAAGGAGACCCACGATGACCATCACCACCGCCACCACCCAACCTGACGCCGCGACTTCCGCCCCGGCCGCCCGCGGCAGCTTCTGGCGCCGCTTCGGCGCGCTGGTCGCCGCCGAGAGCCGCATCCTCGTCCGCAACCGGACGGCCCTGTTCACCGCGATCGCCATGCCGCCGCTGATTGCCTTCGCGTTCTCGGGGCTGTCGATGGACCGCGCCGCCCTCGGCGTCGTCCTGACCATGATGATGGTCGGCAGCGCACTGATGTTCGTCCTGTACTTCACGATGGTCACCTCGCTGGTTGCGCGCCGCGAGCAGCTCGTGCTGAAGCGCCTGGCGGCCGGCGAGCCCACGCCGCTGGAGAT
The DNA here is from genome assembly GCF_017569205.1 of Propioniciclava sp. MC1595. Lineage (GTDB taxonomy): Bacteria > Actinomycetota > Actinomycetes > Propionibacteriales > Propionibacteriaceae > Propioniciclava. The sequence continues at coordinate 2,667,970 of NZ_CP071870.1, forward strand.
CCTGCTGGCCCCCGCCGTCCCCCTGCTGGCGTTGTTCCTCGTCCAGTCCGGGCTCGCCATCGGGGGCGCCGTCGCCCTCGGCACCCCGTTCGCCCACCCGTGGGCGCTGGTCCTCGCCGTCGTCGGCGGCGCCGCCACCTGGACGGCCCTGGCCATCTGGAGCGCCACCTGGACGCGGACCGTCGAGTCGGCCCAGCTGACGACGATGCCGCTGATCCTCGTCGCGATGCTGCTGTCGGGCTTCTCGCTGCCGCTCACGATCCTGCCGGACGTGGTGCAGCGCTTCGCCCACTGGCTGCCCATGACGCCGGTGATCGACCTCATCAACCTGGCCCACCTCGGCACCGGTACCTCGGGGGAGGCGCTGGCCGGGGGCGCCCTGGTGGGCGCGACGACCGGCATGATCTTGCCGATGCTGCTGTGGACCGCCCTGGCCCTCTACGCCGGGCTGCGCGGCTTCCGCTGGGACCCGCGCGGCTAGGCTCGCAGCCGCGAGGAGAGGAGTGACCATGAGCACCGTCAGTCAGGGCGTGAAGCGCACCGAGAGCTACGTCTACAACAGCCTGCACTGGGCCTTCCCGCTCGCGCCGATCCTCGCCCTGTCCACGGCCTTCGGGCCCTGGCCGGTGGCGATCCGCATCGCGTTCATCGCCGCCACGGTGGTGGCCTCTCTCGCGGGGCTGTCGGTGCTGCACACGGCACTGCGCGACGCCGACCTGCTCCCACCCAGCGGCTGGGACGCCGTACGCGTCGGCCGCCTGACCCCGGTGGTGGCGGTCTGGGCGGTGGCGTCGGTGGCCACCGTCCTGCTGGCCGGGACGCCGGGCTGGCGGGACCTGTTCAGCGCGATCACGGTCCCCGGCTACCTGGGCGGCGCCCTCGCCCTGCCCCTGCTGGCCCTGCCACGCGCCTCGGGACGTCCGGTCCGCCCCGTGCTGGTCGGCCTGGTCGCGATCGTGCTGGCCGAGGCCGCCCTCTGGGGCACCCTCGCCTCCTCGGACCCCGAGCAGCGGGTCACCCAGATCACCGCCGCCTACTGGGTGGGGTTCGCCGCGGCCGTGGTCGTGGGCTTCGCCCAGATGTTCCTCAACGTGCTGGCCACCACCCGTGAGCTCGAACGCGCCCGCGTCGACGGCGCCCGCCTGGCCGTCACCGAGGAGCGCCTGCGCTTCAGCCGCGACCTGCACGACGTCTTCGGCCGCACCCTCTCCGCGGTCGCGCTCAAGGCTGAACTCGGGGCACGCCAGGCCGAGGCGGGGCGTCCCGAGGCCGCCGCCACCATGCGCGAGGTGCAGGCCATCGCGACGGACGCCCTCGCCGAGGTCCGCGACGTGGTGCGCGGCTACCGCGCGGCCGACCTGGCCGCCGAGGTGGCCGGCGCGCGGGCGCTGCTGGAGTCCGCGGGGGTCCGGGTCTCCACCACCACCGCCGCGACCCTGCCCGCACCGGTCAGCCGCGCGTTCGGCTGGGTCGTCCGCGAGGCGGCCACCAACGTCCTGCGGCACTCGGACGCCACCGACGCCGGCATCGCGGTCCACCGCGACGGGGCCGGGGCGACGCTCACCGTCACCAACGACCGCCCCCGCCCGGGGCGTCCGGACGCCGCGGGCTCGGGCCTGGCGGGCCTGGCCGAACGCCTCGCCGAGGTCGGTGGGTCGCTGCACGCCGAGCAGCGGGACGGTAGCTTCGTGCTCACCGCGACCGTGGACGCCGCCACCCTGGCCCGTCTGGAGGTCGCCGAGGAGGGCGCGTGATCCGTATCGTCGTTGCCGACGACGAGCACCTCATCCGCGAGGCGCTGGTGTCGTTGCTGGGCCTCGAGGACGACCTCGAGGTCGTCGCGCAGGCCGCCTCGGGCGACGAGGCGCTGGCCGTCGCCCGCAAGCACGCCCCCGACGTCGCCGTGCTCGACCTGCAGATGCCGGGGCTCTCGGGGACCGAGGTGGCCGCGGCGCTGGCGTCCGAGCTGCCGGGGTGCGCCTGCGTGATCGTCACCTCGCACGGGCTGCCCGGGCACCTGAAGCAGGCGCTCGCGGTCGGCGTGCGCGGGTTCGTGCCGAAGATGATCTCGGGGTCGGGCCTGGCCGCCGTGATCCGCACCGTGCACGCGGGCGGGCGCCACGTCGACCCCGAACTGGCCGCCGACGCCATCGCGGCCGGCGACTCCCCGCTCACCGCTCGCGAGGCCGACGTGCTGGCGGCCGCCGGTGACGGGGCGCCCGTCGAGGAGATCGCCGCGCGCCTCCACCTGTCCCCGGGCACCGTGCGCAACTACCTCAGCTCGGCCATGGGCAAGCTGCACGCGGCCACCCGGCACGAGGCGGCCCGCGTCGCCCGCGAGCACGGCTGGGCGTAGCGTTAGGCTGGCGCCCATGCTCGAACGGACCGAACTCGCCCGCCTCGTCGACCACACCCTCCTGTCCCCGACGGCCACGGCCGCCGACGTGGAGGCCCTCGCCGCCGAGGCCGCAGACCTGGGCACCTACTCCATCTGCGTCTCCCCCTCCATGCTGCCGCTGCCGTTCTCGCCGCGCGTGAAGGTCGCCACGGTGGTCGGCTTCCCCTCGGGCAAGCACACCCCCGAGACGAAAGCGTTCGAGGCCGCCGAGGCCGTCCGCAACGGCGCCGACGAGGTCGACATGGTCATCGACATCGGGGCGCTGAAGTCCGGCGACGCCACCCACACGGAGGACGAGATCCGCGCCGTGCGCGACGCCGTCCCCGCCCCGGGCATCCTCAAGGTCATCATCGAGTCGGCGGCCCTGACCGACGACGAGATCGTGGCCGCCTGCACGGCCGCCGAGGCCGCCGGCGCCGACTTCGTGAAGACCTCCACCGGCTTCCACCCCTCCGGTGGCGCCTCCGAGCACGCGGTCGCGCTCATGGCGCAAACCGTCGGCGGGCGCCTCGGCGTCAAGGCGTCCGGTGGCATCCGCGACTGGGACGCCGCGCAGGCCATGGTTGCCGCCGGCGCCACCCGCCTGGGCCTCTCCGGCACCCGCGCGGTGCTCGACGGGGGGACGTCCGAGGGCTACTGACCCCGACCGACATCATCCTCGGCAGGGGCTAGGCCCCGCCACCCGCCGGGTCGGCGTCCCGGGCCCGGACGTCGCCGACCGCGATGTCGAGGGCCTGCGACAGCTCCCGCACGTAGCGGTCGGCCGGGAGGCCCACCATGAGGAGCGCGGTCTGCACCTGGCTGGGCGTCATGCCCTGCACGACCAGGCCGACGCCACGGCGTGCGAGGGCCCGGGCCACGTCAGCCAGCGCCTCGGCGCCCGAGGCGTCGAACACGTTCATCCGGTGGCAACGCACGATCACGGCGTCCACACCGGCCTCGACCGCCTCGACCTCCTCGACGAAGCGGCGGGCGTCACCGTAGAACAGGGCCCCGTCGACGCGGTAGATGGCGATGCGGTGCCGCATCGACTCCTGCTCGGGCAGCAGGTCGATCCAGCCCTCGCGGGTGTCGGCGGGCAGGTGCTGGCGGAACACCGCCGAGTACGACGCCATGTGCCGCAGGCTCATGACGGCGGCCATCGCGAAGCCGAGCAGCACCGCCATGACCAGGTCGAGCACGACGGTCGCGGCGAAGGTGAGCAGCAGGGTGTTGCGGTCGGCGCGCGTCGCGGCCATGACCGGGCGCAGCGCCTTGATGTCGACCATGCGCAGCGCGGTCATCACGAGCACCCCGCCGAGGGCCGCCATGGGGATGCGGGCCACGACCGGGGAGGCGAACGCCATCACGCCCAGCAGCACGACCGCGTGGAACACCACCGCCAGCCGGGTGCGTCCGCCGGTGCGGGCGTTGACCGCGGTGCGGGCGATCGCGCCCGTCGCGGGCAGGCCGCCGAACAGGCCCGAGGCCACGTTGGCCAGCCCTTGGCCGACCAGCTCGCGGTCGGGCTTGGTGCGGGTCACCTCGGGCACCATGCCGTCGGCGACGCGCGCCGACAGCAGCGACTCCAGGGCCGCGAGCGCGGCCACGGCCAGGGCGGGGGCGGCCAGGCCCTGGATCGTGCGCCAGTCGAAGCTGGGCAGGCTGGGCGCGGGCAGGGAGGTCGGGAGCGCGCCGATCCGCGCCACGTCGAGCGACATCAACTCGGCCACGACCGTCGCCACGATGATCGCCACCAGCGACAACGGGACGCCGCGGGCCACCCTCTCGCCCACCAGGTGGAGGGCGACGACCAGCGCCATGATCGCCAGCGGCGCGACCGCCGCGGCCCAGTCGGTGCCGGCGATGGTGTTCCACGCCGACACCAGCGAGGACTCACCCTCGCCCTTCTCCGAGCCCAGCACGAGGGGCAGCTGCTGCAGGAAGATGATCACCCCGATGCCGGCGGTGAACCCCTCCACCACGGGTAGCGGGATGAGGTCGACCGACCGCCCGAGGGCCGTCATGCCCATCAGGATCACCATGATCCCGGCCAGGATCGCCAGCGCCGGGACGCTCTCGACCCCGTAGGCCGCGATCACCGGGAGCAGGACGACCGTCATCGCCCCGGTCGGGCCCGACACCTGCAGGTGGCTCCCGCCGAACACCGCGGCGACGATGCCCGCGATGATCGCGGTGACCAGCCCGGCAGTCGCGCCCATGCCGGAGGCCACGCCGAAGCCGAGCGCCAGCGGCAGCGCGACGATGCCCACGGTGAGCCCGGCCATGAGGTCGCGGCGCCACGTGCGCGGCAGCTGCGCGTAGTCGGCCGGCGTCGGCCACAGCCCCTTCAAGCTGATCACGTGCCCGCTCACGGCGTCCCACGCCGAGGCGAGCTGCTCACCCCGCGTGTGGCGCGGCGGCTCGATGCGGTAGTCCGGCACTGCACTCCCCCCTCGATCGCAGGGTAGCGCCCGGGCCGGGTGGCTGCCATCCGGTGCCCACGGCGTCCGGGAACGGCCGACGGCCCCGGGTCGGAACCCGGGGCCGTCGCTGTGGTGCTCGTGTCAGTCGGTCACTGCTCGCGCAGCGCCGCGCGCGCCGCCGCGAGGCGGGCGATCGGCACACGGAACGGGGAGCAGGAGACGTAGTCGAGGCCCGCGCGGTGGAAGAACTCCACGGATTCGGGGTCGCCACCGTGCTCACCGCACACGCCGGTCTTCAGGCCCGGCTTGGTGGAACGGCCCTTCTCGACGCCCATCTCGACCAGCTGGCCGACGCCGGACTGGTCCAGGGACTCGAACGGGTTCTTGCTCATGACCTCGGCGTCCACGTAGTGGCCCAGGAAGCCCGCCTCGGCGTCGTCACGGCTGATGCCGATGCCGGTCTGGGTGAGGTCGTTGGTGCCGAAGGAGAAGAAGTCCGCGGCCTCGGCGATCTCGTTCGCGGTCAGGGCCGCGCGCGGGATCTCGATCATCGTGCCGACCGTGTAGTCGAGGCGCTTGCCGGCCTTCTCGAACTCGTCCTCGACGGCCTTCACGACGATGTCGCGCTGGACCTCGAGCTCCTTCTTGATCACCACGAGCGGGACCATGATCTCGATGCCCGCGGTCTCGCCCTCGCGCTCCTGGACGGCCAGGGCCGCACGGATGATGGCGCGGGCCTGCATCTCGGGGATCGACGGGTAGAGCATCGCGAGGCGGCAGCCACGGGTGCCGAGCATCGGGTTCTGCTCGTGGAGGCTCTTCACCTGGGCCAGCAGCGTGCGCTCCCTGGCCAGGTCCTCCTCGGAGCCACCGGTCAGCTCGAGCTTCTGCACCAGCAGCGACTGGTCGACGATGTTCGGGAGGAACTCGTGCAGCGGCGGGTCGAGCAGGCGCACCGTGACCGGCAGGCCCTTCATCGCCGAGAAGATCTCCTCGAAGTCGGCCTGCTGCAGCGGGAGGATCTCCTCCAGCGCCGCGGCGCGCTCCTCCTCGTTGGTGGCGAGAATCATCTTGCGCACGCTGGGGAGGCGGTCGGCCGCCATGAACATGTGCTCGGTGCGGGCCAGGCCGATGCCCTCGGCGCCCAGTTCGCGGGCCTTGGAGGCGTCCTCGAAGTTCTCCGCGTTGGCGCGGACGCCGAGGCGGCGGTACTCGTCGGCCCAGGCGCCGACCTGCTCGAAGTCCTCGTTGATCGACGGCGGGACGAGCGGGGCCGCGCCCTCGAAGACCTCACCGGTGGTGCCGTTCAGCGTCAGCGTGTCGCCGGTGCCGTAGGTCTTGTCGCCGATGGTGACGGTCTCGCCCTTGGGGTCGATCTTGATGCCGGGGGCACCCGCGACGCAGGTGATGCCCATGCCGCGCGCGACGACGGCCGCGTGCGAGGTCATGCCGCCGTGGGCGGTCAGGACGCCCTGGGACACCATGACGCCGTGGATGTCGTCGGGGGTCGTCTCGTAGCGGACCAGGATGACGCTCTCACCCTTGCCACCGCGCTCGGCGGCGTCGTCGGCGTTGAAGGAGAGCGCGCCCACCGCGGCACCCGGGGAGGCCGGCAGGCCCTTGACGATCGCCGTCGCCTTGAAGTCGGGGTCGATGGCGGGGTGCAGGAGGGCGTCCAGGTCGGAGGGGTTGATGCGCAGCAGCGCCTCCTCCTTGGTGATGAGGCCCTCGTCGACCATGTCGACGGCCGACTTCACCGCGGCGGCGGCGGTGCGCTTGCCGTTGCGGGTCTGCAGCATGTAGAGCTTGCGGTCCTCGATCGTGAACTCCATGTCCTGGAGGTCCTTGTTGTGCAGCTCGAGCTTGTCCATGGTGGCGAGCAGCTCGTGGAAGGCCTCGGGGAGCACGTCCTCCATCTCGGCCAGGTTGCGCGGGGTGCGGATGCCGGCGACGACGTCCTCGCCCTGGGCGTTGGTCAGGAACTCGCCGTAGAGCTCCTTGGCGCCGGTGGAGGGGTTGCGGGAGAAGCACACGCCGGTGGCGGAGGTCTCGCCGCGGTTGCCGAACACCATCTGCTGGACGTTGACGGCCGTGCCCAGGTCGCGGGAGATGCCGTTGGCCTTGCGGTAGACCTCGGCGCGCGGGTTGTTCCAGGACAGGAACACCGCGTTGATGGCGCGCATCAGCTGCTCGCGGGGGTCGGTGGTCCAGTGGCCACCGAGCGCCTCGTTGGCGAGCTCCTTGAACTTCTTCGTGAGGGCCTTCAGGTCCTCGGCGTCCAGGTCGGTGTCGTTGGCGACGCCCTTGGCCTCCTTGGCCTCGGTCAGCGCGTCCTCGAACACGTACTGGTCGACGCCCTCGACGACCTCGCCGTACATCTGGATGAAGCGGCGGTAGCAGTCCCACGCGAAGCGCTCGTTGCCGTCGGCCAGGGCCGCGACGGCGCCGACGGTGTCGTCGGAGATGCCGAGGTTGAGGACGGTGTCCATCATGCCGGGCATCGAGAAGACGGCGCCGGAGCGGATGGAGACCAGCAGGGGGTTCTCGGTCGAGCCGAGGACCTTGCCCGTGCGCTCCTCGAGGCGGTCGAGGGCGGCCTCGACCTGCTCGCGCAGGCCGGCCGGCCACTCGCCGTTGTTGTTCATCGCGGCCACGCAGGCCTGCGTCGTCACGGTGAAGGCGTCGGGAACGGGGACGCCGATGCGGTTCATCTCGGCGAGGTTGGCACCCTTGCCACCGAGCAGGCTCTTCAGCGACGCGTCGCCCTCGTTGAGGTCGTAGACGTACTTCGTCTGGTCAGTCATGAACTGGATTCTCCTTCATGTGCTCCGAACACGTCGACGTGCAGGCCGTCGGGCCCCGGACGGCGGAGCGGTCCGCCCGGATTGTCCACCCCCCCACCGTAGTGGCTCGGGGCCGGTGCGCATGACCACGGACGCCCGGTCCACGTGCTGGAACGCCGATACGATGGCCCCCATGCCCCTCGATCCGGTCGCCTCCCTGATGCTGGACGAGGCGGGCCCGCTCCCGGCCCGGGTCCTCGTGCTGGACGACGTCGGCGGGGAGCTCACCCAAGCGGCCACCGAGGCAGGGGCTCTGGTGCGGACCTGGTGCGACGACGTGCGCGACCTGGAGGCCGTGCCGCCCCACCTGCGGGTGGCCGGGGTCCTCACCACGGAGGAGTCACCCGAGCTCGTGCTGTGGCGGCTGCCGCAGTCGGTCGCGGCCGTCGAGGACTACGCCGAGTACCTCGCCGCCCGGCTCGACCCGTCGGCCCGGGTGGTCGCGGGCGGCCGGACCAAGCACATGACGGTCGCGTTCAACACGGCGCTGGCGCGCCAGTTCACCACGGTGTCGGCCAGCCTGGGCCGCCAGAAGAGCCGGGTGCTGCACGCGTCGGGCGCCCGTCCGGCACCGCCCCGCTGGCCGATGCGCCGGTACCTGCCCGAGGTCGGGGTCACGGCGGTGGCCCACGGCAACGTCTTCAACACCAACCGGCTCGACGACGGCACCCACCTGCTGCTGCGCACGCTGTCCCGGGCCGCCGGGGAGCCGGTCACCAACGGCGGGCCGCCGCGCGGGGTCGCGCTCGACCTGGGCTGCGGCTCGGGCATCATCGCGACGTGGCTCGCCCAGCGCGGGTGGGCCACCACGGGCGTGGACGCCTCGCTCTCGGCCCTGGTCTCCACCCGGCTCACGGCCCGGACCAACCGCGTCCGCGTCGCCGTGCGCCGCGCCGACATGCTGGCCGGCACCCGCTCGCAGTCGGTGGACCTCCTGGTCACCAACCCGCCCTTCCACATCGGCGCAGCCAAGGACTCCCGACCCACGCTGGCGATGATCCGGGCCGCGGCGTCCGTGCTGCGCCCCGGCGGCGAGATGTGGATGGTGTTCAACTCCCACCTGCCCTACCTGCCCGAACTGCGTCGCCACATCGGCGTGACGACCGTCGAGGCCCAGGACCGCCACTACATCGTGGCCCGAGCCCTGAAGGAGCACGCGTCGTGACCTCACGCGCCGCCGCACGCCCCCGTCCCCACAAGAAGAAACGCGACCCCGGCTGGGTCCCGAACCAGCACGGCGCGTGGGCGATGCTGGTCGTGCCGTTCCTGCTGGGCACCTACCTGCGCCTGCGCGACGGCGAGCCCGGGTGGTTCCTCATCCCACTGTTCGCCTGCTGGATGCTGGGCTACTTCGCCTTCAACGCCGCCTCGGGGTGGCTCAAGGCGCCCCAGAAGCGCAAGCACCAGTGGGTGAAGCCGCTCGCGGTCTACGGGGCGACCTCCGTCGTGTCCGGCCTGATCGCCCTGCTCCTGGCGGGCTGGCCCCTGCTGACCTGGGCGCCGGCGTTCGTGCCCCTCCTGCTCCCGGCCCTGTGGCTGGCCGCGCAGCGCAACGAGCGGGCCACGGTGGGCGGCGGCCTGACGATCGCCGCGGCGTCCCTCATGGTGCCGATCGCGCGCCACCCCAACGCGCTGGACGCCCTCCGCCCCGAGGCCGGCCCCACCTGGCTGCTGACCCTGCTGGTCTTCGCCTACTTCTTCGGCACCGTGCTGTACGTGAAGACGAACATCCGCGAGCGCGGGCGCCCGGAGTGGATGGTTGCCTCGGTCGCCTACCACGGGGCGTGGGCGATCCTGACCGTTCCGCTCGCGTTCGCGGGTCTCGCGGCGTGGTGGTGGCCGCTGTTCTTCCTGCTGTGCACCGTGCGGGCCTGGCTCATCCCCGGACGGCACTGGTCGGCCAAGCACATCGGCTTCCTCGAGGTCGGCATGAGCACCCTGCTGCTGGTGTGCTTCGCGATCTGGCCGGGGGTCTGAGCGGGCTCCTGTCCCGCGCCGCGCCCCGGCGGTAGGTTGCTCGCCATGGACGCCACCACCACCCGCCGCAACCGGTGGAGCTTCGCGATCGGCACCGTCGGCCGCGACATGGTCTACTCGCTGATGGCGCTGTTCCTGATCGTCTACCTCACCGAGGTGCTCGACCTGGACGACGCCACCCTGTGGTGGGTCAACGGGATCCTGCTCGCCGCCCGCATCTTCGACGCCTTCACCGACATCGTCATGGGCGGCATCATCGACAACACCAACACCCGCTGGGGGCAGTTCAAGCCCTGGATCGTCGCGGGCATGATGTCGGTCGCCCTCGTGACGATCCTGCTGTTCACCGACCTCGGCCTGCGCGGGCCCGGGTACGTGGTGCTGTTCACGGTCGTCTACGTGGCGTGGGGCCTGGCCTGGACGATGAACGACATCGGCTACTGGTCGATGCTGCCCTCCCTCACCCTCGACCAGCGCGAGCGCGAGCGGCTCGGCGCCCTGGCCAAGGTGTTCGCCACGATCGGGCTGTTCACGATCGTGGTGGCGATCATCCCGGTCACCAACGCCCTCGGCGGCGATGCCCGGGCCTGGCAGACCTTCACCATCGGCGCGGTCGCGATCATGATCCTGGGCCAGCTGGTCACGCTGGTCGGGGTGCGCGAGCCCGCCCGGTCGGGCCCGGTGCCGCACACCACCGTCCGCGACGTGGTGCGGGCGATCGGCCGCAACGACCAGCTGCTGTGGACCGCCCTGGCCATGGTGCTGTTCCTCGTCGGCTACAACACCACGACCTCGTTCGGCGTCTACTTCTTCAAGTACGCCTACCGCGACGAGAACATGTTCAGCCCGTTCGCGGCGATCCTGGGGGTGGCGCAGCTGTTCGGCTTCGCGCTGTTCCCGCTGTTGCGCAAGCGTTTCAGCCGGCGCCGGCTGTTCTCCGTCGCCATGGGCCTGGTCGCCCTCGGCTACGTGGTCTTCTTCTTCTCGCCGATGAACATCATCCCCATCGGCATCGCGGGGCTGCTGCTGTTCGTCGGGGCGTCCTTCGTGATCGTGCTGATGATCGTGTTCCTGACCGACTGCATCGAGTACGGCCAGTGGAAGCTCGGCCACCGCAACGGCGCGGTCACGTTCGCCCTGCAGCCCTTCATCAACAAGATCGGCGGGGCGGTCGGCACGGCCATCGTCGGCGCCACCCTGATCATGACCGGCATCAACGCCGCCCGGACCCCCGACGACGTCACCGAGGCCGGCCTGCTCGGCATGCGGCTGATGATGATGGGCTTCCCGATGCTGCTCATGCTGGCCAGCTACCTCGTCTACCTGCGCTTCTACAAGATCGACGAGGAGTTCCACGCACGGATCGTCGCCGACCTCCGCGAGCGGGGCGAACTCGTCGAGTCGTGACGGGGTCTTGCGCAAAACCTGAATGATCATTCAGTATTGGGGCACCCACTGACCCGAGGAGTCCCATGACCTTCACGCCCCAGCGCATCGAGACCGCCCGCCTGACCCAGAACGTCTGGACCTCCGGACCCGAGGACGGCACCCCCCTGCTGCTCGTCCACGGCAACCTCAGCTCGGGCGGGTTCTGGAAGTACACCGCGGCCGAGTTCGGCGACGACGTCCGCGTCATCGCTCCCGACTTGCGCGGCTACGGCGACACCGACGCCGAGCCCATCGACGCCACCCGCGGCCTGGGCGACATGGCCGACGACCTCCACGCCCTCCTCGAGGCGCTCGGCCTCGCCGGCCAGCAGCGGGTCAACTCCGCCGGCTGGTCGATGGGCGCGGGCGTCCTGCAGCAGATGATGCTCGAGTACCCCGACGACCTCGCCTCGGTCACGCTGATCGCGCCCCTCTCCCCGTACGGTTTCGGCGGCACGCGCGGCGCGAACGGCGAGCCCTGCACCCCGGACGCCGCGGCCTGCGGTGCGGCGGGGGCCAACGCGGCGTTCATCCAGCGCCTCGCCGCCAAGGACGCCAGCGACGAGGACCCGCAGACCAGCCCGCGCATCATGATGCGCACGTTCTACGGCGGCGGCGAGAACGCGGCCAACATCGACGAGGACTTCCTCACCGACGAGTTGCTCAAGACCCGCACCGGCGACGACTTCTACCCCGGCACCGCGGTCCCGTCCGAGACCTGGCCCGGCCTCGCAACCGGTGAGAAGGGCGTCCTGAACACCATGAGCCCGAAGTACTACAACGCCTCGGGCATCGTCGACCTCGAGCGCAAGCCCGCCGTCGTGTGGATCCACGGCAGCGAGGACAAGGTCGTCGCCGACGGCTCGCTGTTCGACCTGGCCACGCTCGGCCAGATGGGCGCGGTGCCGGGCTGGCCCGGCGAGGACGTCCTCCCGCCGCAGCCGATGGTGCGGCAGACGCGCGCCGTGCTGGACGCCTACCGCGCCAACGGCGGGACCGTCACCGAGGTCGCCCTGCAGGGCGCGGACCACGGGATCCCGCTGGCCCTGCCCGGCCGCGTCGCGCAGGAGATCACCGCCGTCCTGGTGCGCTGAGACGACCGCGGCGGGGTAGTCTCACGAGGGTGACCCTGCCCCGCCGCGCCGCCGCCCTCGCGCTCGCGGCCGTCGTCGGGACGGGCTGCGCACTGCAGCCCCCGGCCGAGCTCACGACCCCCGCCCCGGGCGGCCCGGCGAGCCCCGGGCCCACGGCCGGGCCCACGGCCGGGCCCACCGCCGAACCCACGCCCACGGCGTCCGCGTCGCCGGCCCCGCTGCTCGACCTGACCCGCCCCGGCGCGGCCCGCGACCTGGTCGACGAGATCCTCGCCACGGCCGGTGCGAACCGGGCCGTCATGGTCACCGTGACGGCCGACGACGCGTCCGTGGCCGTGCTGAAGGCCGGCCAGCCGCGCACCTGGGCGTGGCGCGACGGGCGCGTGCAGGAGGTGCCCACCGACATCACCTACGTGGCCCAGCGCACCTTCGACCCCGACGACTTCGCCCTCGACGACCTCGGCGCGCTGTTCCGGGCCGCCGAGTCGGTGTCGGGCTCGCGGCAGGGACAGTCGCTGCAGATCGTCGACTACTCCGGCGGGCTGGTGTCGATGTCGGTCTCGACCAACCCCGAGTCGCGGGCGGTGTTCTTCCACCCCGACGGCACGCTGCTGCCCACCCTGGACTTCACCAGCCGGTGGGGCCTGCGCGAGGGCTACGCCGACGCCGTGGGCGACCGCCACGTGGCCTCGGCGGTGGGGTTCGGGTCCAGCACCGGGGTCTACCTGGACGCCCCCCAGCTGCCCGGCAACGGCCTCGAGCGCCGCCAGCGCACGGCCCGGACGCCGGTGCTCGTGACGCCTCGCACCGAGGCATCGGACCTCGACACCTTCGACCCGCAGCTCGTCGACCCCGACGTCGTGTGGGGCGTCCTGGAGTCACTCCAGGACGAGGAGGAGTTCACCCTCGACACCCCGTGGAGCTGCATCGTCGACGACCGCGGCGACGCACCCACCCCCCGCATGCACTTCACCGTCGGCGAGCGCTCGTTCGTGACCGACCTCGCCGGTCGGGTGCTCCCCGACTGAGCCCCGGCTCCCCCGACCGACGCGACACTCACCGAACGCACAACCGCGACACCGACATCGGTGTCGCGGTTGTCAGCTTGGTGAGTGTCGGCACCCGGCCGGGGCCGGCGTCCGGACGATCAGTCCAGCGCCCCCGCGGCGAAGGTGTTGCAGGTGTTCGGGTCGCCGGAGTTGAAGCCCTGGGCGAGCCACTCCTTGCGCATCTGCGAGGAGCCGTGGGTCCACTGGCTCGGGTCGACGCGGCCGGCCTGCATGTGCTGGATGTGGTCGTCACCGACGACCTCGGCGGCGTTCACGGCGCGGTCCAGGTCGTCCTGGGTGACCTCGCTGATGATGCTGTCGGCCGAACCCGACGCGTAGCGCAGCCACGCACCGGCGTAGCAGTCGGCCTGCAGCTCGAGGCGGACGGCCGGCGAGTTCGCACCCGCGGTCTGGCCCTGCTGCTGGACCTTGCCCATGATGCCGGTCAGGTTCTGGATGTGGTGGCCGTACTCGTGCGCGATCACGTACGCCTCGGCGGCGTCACCGCCCTGCGCGCCCAGCTGGGGCAGCATCGTCTGGAAGAAGCTCTTGTCGAGGTAGACCGTCGCGTCGGCCGGGCAGTAGAACGGGCCGACCTGCGCGCTGGCCTGGCCGCCCGCGGTGTTGACGGCGCCCTCGAAGGTCACGGTCTTGGTGGGCTGGTAGCCCGACAGCGTCTGCGACCAGAAGTTCTGGATCGAGTTGGTGTAGGCCACGTAGCGGCACTCCGGGTCCTTCTCGATGTCGGCACCGGTCTGGCAGTGGGCGTACTGGCTGTTGTCGGTCTGGCCGGGCGCCGGGGCAGCCCCGCCGCCGAGCAGGTCGCCCGGGTTGAAGCCGAACAACAGCGCAAGGATCATGATCAGGATGCTGGCCCCGCCGCCCACGGCGATCGTGCCGCCACGGCCTCGGCCGCCACCGCCCATCTGGGACGGGTCGAGCTGTGCCCCCGGGTTGTACTGCACGTCGTGCCCCCATCGTCGCTGCTGGAACTCGGTTTGAGCACAGCGGCCCCATCGCCCCGCGCACGGTGGGTGCGACCCGGGCCCGCCCCGGAGAGGCGGCTTGGGTTCCTCTCCGGGTCACGCCAAGATGGGCAGGTGCAGATCATCGGCGTGGAGGTACCGGGCGGGACGCCCGTGCTCGCCTTCACGCTCGGCCACGGGGAGGACCCGTACCAGGTCGCGTGGGAGGGCGGGTACCGCGTGCTGCGTCCGCTCTCGGCGGCCGGCACGGTCGAGGACCTGACCGTCACCCTGCAGCTCGCCGAGCACGGGCGTCCGGTGACGCCCCGCGGCCCCCAGCGCGTGCGCACGACCCTGCGCCCCGGTGAGATGTCCGGACGCCCCGTCGTGCGCCAGCGGCTGGCCGCCTACGGCCTCGTGGTGTCGGACCGGGGCGTGCTCGCGACCGAGTTCTCCGACCGGACGGCCGTCCCCGGCATGTGGGGCCTGCCCGGCGGGGGCATCGACCCGGGCGAGAACCCCGCGACCGCCGTGGCCCGCGAGGTGTTCGAGGAGACCGGGCAGGACATCGAGATCACCCAGTTCCTCGACATGCAGTCCGACCACTGGATCGGGCACTCCCCCAGCGGCGTCGTCGAGGACTTCCACGCCGTGCGGCTCATCTATGCCGCGCGGTGCGACAACCCGCGCGACCCCGTCGTCCACGACGTCGGCGGCACCACCGCGAGCTCACAGTGGGTGCCGGTGCACTCGTTCCGCGACGTGGCCTGGATCAACGGGGCCCGCAGCCTGCTGGGCAAGCACGGCCACGACCTGGTCCGCAGCTACCGCCGGCGCCGCTCGGCCTGACACCGAACGCCGAAGCCCCCGCCCGGATGACCGGAAGGGGGCTTCGTGTGACGTGCGTCAGTTGGAGCGGAAGTACGACAGGATCCGCAGGATCTCGGTGTACAGCCAGACCATGGTGATGGTGAGGCCGAAGGCCGCGCGCCACGACTCCGAGGCGGGCAGGCGGTTGCGGATGCCCTGCTCGACGAAGTCGAAGTCCATGATCAGGTTGGCCACGGCCAGGACGACCGCGATGGCCGAGATGATGCCGGCGAGCGGCGTGAACTCGAACGAGCGCAGGCCCACGTTGGTGCCGAACAGCGCCAGGACGAAGTTCACCAGCAGGGTGCCGGCGAGGGCGAAGGTCGCGATGGTGACGATCTTGCGGAACTGGCTGGTCACCTTGATCCGCAGGAACTTGTACGCGGCCAGCGTCGCGCCCGCGGCGATGAACGTGCCGATCACGGCCTGCACCACGATGCCGGGGTAGAGGATCTCGAACATCAGGCTGAACGCACCGATGAAGACGCCCTCGATGGCGGCGTACACGAGCACCATGCCCGGGTTGATCTGGCGTCGGAAGCCGACCAGGAGGACCGTGACGAAGCCCACGATGCCCGAGCCGATGAGGGCCGGCATCATGAACTGCGGCGGCAGGAACATGAAGGTGATGGCGGCCGCCACGATGAGCGCGCCGAGGGTGATCGCCGTCTTGGTGATGACGTCGTCGATGGTCATGACGCCCGGGGTGGGCTGCCCGGGGGCCTCGTAGGGCGCCGGGGCACCGTACTGGGGCGCGCCGTACGGCTGCTGCCCGTACTGCTGCTGCTGGCCGTACTGGGGTGCCGCGTGCGAGAACTGCTCGCTGCGCGTGAAGATGGGGTTGGTGCTCTGCATCAGAGTGCGCGCCTTTCTGGTGGACTCGACATCATTCTACGACACGCCACCAAGCAGGCCCTGTATTCCGCCGCTGGGTGCCCCCGGCGGGATTCGAACCCGCACTTGGGCGGGTTTAAGCCGCCTGCCTCTGCCGGTTGGGCCACGGGGGCGGCGACCGGACGCCGTGCGCCCGAGTCTACGGCGCTGCCGCGAGCAGCTGCGCGACGACCCCGTCGAGGATGTCGGACTCGCTCACCGTGAGGTCCACCCCGACGCGTGCGGCCACGCGCGCGCAGATGAGGGCGCCGGCGCAGATCACGTCGGCGCGCCCGGGCACCATCGTCGGGATGATGAGCACCTCGGCCACCGTGCTGCCGAGCAGCCGGTCCGCCAGCGCGGTGAGATCGGCGCGCGTCACCGTCGAGCCGTGCACGCGGGCCCGGTCATAGGTCTCCAACCCCTGCACGATGGCCGACAGCGAGGTGGCGGTCCCGCCCACTCCGATCCACGTGCGGGCGGCGGCGAGGTCGATGCCCGAGGCGTCCAGCAGGGCGTCGACGTGCGCGGTGGCCGCCGCCACCTGCTCGGCGGTCGGCGGGTCGGAGGCCAGGAAGCGCTCGCGCAGGCGCACCGACCCGATGTCGAGCGAGGTGCCCCGCACCGGCTGCCCGGACGCCCCGAGCACCAGTTCGGTCGATCCCCCGCCGATGTCGACGACCAGGGCGGGCGGCGTGGCCTCGGGGGAGGCGCCCAGCGCGCCGTCGAACGACAGCTGCGCCTCCTCGGCCCCCGAGATCACCTCGGGGTCGACGCCCAGCCGGGCGCGCACGCCGGCGAAGAACTCCTCGCGGTTGCCGGCGTCCCGGGCGGCGGAGGTGGCCACGAACCGCAACCGGCCGACCCCGTGGGCAGCGAGGACCGCCGCGTACTCGTCGCACGCCGCGAAGGTGCGGGCGAGCGCGTCGGGGTGGAACTCACCGGTCGCGTCGACGCCCTGGCCCAGGCGGGTGATGCGCAGGGTGCGCTCCAGCTCGACCGGTGCCTGCGCGGGGCCGGCGGCCACCAGGAGGCGCACCGAGTTGGTGCCGCAGTCGATGGCGGCGACGGGGGCGCCGGCTCCGGGGGTCACTCCCCCTCCAGGCAGGGGCGCGCCCAGAACTCGCCGAGGGCGTCCACGGCCTCGTCGCCGAGCGGGTTGACGCCCCGCCCGGCCGCGAGCGCGTGCCCGACGAGGACGTGCAGGCACTTCACGCGGGTCGGCATGCCGCCCGCCGAGATGCCGGCGATCTCGGGGACGTCGCCGAGGGCGGCGCGGTCGGCCAGGTAGGCCTCGTGGGCGGCGGTGTAGGCGGCGGCGAGCTCGGGGTCCTCGGCGAGGCGGTCGGTCATCTCGGCCATCACGCCCTGCGACTCCAGCGTCGAGCAGCCGGCCGTCGCGCGCGGGCAGGTCAGGTAGTACGTGGTCGGGAACGGCGTGCCGTCCGGCAGGCGGGGATCGGTGGCGACCACGCCGGGCTTGCCGCAGGGGCAGCGCCACGCGATGCCCGCGATGCCGCGCGGGGGGCGTCCGAGTTGCTGTTCGAGGACGGCGACGTCGGCCGCAGAGGCCGGTTCGAGTGCTGGCACGCCCGCCACCCTAGCGGGGCAGCGGGTCCGGCTCGTCGGCCTGCCGCATCGAGACGGCCAGCTTGTCCCACCACCGGGAGGCCAGGTCGCTGGTCTGCGCCTCGCCGACGCCCTCGATCTCGGTGGTGCCCGACATCACCTGCCCGTCGGCCCCGATCACGCGGTAGCCGATCTCGCCGGGCATGACCCAGCCGAGGCGGTTGCGGGCCTGGGCGCGGACGTAGGCCGGGTCCTCCCAGCGGGCGAGCTCGTTCTCGAGCTCGGCGACGCGGGCGGTGCGCTGCTCGATCTGGGCCTGGGCGGCCGCGAGGTCCTGGCTCTGAACGACCCACACGCGCAGCGAGCCGGCGAACGAGGCCGCGAGCACGATGAGCACGCCGAACAGGATCAGCGCGCGGCGGGTGAAGACCAGCCGCGCATTCGTCTTGGGCAGCTTCGCCGCGGCCCGCCCGATCGCAGAGTTGCGGACGGCGGCGGCCGGATTCAGGCGGGGGGTGGTCTTCTTCGCCGGGGCCTCGGGCGAACGGGTGCGCTTGCTCGACCGGCCGCGGCCGGACGGCTGGCGGTTGAGCCTGTTCTCGCGCACGATCCTTCGGGGCCTCTCGTCGGGGAAGGGAGGTTGCGCTCCAGCGTAGGCGCGGCCGGCCCGTGGGCGGGGCACGACACCCCGGACGCCGCACGGCCGGCCCCTCACGAGGAGGGACCGGCCGTGCGGGTGTCGGGTGTGGATCAGCCCTTGAAGCGCGGGAAGGCGGAGCGGCCGGCGTAGACGGCGGCGTCCTCGAGGGTCTCCTCGATGCGCAGGAGCTGGTTGTACTTCGCGACGCGGTCGGAGCGGGCCGGGGCACCGGTCTTGATCTGGCCACAGTTGGTGGCGACGGCGAGGTCGGCGATGGTGGTGTCCTCGGTCTCACCGGAGCGGTGCGACATCATGCAGCGGTAGCCGTTGCGGTGGGCGAGCTCGACGGCGTCCAGGGTCTCGGTCAGGGTGCCGATCTGGTTCACCTTCACCAGCAGCGCGTTCGCGGTGTTGGTGTCGATGCCGCGCTGCAGGCGCTCGGGGTTGGTCACGAACAGGTCGTCACCGACGAGCTGGACCTTGTCGCCGAGCTTCTCGGTGATGGCCTTCCAGCCGTCCCAGTCCTCCTCGTTCAGCGGGTCCTCGATCGAGACCAGCGGGTAGGCGTCGACCCACTCGGCGTAGATGGCGATCATGTCGTCGGCCGACTTCTGCGCACCCTCGAAGGTGTAGACGCCGTTGTCCTCGAACTCGGAGGCCGCGACGTCGAGCGCGAGCGCCACATCGGTACCGGGCTCGTAGCCGGCCTTCTTGATGGCCTCGATGATCAGGTCGAGGGCGGCGCGGTTGGACTCGAGGTTCGGCGCGAAGCCACCCTCGTCGCCCAGGCCGGTCGACAGGCCCTTCTCCTTCAGCACGGACTTGAGGTTGTGGTACACCTCGGCGCCCATGGCGAGGGCGTCGGCGAAGGTCTCGGCGCCGATCGGGGCGATCATGAACTCCTGGATGTCGACGTTGGAGTCGGCGTGCGCGCCACCGTTGAGGATGTTCATCATCGGGACGGGAAGGACGTGCGCGTTCGGGCCACCCACGTAGCGGAACAGCGGCAGGCCGGCCGACTCGGCGGCGGCGTGCGCGACGGCCAGGGAGACGCCCAGCATGGCGTTGGCGCCGAGCTTGCCCTTGTTGGAGGAGCCGTCCAGCTCCATCATCGCGTTGTCGATCTCGCGCTGGTCGGTGGCGTCGAAGCCGATGATCTCCTCGGCGATGGCCTCGTTGACGTTCTCGACGGCCTTCAGGACACCCTTGCCCATGAAACGGGACTTGTCGCCGTCACGCAGCTCGACGGCCTCGAACTGGCCGGTGGAGGCGCCGGACGGGACCGCAGCGCGGCCCTGGGCGTCGTCGTCGAGGAGGACCTCGACCTCAACGGTGGGGTTGCCTCGGGAGTCGAGGATCTCGCGGGCGTTGACGATGTCGATGAGTGCCACGGTGACTTGCCTTTCGTCGTTGTGTGACTTCGGTCGCCAGCCTATCGCCGTCCGCTCTTCGTCGCGCCCTCGGATGCCCCCGGTTGCCACCACGCCGAGGGCTTGGGTTTCCTGCGCCGAGGGCTTGGGTTCTGTACGCCGAGGGCTTGAGTTATCGACGCCGAGGGCTTGGGGCCTGGACAACGAGGGCTTGGGTTCGGCCAAGCCAAGCCCGCGGCGTCCGGTCGTCACCGTCGGTGGCGCGGTCGTCGGAGGTCGTGCGCCTCGGGGCACAGACCGTGGTCGACGAGGACGTCCCCGATCAGGGCCCTGATCGACGCCGTCACGGCGCCGGGGTCGTGGACGGCATCCTCCCCCCACCGAACCACGCGCAACCCCATGCCTTCGAGACGACGCTGGCGGAGTTCCTGCAGACGCATCACGTCCTCGCGGGTCTGGCCGGGCGCGAGGAGGGTCGTGTACTTCGTCTCCCCGTCGAACTCCCCCACCACTCCCTGTCGCCGCCAGAGGAAGTCGGGGCGACCGACGAAGCCGTCGGCGTCGAAGAGGCTGACCTGCAGTTCGGGAAGCGGCACCCCACCTTGGAGCAGTTGCGCCCGAACCAACGATTCGTAAGGGGATTCGCTGCGCGGATCGCCACGTCGGACCGCCTCGGTGGAGTGTCGGCATCCGCGTCCACCGGTGACCTCACGGAGGAGTTCACCCCGTGGAGCACCCAGACGCAGGGCAGCATCGGCCCACGCGAGGGCCGGCCCGAAGAGATTGCGGCGCATGAGGTCGGCGGCCGTCCTGGCCAGCGTGGTCACGGGGATGTCGCCGCTGAAGGTCGTGCTGGGCGGCACCTTGGGCGTCTTGTACACGTGCGCGATGGTCCGGATCTGGCCGTGCCCGCCACCTGAGTAGAGCAGGTGAACGAGGTCGAGATCGGCGCGGAAGAGGGGTAGTCCATGGAGCACAGCAGCGGATTCACGGGCGAACCACGACTGCAGTCCGATGTAGGGCAAGGCTGCGCTGATGCGTTCGCGGTGCAGCGCGATGTCGGTGTCCGGGACCTGTTCGAGACGGACGCCCGGACGCAGTTTCAGGATGGGAACCGGGATGTCGGCTCCACCAGGAGGAATGAGGTTGTGCATGCCGGGAGGTTGGGCGGCTTCTCTCCCAGCAGCGCACCAGGTTTCGCGACCTGTGGAGAACCATCTCCAGAGCGCAGGTCGGGCTGGGGAAACTCAAGCCCTGGGCGTCCAGAACCCAAGCCCTCGGCGCAGAAAACTCAAGCCCTCGGCGAATCCTCCGCAGCGCGGATCGCGGCCTCCAGGGCCCGGACCGCGTCGCGGACGGCCTGGTCGGCGTCCACCCCGCTGGCCTGGGCGCGGGCGACCAGGGCGACGATGCCGCCGCCGACCTCGGACGCCGTGACCGGCTCGGCCGGCAGGCCCGGGTCCACGCCGTGCGAGCGGGCGCGGGAGACGACCTTCATGGTGCGCGCGAGCGCGTTGAGCGGCGGGATCCCGTCGAGGGCCGAGGTGCGGCCCTTCTCGGCGCGCTTGCGCGCCTCCCACGAGCCCATCAGGTCGTCGGGCACGTCGCCGTCGCCGAAGACGTACGGGTGCCGGGCCACCAGCTTGTCGGCGATGCCGCGCGCCACGTCCTCGATCGAGAACCGGCCGTCCTGGCGGGCGATCTCGGCGTGGAAGACCACCTGCAGCAGCAGGTCGCCCAGCTCCTCGACCAGGTGGTCGTCGGAGCCGGTCTCGATCGCCTCGACGACCTCGGCCGCCTCCTCGACGAGGTAGGCGACCAGCGAGCGGTGCGTCTGCTCGGCGTCCCACGGGCAGCCCACGCGGAGCGCCGTCATCACGTCGATGAGGCGCTCGACCTCGGGGTGCGCCACGGGTCGCGGCTCAGCGGCGCAGCGTGGCGGAGTCGGCGGCCCGCGCCAGGGAGGCGTCCCCGAACGAGGCGCGGGAGGCGTCCCACTGGCCGTAGCGCGGGTTGATCGTGATGTCGAGCTTGCCGACCTCCTCGACGAACTTGTCGGCGCCCAGCTCCTCCTGCAGCAGGAACGCGCGCGTCGCGGCGTCGGCCCACTCGGCACCGCCCGGGACCTGGCTGACGGCGGCCACGGCCGGGTACTGGCCGATGACCTCCTGCTGGTCGGCGGCGGTGATCGTCGTGCCGGTGGACGCCGCGACCTGGCGGGCCGCCTCGCCCAGCACCAGGTCGTAGGTGGCCTGCTTGAGGGCGAGCCCGGTCTCGCTGCCGGTGGCCTGGCCAAGGACGCGCGCGACCTCGCGCACGGTGCTGTCGGCGATCCGGACGCCGTTCACGGTGGCGGCGTCGGCGGGCGAGTTGGCGCAGCCGGTCAGGGCCAGCGCCGCCACGGCGACGCCGGCAGCCAGGGTGCGTGCGGCCTTGTTCATGGGTTCTGCTCCTCGAGGACGATCGGATCCGCCCCGATCCTAGCCACCCGCGCGGGGCCACCATGCAGGTGTCAGGGGACGAACAGCGCCGTGACCGCCTGGGTGGCCCACTCGAGCAGCTCGCCGTCCTTGACCGGCTGGCCGGCGACCGGGCGGGTCATCGGCCGCGGCAGGAACAGCTGGGCGGTCTGCTTGTTCACCCGCGAGCCCGGGTACATGCGGGCCCGACGCATGTCGCGCGAGTCGGGCAGCACGGCGGGCGCGAACCGGATCATCGTCCCGGCCGAGAGCACCTCGGTGATCCCGACCGAGCGGCACAGCATCCGGAACCGGGTGACCTTGAACAGGTTCTCCACCGGCTCGGGCAGCGGGCCGTAGCGGTCGAGCAGCTCGGCGCGCACGGCGTCCAGCTCGGACTCCTCGCGCACCGACGCTAGCCGCTTGTACATCTCCAGGCGCAGGCGCTCGGACTCGACGTAGTCGGTGGGCAGGTGCGCATCGACCGAGAGCTCGATCTTCATCTCGGGTTCGGGTTCGGACGCCTCGCCGCGGAAGTCCGCCACGGCCTCGCCCACCAGTCGGATGTAGAGGTCGAAGCCGACGTCGGCGATGTGGCCCGACTGCTCCTCGCCGAGCAGGTTGCCGGCGCCGCGGATCTCGAGGTCCTTCATCGCGATCGCCATACCGGCGCCGAGGTCGGTGTGGGCGGCCATGGTGGCCAGCCGGTCGTGCGCGGTGTCGGTGAGCGGCTTGTCGGGCGGGTAGAGGAAGTAGGCGTACCCGCGCTCGCGGCCGCGGCCGACGCGGCCGCGCAGCTGGTGCAGCTGCGAGAGGCCGAGCAGGTCGGCCCGCTCGATGATCAGGGTGTTGGCCGAGGAGATGTCCAGGCCGGCCTCGACGATCGTGGTGCAGACCAGCACGTCGGCCTCGCGCTCCCAGAAGTCGACCATCACCTTCTCGAGGGTGGTCTCGTTCATCTGCCCGTGGGCCACGGCGACCCGCGCCTCGGGCACCAGGTCGCGGATGTGCGCGGCCGCCTTCTCGATCGTGCCCACCCGGTTGTGGATGTAGAACACCTGGCCCTCGCGGGCGAGCTCGCGCCGGATCGCCGCGCGCACCTGGTTGTCGTCCGACGGCCCGGCGAACGTCAGCACCGGGTGCCGCTCCTCGGGCGGGGTGGCGATCACCGACATCTCCCTGATGCCCGTGATCGCCATCTCCAGCGTGCGCGGGATCGGCGTGGCCGACATCGCCAGCACGTCGACGTTGAGCCGCAGCTTCTTCAGCGCCTCCTTGTGGTCGACGCCGAAGCGCTGCTCCTCGTCGATGATCACCAGGCCGAGGTCCTTGAACTGAACCTCGTTCGAGAACAGCCGGTGCGTGCCCACGACGATGTCGACCGTGCCGTCGGCGATGCCCTCGATCGCCTTGCGCGACTCGGCCGGCGACTGGAACCGCGACAGCGCCGCCACCGTCACCGGGAACCCGGCGTACCGCGAGGCGAACGTCGCGTAGTGCTGCTGCACCAGCAGGGTGGTCGGCACGAGGATCGCGACCTGCTTGCCGTCCATGACGGCCTTGAACGCGGCGCGCACGGCGATCTCGGTCTTGCCGTAGCCGACGTCGCCGCAGACCAGGCGGTCCATCGGCACGACCTGCTCCATGTCGCGCTTGACCTCGATGACGGCGGCCATCTGGTCGGGGGTCTCGACGTAGGCGAAGTTGTCCTCCAGCTCGCGCTGCCACGGCGAGTCGGGGCCGAACGCGTGCCCCTGCGAGGCCTGGCGGGCGGCGTACAGCTTGATCAGCTCGGCCGCGATCTCGCGCACGGCCTTGCGGGCGCGCGCCTTCCGCTTGGTCCAGTCCGCGCCGCCCATGCGGTCGAGCGAGGGGGCCTCGCCGCCGACGTAGCGGGTGACCTGGTCGAGGGCGTCCATGGGCACGAACAGCCGGTCGCCGGGGTGCCCGCGCTTGCTCGGCGCGTACTCGATGACCAGGTACTCGCGGGTGGCGCCGTGCACCTCGCGCGTGACCATCTCGATGTACTTGCCAACCCCGTGCGCGTCGTGCACGACGAAGTCGCCGGCCTTGAGCTCGAGCGGGTCGATGGCGTTCTTGCGCCGGGCCGGCATCTTGCGCTCGGCCTTGTCGGCTCCGCCCTTGACCCCGGCGAGGTCGCCGGAGGTGAACACCCGCAGGTTGACCCCGTCGAGCCGGAACCCGCGCGGCAGGTCGGCGACGATGATGGACGCCCTCCCGGCCAGGTCGTGCTCGGCCAGGACCTCCCCCAGCCGCTGCGCGCGACCGGTCGCGTCGGCGACCAGCACGACCTCGAACCCGGACGCCACCGCCTCGCCGATCGCCGCGATCGCGGCCTCGAGGTCGCCGCGGAACGGCTCGTTCTCCTCGGCCACGATGTGCCGGGACTCGGGGTCCTCGGCGAACGCCGAGAACGTCCACCACGCCAGGCCGCGGCCCAGGGCGGCCGCGCGCACGTCGGCGAGCTGCCGGTACGCGGACGCCGCGAGGTCGATCGGCGCCTTGCCCCCCTCGGCGGCCGCCGACCACGACGCGGCGAGGAACTCCTGCGAGGTGGCGTGCAGCTCCAGGGCGCGGGCGCGCACCTTCTCGGGGTCGCTGACGACGACGGTGGTGTCCTCGGGCAGCACGTCGACGAGCAGCTCGAGCCGGTCGACCAGCGCGGGGGCGAGCGCCTCCATCCCGTCGACGGCGTGGCCCTCGGCGATGCGGGTGAACAGCTCGCGCATCTGGTCGGGCACGCCCTGGCGGGCGGCGTGGGCCGCGGCCCGCTCGCGCACCGCGTCGGTGAGCAGCATCTCGCGGCAGGGGTCGGCGGTGACCTGGTCGAGGGTCTCGTCGTGCGAGCGCTGGTCGGCCACGCTGAACGGGCGGATCTCCTCGACGGTGTCGCCGAAGAAGTCGATGCGCACCGGGTGCTCCAGCGTGGGCGGGAACACGTCGATGATGCCGCCGCGCACGGCGAACTCGCCTCGACGCTCGACGAGGTCGACGCGCACGTAGGCGGCGTCGACGAGGGCGACGGCGAGGTCGTCGACGTCGCGGTCCTCCCCCACCGTGACCGTCACCGGCGTGAGCGCGCCGAGGCCGGCGACCTGCGGCTGCAGCACGGCGCGCACGGGGGCGACGATGATGCGCGGCGGGGCCAGCTCGCTGTTCCCGGCCAGCCGGCGCAGCACGGCCAGGCGTCGGCCGACGGTGTCGGAGCGCGGCGAGAGCCGCTCGTGGGGCAGGGTCTCCCAGGCCGGGTAGTAGGCCACCGCGTCGGTGCCGAGCAGCGAGCGCAGGGTGTCGCGGGCGGACTCGGCCTCGCGGTAGGTGGAGGTGACCACCAGCAACGGGGTGTCGGACTGCTCGGTCAGCGCCGCAGCGACCAGGGGGCGCAGGGCGCCCGGGCACGTCACGTCCAGCGTCGGCTCCGAGTCCGCACGGGCAGCCTCGATGAGCTTGCTGACCACGGGTTCCGAGGCGACGAGCTCCAACAAACCCGCACGATCCACGGCGAACAGTGTAGGTCCTCGGAACTGGGCCCCGACCCGCGGGCGGACGCCCCACCGGTAGCCTGTTCCCCGTCCCGCACCGTCACACCGGAGGCTTTCCATGGCGCCCGCTCCCGACCAGGTCGACACCACCGCCGCGTCGCACCACTACGACCTGATGGTGGTCCCCGGAGGATCGGCGCTCCCGGCCTTCCGCGCCACCTCCTTGGTCGCGCGACTGCAGGCCGTCGCCCCGCAGGTGACCGGCATCAGCGCCCGGTACGTGCACCTGGTCGCCTCCGACGAGGCGCTCTCCGACGCCGACGTCGAGACGCTCGCCCGCATCCTCGAGTACGGGCCCCCCGCCGACCCCGCGCCGGACGCCGGGGCCGCCACGGCGTCCATGGTCGTCGCCCCGCGCCTGGGCACGATCTCGCCGTGGGCGTCCAAGGCGACCGACATCGTGCACAACTGCGGCATCGACGTGCACCGCGTGGAGCGGGTCACCGAGTACACCCTCACGCTGGACGCCCCGCTCACCGGCGAGCAGGCCGAGGCCTGCGCCGCGATCCTGCACGACCGGATGACCGAGTCGGTCCTGGACAGCCGCGAGGCCGCCACCGAGGTCTTCGCCGAGAAGGACGCCGAGCCAATGGCCCACGTCGACGTGCTCGGCCACGGCCGCGAGGCCCTCGTCGAGGCCAACTCGGCCTTCGGCCTGGCCCTGTCCGAGGACGAGATCGACTACCTCGTCGACGCCTTCACCGGCCTGGACCGCAACCCCACCGACGTCGAGCTGATGATGTTCGCGCAGGCGAACTCCGAGCACTGCCGCCACAAGATCTTCAACGCCGACTTCGTCATCGACGGCGTCCCGCAGGACTCCTCGCTGTTCGGCATGATCCGGCACACCGAGCGCGTCGCGGGCGGGCTGGCGAACGGCACGATCGTCGCCTACAAGGACAACTCCTCGATCATGGCCGGCGGCCAGGCCACCCGGTTCGTGCCCGAGCCGGACGCCGCCTACGCGGCCCCCGCGCCGTATGCCGAGCGCCCGGGCGAGGTGCACGTGCTGATGAAGGTCGAGACCCACAACCACCCGACGGCGATCTCGCCGTTCCCGGGGGCGGCGACCGGCTCCGGCGGCGAGATCCGCGACGAGGGCGCGACCGGCCGCGGTTCGCAGCCCAAGGCGGGCCTGACCGGCTTCGTCGTGTCCAACCTCAACCTGCCCGGCACCGACGAGCCGTGGGAGGCCGAGCAGTACGGCGCCCCCGCGCACATCGCGTCCCCACTCGAGATCACGACCGACGCCCCCCTGGGCGCTGCGGCCTTCAACAACGAGTTCGGACGCCCCGGGCTCGGCGGGTTCTTCCGCGTCTACGAGCAGACGGTGGACGGCGTCCGCCGCGGCTACCACAAGCCGATCATGAGCGCCGGAGGCCTGGGCGCGATCAGCGCCGAGCAGACCGAGAAGGTCGTGTTCGGGGAGGGCTCGCTGCTGATCCAGCTGGGCGGGCCGGGCATGCGCATCGGCATGGGTGGCGGCGCCGCCAGCTCGATGGCGGCCGGCACCAACGCGGCCGAGCTCGACTTCGACTCGGTGCAGCGCGGCAACCCCGAGATGGAGCGGCGCGCGCAGGAGGTCATCAACGCGTGCTGGGCGCTCGGGGCCGACAACCCGATCCTGGCGATCCACGACGTGGGCGCGGGCGGCCTGTCGAACGCGTTCCCCGAGCTGGTCAACGACGCCGGCATGGGTGCCCGCTTCGACCTGGACGCGGTGCCACTGGAGGAGTCCGGGCTGGCGCCCAAGGAGGTCTGGTGCAACGAGAGCCAGGAGCGCTACGTGCTGGCGATCGCGCCCGAGTCGCTGGAGCGGTTCCGCGCCATCTGCGCGCGCGAGCGCGCCCCGTTCGCCGTGGTCGGGCGGGCGTTCGACGACGGTGAGCTCGTGGTGGCCGACGACGCGATCGACGCGGGCCCCGGTGACGACCCGGCCGTCGACATGCCGCTGTTCACCTTGCTCGGCAAGCCGCCGAGGATGACGCGCGACGTGACGCGGGTCGAGCGGTCGGCGCCCGCGCTGGACCTCGCCCGGTTCGACGACGCCGACGCCGTGCGCGAGGCCGCCTACGCCGTGCTGCGGCACCCGAGCGTGGCGTCCAAGCGCTTCCTGATCACGATCGGCGACCGCACGGTCGGCGGCCTGTCCCACCGCGACCAGATGGTCGGCCCGTGGCAGGTGCCGGTGGCCGACGTCGCGGTCACACTCACCGACCACATCGGCTTCGCCGGGCAGGCGATGAGTTCGGGCGAGCGCATGCCGCTCGCGTCCGTGGACGCCCCCGCCTCGGGCCGCATGGCCGTCGGCGAGGCGATCACCAACCTGCTCGCCGCCCCGATCACGCTCAACCGGGTCAAGCTGTCGGCGAACTGGATGGCCGCCTGCGGCGAACCCGGCGAGGACGCCGCCCTCTACGACACCGTGCGCGCGGTCGGCCTCGAGCTGTGTCCGGCGCTGGGCGTCAGCATCCCGGTCGGCAAGGACTCGTTGTCGATGCGCACCAAGTGGTCGGCCGACGGAGAGGACAAGCAGGTCACCTCCCCGGTGTCGCTGGTGGTCTCGGCGTTCGCGTCGCTGGCCGACGTCCGCGGCACCCTCACCCCGCAGGTGGGCGCCGACCAGGCGCTGCTGCTGGTCGACCTCGGCGCCGGCGCCGACCGCCTCGGCGGCTCGATGCTCGCCCAGGTCTCGGGCGAGTTCGGCGGCGAGGTCCCCGACCTCGACGACCCGTCCCGTCTCGTGGCGCTGGTGGACGCGGTGAACGCGCTGCGTTCGGCCGGGCTGGTTGCGGCCTACCACGACCGCTCCGACGGTGGCCTGTGGGCCGCGGCCGTCGAGATGGGCCTGGCCGGCGCAACCGGCCTGTCGCTGGACGTCTCCTCGGTGGCCGAGCTCTTCGCCGAGGAGCTGGGTGCGGTGCTGGCCGTGCCCACGGCGTCCCTGGACGACGCGCTGCTCGTGCTCGCCGAGCACGGGCTGGCCGACGTCACCGTGCCGGTCGGCTCGACCGCCGAGGGTCGGCGCGTGCGCGTCGCGATCGGCGGCGCCGACGTGCTGGACGAGTCGCTGCGCGACCTGGGCCAGGCATGGGACGAGGTCTCGTGGCGGATCGCCGCCCTGCGCGACAACCCGGAGTGCGCGGACGCCGAGCACGCGGGCTTCGCGTCCGACGACGACCCCGGCCTGCACGTGGAGACGACGTTCGACGTGCGCGAGGACGTCGCCGCCCCGTTCGTGAACACCGGCGCCCGGCCGAAGGTGGCGATCCTGCGCGAGCAGGGCGTGAACAGCCACGTCGAGACCGCGTTCGCGTTCGACCGCGCCGGTTTCGACGCGTGGGACGTCCACATGACCGACCTGCAGAGCGGCCGCTTCGACCTGGGCGACGCCGTCGGGCTCGTCGCGGTGGGCGGCTTCTCCTACGGCGACACGCTGGGGGCCGGTGAGGGCTGGGCGCGCTCGATCCTGTTCAACCCGGCGCTGACCGAGGCGTTCGGCGCGTTCTTCGCCCGCGAGGACACCTTCGGGCTGGGCATCTGCAACGGCTGCCAGATGTTCGGGGCGCTGGCCGACCTGATCCCGGGCGCCGAGGCGTGGCCGCTGTTCCGCCGCAACTCCTCCGAGCAGTTCGAGGCGCGCCTGTCGCTGGTCGAGGTGCTGGAGTCGCCGTCGATCTTCACCGGCGGCATGGCGGGCTCGCGCATCCCGATCGCGGTGTCGCACGGCGAGGGCCGCGCGGACTTCACCGCGCGCGGTGACGAGGGTGCCGTCCAGCGGGCGATGCGGTTCGTCGACCACCACGGCAACCCGACCGAGGCGTACCCGGCCAACCCGAACGGCTCGGTCGCCGGCCTCACCGCCGTCACCACGCCCGACGGCCGGTTCACCGCGATGATGCCCCACCCCGAGCGGGTGCTCCGCAACATCCAGATGAGCTGGACCAGCGGCTCCGCCGACGAGGCCAGCCCTTGGCTGCGGATGTTCCGCAATGCCCGCGCGCACGTGGGCTGACAGGGGCAACATCCGGCCACCCCGGGCGCGACCGGGGCGGGCGGGGATAGCGTCGAGGGGTGCTCGACATCCTGTCGGCGACCGTGCCGATCTTCCTCGTGGTGGGCCTGGGCTTCGTGACGACCCGGCTCGGGATGTTCGAGCGCTCCGACATGTCGGTGCTCGCCCGCTACGTGGTGAAGCTCGCGCTGCCGGTGCTGATCTTCGTCAACGTCGCCGGGCGGTCCCTTGGCGAGATCCTCAACCCGACGTACCTGCTCGCCTACGCCGTCGCGGCGATGGTGATGGTCGCGCTCGGGCTCGCATGGGCCGCGGCCCGCGGCGTCCGGGGCAGCGTGCGGGCGGCGACGATCGCGTTCGCGATGAGCGGCACCAACAACGGCTTCGTGGGGTTCCCGACGTTCCTGATCGTGATCCCGGCGTTCGCGGGGCTCGCCGTCGGCATGGACATGCTCGTCGACAACACCCTGATCATCCCGGTGGCGCTGGCCCTGTTCGAGGCGGTCTCCGGCGCCGCGACCAGCTGGGCGCGCCGCCTGCGCGACATCGTCGTGCGCGTGGTCACCCACCCGATGGTGATCGCGATCATCCTGGCCCTGCTCATGGACCCCCTCGGCATCACCCTGCCGCCCATGATCGACCGCTCGGTGAACCTCGTGGCCCAGTCGTCCTCGGCGGTGGCGCTGTTCTCGATCGGCGGCATGCTGGTCGGCCTGCGCCTGCGCGGCCAGCTGGCCGACCTCGCGGTGGCCGTCGGCGGCAAGCTCCTGGTGATGCCCGCGGTGATGCTCGGGCTCGTGCTCGCACTGCCCCTGCTCGGCCTGCCCGACCTCCCGCCCGAGCTCAAGGTGGCGGCGGTGCTCACCGGCGCCCTGCCCTCGATGTCGATCGTGGCCGCGGTGGCCGAGCAGCACGGCGACGGCGAGTTCGGCGCGGCGTCGATGATGCTCTCCACCGCGGTGTCGTTCCTCACGATGACCGGGTGGCTGCTCGCCATGGCCGGGTTCGGCTGGCTCTGACCGGCCGCGACGCCGCCGGCTTCCGTGCACGCCACTGGCGTTGCACCGCCGGCTCCGTGCGGGAACGCCAGCTGGGTGCGGGGCGGCCAGCGCGACGTCGAGGACATAGATCGCGCGACGCCCGTAGAAGTCCGACAGCTTGGCCCACAGCGGCGTGCTGATCATCTGCATGAGCACGTAGATGCTGAACAGCCACGGCAGTTGGCGCGGGGTCAGCCCGAACTCGGCCTGGATCGCCGGCATCGCCGGCCCGATGATGGCGATGTCGAGCGCCCCCATGAGCACGCCCACGAAGAGCACCCCGAGCACCCGATTGCGCTGCTTGTCGTCCACGTCGTCCTCCACTTACCAACCGGTCGGTAAGGAGAGCACTCCCGGACGCTCCGCCCCCTCAACAGCCGGGTGACGACGGCGTCGTGATCGAAATGGCCCCCGACCGAGCCGGCACCGACGCCGCACACGCTCACATCGTCATGCAGCCGATCGGGTCGGGGGCCGTTCCGATCAGCACCTCACCACAACCCGGTCCTCCCGGGGGTGGGCAACCCCGGGCGTCAGCCGATGGAGGCGTGCCACTCCTGCAGCGACTTCACGCCCTCGGCCCCCCGTCGGTGGGCGGCGATGCCGATGGCCGCCGCGTAGGCCTCGGAGGTGGTGGTGACGTACGGCACCCGAGCGCGGATGGCCGCCTTGCGGATGTAGGAGTCGTCGTACTCCGACGCGCGGCCGGCGGGGGTGTTGATGACGAGCTGCACCTGGCCGTCACGGATGGCGTCGGCCATGTGCGGCGAGCCCTCGTGCAGCTTGTTCACCGGCGTCGCCTCGATGCCGTGCTTCGCCAGGAACGCGACCGTGCCCGTGGTGCCCATCAGCGAGAACCCGTTGGCCACGAAGGTGCGCGCCGCGGTCAGCACGTTGGCGCCCGGCGAGCCATGACCGGAGTCGATGCGGTCACGCTCGGCGATCGACATCAGCACCGTGCCCTCGGTGGGCAACACGGTCTGGGTGGCCTCCTGGCTCTTGAAGAACGCCAGCCCGGGGTTGGACGCCAGGCCCAGCACCTCGCCGGTGGAGCGCATCTCGGGGCCGAGCAGCGGGTCGACCTCGGGGAACATGTTGAACGGGAACACCGATTCCTTGGCCCCGAAGAACGGCACGTTCCGCTTCTCGAGGTTCAGGGAGGCCAGCGACTCCCCCAGCATGAGCCGGGTCGCGAGCGAGGCCATGTTCACGTCGCAGACCTTCGACACCAGCGGTACCGTCCGCGAGGCGCGCGGGTTGGCCTCGAGCACGTACACGACCCCGTCGAGGATCGCGTACTGGATGTTCATCAGGCCGACCACGCCGAGCTCGATCGCGATGCGGCGGGTGTAGTCCTCGATGGTGGCGAGCTGGTCGTCGGGGATCGTCACGCTCGGCACCAGGCAGGCCGAGTCGCCGGAGTGGATGCCCGCGTACTCGATGTGCTCCATCACCGCGGGCACGAAGGCGTCGGTGCCGTCGCACACGGCGTCCGCCTCGCACTCGAGCGCGTTCTCGAGGAACCGGTCGACGAGGATCGGACGCTCCGGCGTGACGCCCTCGGCGGCATCCATGTAGCGGCGCAGGTTCTCGACGTCGTGGATGATCTCCATGCCGCGCCCGCCCAGCACGTAGCTCGGGCGCACGATGACCGGGTAGCCGATCTCGGACGCCACGGCCACGGCCTCGTCGGTGGTCACCGCCATGCCCGCGGCGGGCATCGGGATGCCGAGGCGGTCCATCATGGCGCGGAACTCGTCGCGGTCCTCGGCGAGGTCGATGGTGTCGGGCGAGGTGCCGATGATCGGGACGCCGGCCTCCTGGAGCGCGCGGGCGATGTTCAGCGGGGTCTGGCCGCCGAACTGGCACACGACACCCTCGGGCTTCTCGCGCTCGACGATGGCCAGGACGTCCTCGACGGTGAGCGGCTCGAAGTAGAGCTTGTCGGAGGTGTCGTAGTCGGTGGAGACGGTCTCGGGGTTGCAGTTGACCATGATCGTCTCGAAGCCGGCGTCGCGCAGCGTGTAGGCGGCGTGGACGCAGCAGTAGTCGAACTCGATGCCCTGGCCGATGCGGTTGGGTCCGCCGCCGAGCACCATCACCTTGCGGCGGTCGCTGACCGGCTTGGGGTCGGGCAGCGGGTTGGCGCGCTCGGGGGCATACGTCGAGAAGTAGTACTCCGCGCCCTCGACGCCCGACACGGGCACGGCCTCGTAGCGGTGCACGATGCCCTCGGCGACGCGGCGGGCGCGCAGGTCGGCCTCGGGCACGCCGAGGATCTGCGCGAGGTAGGCGTCGCCGTGGCCGGCCTCCTTGGCGCGCCGGAGCAGGTCGGCGGGCAGCCCGGCGAGGTCGCCCGCGTAGCCCTCGATCTCGGTCTCGACGGCCAGGATCTCGGCCATCTGCTCGACGAACCAGGCCTTGATGTGGGTGAGCTCGACCAGCTCGTCGACCGACACCCCGGCCCGCAGGGCCTCGTACATCAGGTACTGGCGGTCGCTCGACGGCTGGGCGAGGCGGCGCAGCAGCTCGTCGCGACCGAGGGTCCGGAAGTCGGAGGCGTTGCCGAGCCCGAGGCGTCCGTTCTCCAGCCCACGGATGGCCTTGCCGAAGGCCTCCTTGTAGTCCTTGCCGATGCTCATGACCTCGCCGACGGCGCGCATCTGCGTGCCCAGCTTGTCGACCGCGCCGGGGAACTTCTCGAACGCCCAGCGCGCGAACTTGGCCACGACGTAGTCGCCGTCGGGGGTGTACTTGTCGAGGGTACCGTCGCGCCAGTACGGGATCTCGTCGAGCGTCAGGCCGGCGGCCAGCAGCGTCGACACCATGGCGATCGGCAGGCCGGTGGCCTTGGACGCCAGCGCGCTCGACCGCGACGTGCGCGGGTTGATCTCGATGACGACCACGCGCCCGGTCCTCGGGTTGTGCGCCAGCTGCACGTTGGTGCCGCCGATGACGCCGATCTCGCTCACGATCTTGTGGGCGATGCGCTGCAGCTCGTCCTGCAGTTCCTGGGCGATGGTGATCATCGGGGCGTTGCAGTAGGAGTCGCCGGTGTGGACGCCCACGGCATCCACGTTCTCGATGAAGCAGACGCTGATCATCTGGTTCTTGGCGTCGCGGATGACCTCGACCTCGAGCTCCTCCCAGCCGAGGATCGACTCCTCGACCAGGACCTGCGTGATCGGCGAGGCCTGCAGGCCGCGGTGCGCGATGGTGCGCATCTCGTCGTCGGAGTGCACGAACCCGCCGCCCGTGCCGCCCATCGTGTAGGCGGGGCGGACGACCATCGGGTAGCCGACCTCGGCGGCGAAGGCGAGGGCGTCCCCGACCGTGCCGACGGTCTGGGAGCGCGGCATGTCGACGCCGATCTCGGCCATGGTGCGCTTGAACGTCTCGCGGTCCTCGCCGCGCTCGATGACGTCCTGGGTGATGCCGATCATCTGGACGTCGTTGGCCTCCAGGATGCCCGCGCGGTCGAGCGCGGTGGAGAGGTTGAGGCCCGTCTGGCCGCCCAGATTGGGCAGCAGCGCGTCGGGCTTGCTCTGCTTGATGATCGCCTCGAGCGTGGGCACGTTGAGCGGCTCGATGTAGGTCTCGTCGGCCATGACCGGGTCGGTCATGATCGTGGCCGGGTTGCTGTTGACCAGGGCCACCTCATAGCCGAGGTTCCGCAGGGCCTTGCACGCCTGGGTGCCGGAGTAGTCGAACTCACACGCCTGCCCGATGACGATGGGGCCGGAGCCAATGATGAGGACCTTGTTGATGTCTTCGCGCTTGGGCATCCGTACTCCATCCGTGCTGCAGGCGACCGTCGACCACCCTAACCCGTCGGCCCCCTCCGGCGCGGCGCTGTCCGGACGCCGACCGCGCGGACGCCCACCCGGCGAGCCGGCGGAGCGGCCGCGAGCCTCAGGAGTTGAAGCGGTTCTGCGCCGAGGTCAGGCCCTCGACCAGCAGCGCCTCGACCGCGTCGGCGACACGGGAGATCTCGACGGCGTAGTCCTCGCGGAGGGACGCCGGGATGGGGCGCAGCACGAAGTCGGCGGCGTCCTGGCGGCCGGGCGGGCGGCCGATGCCGAAGCGGGCCCGGAAGAAGTCTCCCGTGCCCAGGTGGGAGCGCATCGAGCGCAGCCCGTTGTGGCCGTTGTCGCCGCCGCCGAACTTCAGCCGCAGCTGGCCGAAGTCGAGGTCGAGCTCGTCGTGGACCGCCACGACGTGGTCGGGGTCGATCTTGAAGAAGGCGCACGCCTTGGCCACGGCGGCGCCCGACTCGTTCATGAAGGTGCGCGGCTTGAGCAGCACGACGCGTTGCGCGTCGGCGCCCACGCCGCCGAAGCCGGACGCGGCCACGCGCGTCTCGCACACGTCACCACGCATCCCGCGCGGTGCCGTGAACGGGGTGCGCGCCCGCGCGGCCAACTCGTCGGCGACCATGAAGCCGACGTTGTGCCGCGTGGACGCGTAGGTCGGGCCCGGGTTCCCGAGCCCGACCACGAGCCATGCAGCCAAGGTGGACTACTCCGCCTCGTCCTCGGCGGCTTCCTCGGCGGGGGCCTCGCCGGCGTCGCCCTCGAGGGACGCCTCCAGGGCCTCCTCCGTGATCGGGGCGGCGACGGAGAGGATCAGGTCCTCGGGCTCGCCCGGGAAGACCGCACCCTCGGGCAGGTTCAGGTCGCCGGCGGTGATCTGCTGGCCGACCTCGAGCGCCGAGACCTCGATCTCGATCTGCGCGGGGATGTTGGTGGCCTCGGCCTCGAGGGTGATGGTCTGCTGGTCCATCGTCACGATGCCCTCCTTGACCTCACCGAGGATGACGAGCGGCACCTCGACGGTGACCTTCTCGCCCTTCCTCACGATGAGCAGGTCGACGTGCTCGAGGAAGCCCTTGAGCGGGTCGCGCTGCACCTGCTTGGGCAGGGCGAGCTGGGCCTTGCCGCCGTCGATCGTGATCGACAGCAGGGCGTTGGCGGCGCGCAGCGCGAGCAGCGACTCGTGGCCCGGGAGGGCGATGTGGACGGGGTCGGTGCCGTGGCCGTAGATGACCGCGGGGACCTTGCCCTCGCGGCGCAGGCGGCGCGAGGCACCCTTGCCGAACTCGGTGCGCGAGTCGGCGGCGAGCTTGATCTCGTTGGACGACATGTGGTTCTCCTCAACCTTGCATTTGGTGTCGGGCTGGGCAAGGGAGTCACACTCACACTCGTCGATCACGGGCTCACGGCCCCTCGCCAAGCAACCCGACCACCTTACCGGACGCCTCGGCGTCCGGCCGAATCGACCGGACACGCGTACCTCGTCGCAGGCTTCCGCCCGGGCCGGCTACAGGTGCGCGCCGTCGAAGAGGCTGGTGACCGAGCCGTCCTCGAAGATCTGCCGGATCGCCTCGGCGATCAGCGGGGCGATCGACAGCACGGTCAGCTTCGGGATGTTGAGGTCGTCGCTGATCGGCAGGGTGTTGGTGACGATGATCTCCTCGAACGCCGACTCGTTGAGCCGCTTGGCGGCCGGGCCCGACAGGATCGGGTGGGTGGCGGCGGCGATGACCTTGGCCGCTCCGTGGTCCTTCAGCGTCTGGGCCGCCGCGCAGATCGTGCCCGCCGTGTCGATCATGTCGTCGACCAGCAGGCAGACCCGGCCCTCGACGTCACCGACGACCTCGCCCACGGCCACCTCGTTGGCCTTGTTCGGGTCGCGGCGCTTGTGGATGATCGCCAGTGGGGCGCCGAGCTTGTCGGTCCACGCGTCGGCGAGGCGCACGCGGCCGGCGTCCGGCGACACGACCGTGAGGTTCTCGAGCGGGTACTTCTCCTGGATGTACTCCAGCAGCACCGGCAGGCCGATGAGGTGGTCGACGGGGCCGTCGAAGAAGCCCTGGATCTGGGAGGCGTGCAGGTCGATCGACATCAGGCGGTCGGCGCCGGCGGTCTTGTACAGGTCGGCGATCAGGCGGGCCGAGATCGGCTCGCGGCCGGCGTGCTTCTTGTCCTGGCGACCGTAGGGGTAGAACGGCGAGACGACGGTGATCCGCTTGGCGGAGGCGCGCTTGAGGGCGTCCACCATGATCAGCTGCTCCATCAGCCACTCGTTGACGGGCGCGCAGTGGGACTGCAGCACGAAGGCGTCCGCGCCGCGCACCGACTCCTCGAAGCGCACGTAGATCTCGGAGTTCGCGTACGTGAGGGCTCGCGTGGGCACCAGTTCGACCCCGATGAGCGACGCCACCTCTTCGGCGAGCTCGGGGAACGCGCGCCCCGAGGCGAGGATGAGGTGCTTCTCCGACTGGCGCTTGATCCCCGTCACGGCAGGTGCGTCCCTTCGTTGTTCTCGCTCGCGTCTGTCGCGGCCTGGTGAGTCTTCGTCCCGGCTCGTCGCGACGCCACCCAGCCCGGGATATTACGCTGCCGTCCCCGGGCGATGGCCAGTTCACCCGGCCCCACCGCGTCCGTGAGCGCGGAACCGGCGGCAACATACGCGCCGTCGCCGACCGTGACCGGGGCCACGAGCACCGAGTTCGACCCGACGAAGCTCTCCCGGCCGACCACCGTGCGGTGCTTGGCGACCCCGTCGTAGTTGGCGACGATGACGCCCGCCCCGATGGTGGTGCCCTCGCCCACCTCGGCGTCCCCGACGTAGGAGAGGTGGGACGCCTTGGCCCCCGGCCCGAATTGGGCGTTCTTGGTCTCGACGAAGGTGCCGATCTTGCCGCCGGCGCCCAGCTCGGTGCCCGGCCGCAGGTAGGCGTACGGGCCGACGGACGCCCCGGCCCCGATCGTCGCAAGGACCACGTGGCTGCGCACCACCGTGGCGTCGGCGCCGACCTCCACGTCGAGCAGGGTCGTGTCGGGGCCGATCGTGGCGCCGCTGGCCACCGAGGTCGCCCCCTCGAGGCTGGTGCCCGGCAGGATCGTCACGTCGGACCCGAGGTCAACGGTGTCGTGCAGCCAGGTGGTGTCGGGGTCGACGATCGTGACGCCGGCCCGCTGCCACTTCTCGACGAGGCGGCGGTTGTACTCCTTGTTCAGGATGGCCAGCTGGACGCGGTCGTTGACGCCCTCGGTCTGCCAGCGGTCCGCAAGCACCATGGAGTGCACGCTGAGGCCGCGCCCGCGGGCGAACTTCACGACGTCGGTCAGGTAGAGCTCGCCCTGCGCGTTGTCGGTGGTGAGGGACGCCAGCCCCTCGCGCAGGACGTCGGCGTCGAAGACGTAGATGCCCGCGTTGATCTCGGCGATCCCGGCCTGCTCGGGGGTGCAGTCCTTCTGCTCGACGATCGCGGCGACCTGGTCGCCGTCGTCGTCGCGGACGATGCGGCCGTAGCCGGTGGGGTCGTCGAGCACGGCCGTCAGGAGCGTGACGGCGTCGCCGTGGCGGCGGTGGGTCTCGACGAGTTCGAGGAGGGTCTCCCCCGTCAGCAGGGGGACGTCGCCGTAGGTCACGACGACCTCACCCCGCACGTCGGCGAGCGGGGCCAGGCCGCAGCGCACGGCGTCCCCCGTGCCGTTCTGGCTCTCCTGCACCGCCGTGACGACGTGGGGCGCGATCTCGGTGAGGTGCTCCTCGACCTGTTCC
Source organism: Propioniciclava sp. MC1595 (assembly GCF_017569205.1). Lineage (GTDB taxonomy): Bacteria > Actinomycetota > Actinomycetes > Propionibacteriales > Propionibacteriaceae > Propioniciclava. The sequence goes on from NZ_CP071870.1 coordinate 2,706,097, forward strand.
CGCTGGTGGCCGACGACCACGACCAGGTTCTGCGGGGTGAGCGCGTCGGCTGCGCTGATCGCGTGGCTCAGCATAGAGCGCCCGGCGACCTGGTGGAGGAGCTTGGACGTCTTCGACTTCATCCGTGTGCCGGCGCCGGCCGCGAGCACGACCACCCCCGCCACGCCACGCCCCTGTGCCTGATCGCTCATCGCCCGCTCTCCTGATGGGTTGGTGCAACGCCCGTCATCCTAGCGAGAGTCACCCCACCCCGCGTGACCCGTCAGGGGACGGGCGTGAGGCCGACCGGCCAGGCGGACCGGCCGCCGGGCAGGCCGAGCAGCGGGCGGAGCAGGCGCTCGACCGGGCGCTGCAGGTAGCGGACACCGGCGTGGTCGCTCGGCCCCAGGCGCGGGACGAGCAGCGCCCGCGTCCCGGCCATGCGTCCCCCTCCAGCACCGTCGACGTGCAGCACCCCGGGAAGGAGTCGAACCTTCGTCGCTAGTCCTGATTCAAAGTCAGGCGGGCCCTGCCGACAGACCAACCGGGGTTCGGACGCCGTGGGCGTCCGGCTGCCCAGTCTAGGCCACGGGACGCCGGCCGGCCCATTGGCGCGTTTCGCCCGCACGCGAGAGACTGGGTCGGTGACCTCCGCCAACACCTCCACCGCGCGTGCCCGCCGCGGGCGCGTGCGGATGACGCGCGCCGAGCGCCGCGAGCAGCTGATCGAGGTCGCCCGCGGGCTCTTCGCCGACAAGGGGCTCGACGGCACGAGCGTGGAGGAGATCGCCGCCCGCGCCGAGGTCAGCAAGCCGGTGGTGTACGAGCACTTCGGCGGCAAGGAGGGCCTCTACGACGTCGTCGTCGACCGCGAGGTGCGCCGTCTGCACGACGCGATCTACGCCGCGATCAGCCGGCCCCACACCGACCCGCGCTCGCTGATCGAGCTCGGCACGCTGGCCCTGCTCGACTACATCGAGGAGGAGCCGGACGGGTTCCGCATCATCAGCCGCGACTCCTCGCCCTACTCGCAGGGCGGCACCTTCCAGACGATCCTGTCCAGCATCGCCAGCCGGGTCGAAGGCCTGCTGGCCGCGCAGTTCCAGCGCCGCGGCTTCGACCCGGGCACCGCCCCCCTGTACTCGCAGATGCTGGTCGGGCTGGTCGCGCTGGCCGGCCAGTGGTGGGTGGAGTCCCGCGAGGAGACGACGCTGACCAAGCCGCAGGTCGCCGCCCACCTGGTGAACCTGACCTGGCACGGCATGCAGCGGCTCCACCCGCAGCCGAGCCTCCGCGTGGTCGAGGCGCCCCCCGAGGCGGGCGGCTTCGAGATCTGAGCCCGCTCAGGCGACCTGGCGCGCCCCCGGCACCGGCCCCGAGGCGCGGCGCACCTGGCGGCACAGCCCGAGGCCGGACAGCACCCCGGCCAGCCGCACGGCGGAGTCCTCGTTCGCGGCCAGGAAGGCGCACGTGGGGCCCGAGCCCGACACGATCCCGGCCAGAGCACCGGCGTCACGGCCGGCGTCCAGCAGTTCGGCCAGGTGCGGACGCAGGGAGACGGCGGCGGGTTCCAGGTCGTTGACGAGGTTCTCCGCCACGCGGCGGACGTCCCCGGAGGCGAGCCCCTCGAGCAGGCCGGGCGGGACCGGCGGCGGGGCCGGGTCGGCGTCGGGGTTCATCTCGTCGAAGCGCCGGAACACCGCCGGGGTCGACAGCTCGACATCGGGAAGCGCGAGCACCCAGTGGTAGCCCCCGCGGCTCAGCACCGGCACGAGGTCGTCGCCGCGGCCGTGGCCCAGCGCGGTCGAGCCGAGCAGGCAGAACGGCACGTCGGCGCCCAGTTCGGCGCCGAGCTCGCGCATCTCGTCGGGGTTGATGTCGATGCCCCACAGCGCCGCGCAGGCGACCAGCGCCGCCGCCGCGTTCGCCGACCCGCCGGCCATGCCGCCCGTGACGGGGATCGTCTTGCGGATCCGCAGGTCGACGCCGTAGCGCGCCTCGCCGCCGTGCCGGTCGGCCAGCAGCCGGGCCGCCCGCACCGCGAGGTTGGAGTCGTCGGCCGGCACGAGGTGGGCTTGGTCGCCGGCGATCCGGATGCCGTACCGCCCCGGCGCGGCCGGGTGGGCACCGAGCTCGTCGAAGATCGACAGGGCCTGGAACACGGTCGCGAGGGGGTGGTAGCCGACCTCCCGCACGGCGCCCACGCGCAGGGCGAGGTTGACCTTCCCGGGTGCCCGCACCCGGACCTGGTCCGTCATCGCCTGGCTCGCGCTCATGCGCCCCTGTCTACCAGCCGGACGCCGCGCGCGAAAGGCTCGCACCCGGGGCTCAGGCCCGGGCCCGGTCCAGCTGCTCGGCGATGCGTGCGAAGGCCGCCACGTCGATGACCTCGCCGCGCGCCTGCGGGTCGACGCCGGCCGCCTCGAGGGCCTCGGACGCCGCCGCGGACGAGCCGAACAGCCCGGCCAGCGCGCCGCGCAGCATCTTGCGCCGCTGGGCGAAGGCCGCGTCGACGACGGCGAACACCTGCTGCCGCGTGGCGGTGGTCGCCGGCGGTTCGCGCCGGGTCATCCGCACCAGCCCGGAGTCCACGTTGGGCACCGGCCAGAAGACCTTGGGGGGCACGGTCCCGACGCGCGCGGCGTCCGCGTACCAGGCGAGCTTCACGCTCGGCACGCCGTAGACCTTGCTGCCCGGCGGCGCGACGAGCCGGTCGGCGACCTCGAGCTGCACCATGACCAGCCCGGTGCGGATCGAGTCCCACCGCGCGAGCACGTGCAGCAGCACCGGCACGCTCACGTTGTAGGGCAGGTTCGCCACCACCGCGGTCGGCTGCGGGCCGGGCAGGTCCGTGACGTCGAGCGCATCGGCCTCGGTGACCGTCAGCCGTTCGGACGCCGCGGGCAGGCGCTCGGCGACCGTGCGGGGCAGCCGCCGGGCCAGGCTCGACTCGATCTCGACGACGTGGACGTGCGCGGCCCGCTCGAGCAGCCCCAGGGTCAGCGAGCCCAGGCCGGGCCCGATCTCGAGCACGACGTCGTCGGGCGTGATCCCGGACGCCGCCACGATGCGGCGCACCGTGTTGGCGTCGTGCACGAAGTTCTGCCCGCGCTGCTTGGTGGGCCGAAGGTCGAGTTCGGCCGCGAGCTCGCGGATCGTGCGCGGGTCGAGGAGCGCGTCAGCCATGGGTCCCTCCCCAGTCGCCGAACAGGGCAGTCGCGTTGGCGTCGAGGACGGCCGCGAGGTCGTCCACGTCCTCACCGCGCAGGTCGGCGAGGAACCGCACCGTGTGCGGGAGCAGGTAGCTGGCGTTCGGACGCCCCCGCACCGGCACCGGCGTCAGGTAGGGGGCGTCGGTCTCGGCGAGGATGCGGTCGCGCGGGGTGATCCGGGCCGCCTCGCGCAGCGCCTCGTTGGCCTTGAACGTCACCGTGCCCGGGAAGGACAGCCACGCCCCGTGCGCCAGGCAGGCCCGCGCGTGGTCGGCGTCGCCGGAGAAGCAGTGCATCTGGACGCGCTCGGGCCACCCCTCGGCGGCCAGCACGTCGAGGACCTCGGCGTGCGCGTCCCGGTCGTGGATGACCAGGGCCAGGTCGTGCTCCTTGGCCCAGCCGATGTGCGCGGCGAAGGCGTCGCGCTGCCGGGCGCGGCCCGCCTCGTCCTCGATCCAGTGGAAGTCCAGGCCCGTCTCCCCCACCCCGCGGATCCGGTCGGTGGTGCCGAGCAGGGCCTCGATGCCGCGCAGGGCCTCGTCGAGGTCGTCGCCCAGTTGGGCGGCGTCCGTCGGGTGGATCGCCACGGTCGCGACCACCCCCGCGAACGCCTCCGCCGCGGCCACGGCCGCCTGTGAGCTCGCCACGTCGTAGCCGACGTCCACCAGGCGCCGGACGCCGACGGCTGCGGCCCGCGCCACCGCGTCGGCGGCAGCCAGGCCGGTCTTGCGCTCGGTGGTGCCGAGGTGGGTGTGGGCGTCGGTGGTGGGCGTGCCCAGCGGCTCGGGGGCCGGGGCCGGCTCGCTCATCGGGGCTCCTTCCGGGCGGCCAGGGCCGCCTCGTACAGCTCGTTCTTGGCCAGCCCGGACGCCGAGGCCACCTCGGCGACCGCGCTCTTGAACCGCTCGCCCGCCTCAACCCGGGCGAGGACCTCGGCGACGGCGTCCTCGACGCTGCCCGCCGGGCCGGTGGCGCCGGCCACCACGACGGTGATCTCACCGCGCACCTCGCCGGTGGCCCACTGGGCGAGCTCGGCGAGGGTGCCGCGCACGACCTCCTCGTAGGTCTTGGTGAGCTCGCGGCAGACGGCGGCCGGGCGCTCCTCCCCGAGGGCGTCGCGCGCGTCGGCGAGGAAGTCGGCCAGACGGTGGGGGGCCTCGAAGAACACCATCGTGCGCTCCTCCCGGGCCAGGGCGGCCAGCGCCCGGGAGCGCTCGCCCGCCTTGCGGGAGACGAAGCCCTCGAAGCAGAACCGGTCGGTCGGCAGCCCCGAGACGGCCAGGGCGGTCAGCACGGCCGACGGCCCCGGGACGGCGGTGACGCGGATCCCCTCGGCGATCGCGGCCTGCACCACGCGGAAGCCGGGGTCGGAGACCGACGGCATCCCGGCGTCGGTGGCCACGACCACCCGCTCACCCGCGCGGAGGGCGTCCATGAGCACCCCGACGCGGGAGGCCTCGTTGCCGTCGAAGTAGGACACGACCCGCGCCGTGGTCTCGACGCCGAGCCGGCGGCAGAGGTCGCGGAGGCGTCGGGTGTCCTCGGCGGCGATGACGTCGGCCTCCACCAGCGCCGCCACCATGGCCGGGCTGGCGTCGGCGACGTCGCCGATGGGCGTGGCGGCCAGCACGAGCACTCCTGTCACCCGCCCAGTATGGCGTGGCTACCATGGCCGGGTGACGACCGCCGTGCCCATCACCCTCGACCGGCTGCGCGACGGCGTCCGCGAGCACTGGGCGCTGAGCTGGGCGGTCACGCTCGTGATCGGGCTGCTGGCCTTCGCCGTGCGCCTGGTCGGGGTCGACCAGCCCGACAGGATCATGTTCGACGAGACCTACTACGCCAAGGACGCGTGGTCGCTCCTGCAGCACGGCTACGAGGGCGAGTGGGTCGGCGGCGGCGACGTCGTCAACCCGCAGGTGGCCGCCGGCGACGTCTCCGCCCTGACGGCGAAGGGGTCGTTCATCGCCCATCCCCCGGTCGGCAAGTGGCTGATCGCGACCGGTGAGTGGGCGTTCGGCATGAACCCCTTCGGCTGGCGCATCGCCGCGGTGGTGTTCGGCGCCCTCCTGGTGGTCGCCACGATCCGCCTGGCGCACCGGCTGTCGCGCTCGCTCATGGTCGGCGCCATGGCCGGCATCATGCTCACCTTCGACGGCCTCGCCTTCACGATGAGTCGCATCGCGCTGCTCGACATCTTCCAGGCCACCTTCCTGGTGGCCGGGGTGGCCGCCCTCGTCGCCGACCGGGACCACCACCGCCACCGGCTCGCCGATGCGATGGAGGCGCGCGGGCTGACCTCGCTGGGCGGCAGCTTCGGTCCCCTGCTCTGGTGGCGGCCCTGGCGCTGGACGGCGGGCGTCCTGTTCGGCCTGGCCGTCGCGACGAAGTGGAACTCGCTCTACGTGGTCGCCGTGTTCGGCGTCCTCACGGTGCTGTGGGACGTCGGCGCGCGCCGGCTCGCGGGGGCCGGGTTCCGGTCCTGGACCGCGCTGCTGCGCGAGGGGATCCCGGCGTTCGTGTCGATCGTCGTCACGGCGTTCGTCGTCTACGTCGCCTCGTGGGCCGGCTGGCTGTCGACGTCGGGCGGCTGGGGCCGCGACTGGGGCTCGAAGAACCCCGACCACCCGTGGGTGGGCGCCTTCGGCGAGGGCCTCGCCTCGCTGCTGAAGTACCACCAGGACATCTTCAACTTCCACACCGGCGGCTACATCAAGGAGCAGACGCACCCCTACGACGCCCACCCCGCCGGCTGGCTGCTCATGCTGCGGCCCATCAGCCTCGACGCGACCAGCGGCATCGAGAACGGCACCGACGGGTGCGTCTCGGCCGACACCTGCGTCCGCGTGGTCACGGGCATGGGCAACCCGGTGCTGTGGTGGCTGGCCGCCGCCGCGCTCCTGCTCGGCCTGATCTGGTGGCTGGCCGGGCGCGACTGGCGCTTCGGCGTCCCGGTGCTCGCCGCGCTGGCCACCTACCTGCCCTGGTTCGCCTCGGCCGACCGCCCGGTGTTCTTCTTCTACGCCATCACGATCATCCCGTTCACCACGATCGGGCTCGCCCTGGCCCTCGGCCTGGTGATCGGGCAGGCCCGCGGGCCCGGGCGTCGCGTCGGCGCCATCATCGCGGGCCTCGCCGTGGGCATGGTCGTGGCCTGCTTCGCCTGGCTCTACCCGGTGCTGAGCTACCAGTTGATCACCAACGACGAGTGGCTCGCGCGCATGGCGCTGCGCTCGTGGATCTGAGCGCGACGCGCGGTGACGCAATCGTGATCCTCCTGCACTGAATCGTGACCTGATCGGCGCCGGGCCGCGACCACCCCGGGGCTAGGGTGATCGAACCTGATCGACACCCCCGAGCCGCAGGAGGACCATCCGTGAGCAGGCCGCGCCCGAGAGCGCGCCTCACCGTGCTCGCGGCCGCCCTCCTCGTCGGCTGCACCGGCTCGCAGCCGCTCCCCAGCACCAGCACGCCGGCACCCGTGGCCGCCGACGCGGTCCAGGACACCAACCCCCAGCCGCGCGAGCGCCTCCGCGACGGCGGCCTGCTCCGCTTCCCGCTGGCCGCGCTACCGACCCAGTGGAACCCGCGCCACCCCGACGCGGACGCCGACGCCCGCCGCGTCCTCGACCCGTTGACGCCCGAGCACCTGGCGCTGGACGCCGCGGGCCGGGCCACCCCGAACCCCGACTTCGTCACCGACGTGGCCGTCTCCCACGAGGGGCACACCGTCGTGACCCTGACCCTCAACCCCGAGGCGGTCTGGGGCGACGCCGCCCCCCTCACGGCCGAGGACTGGGTGGCGACCTGGCGGGCGTCCACGGGCCAGGTCGAGGGCGTCGCCCCCGTCGGCCCGCTCGGGTGGGACCGCGTGACCGACGTCCGGGCCGGGGCGTCCGCGTACGAGGTCGTGGTCACCTACGCCGGGGTCGACCCCGACTGGGCCCAGCCGCTGGTCCCCGGGCCCCTGCGCGCGTCGACGGTGGCCTCCGCCGACGCGTTCGCCTGGGCGTCCCACCGCGACGCCCACTACGCCGCCCCCTTCCTGGTCGCCCACGTCGACCAGGCGCAGGGCCTCGTCACCCTGGAGCGGAACCCGCTCTGGTGGGGGGACCGACCCAAGCTCGACACCATCATGTTCCGCACCGTCCAGGCCGAGGCGGTCGCGGCAGCGTTCCAGCACAACGAGCTCGACGTGTGGGAGACGGGCACCTCCGTCGACCGCCTCCAGCAGTCGCGTGCCGCCGCCGACACCACCCTGCGCACCGCGCCGGGCACCCACGGGCGCAGCCTCCACGTCTCCCGCGCGGGGCTGCTCGCCGACGCGGCCCTGCGGCGCGCGGTCCTGATGGCGATCGACCGCGCCGAGGTGGGGGCGAGCGACCTCGCCGACCTGCACGAGCCGCCCCGCACGTGGTCGAGCAACCTCCTGCTGCCGACGCAGCCGGGGTACGTCGACCAGGCCCGGGCGACCGGGCTCGCGAACGACCCCGTCCGGGCCGCCGAGGCGCTGGACGCGGCCGGCTGGGTGGAGGGCCCGGGCAGCCGGTCCAAGGACGGGCAGCGCCTCCTTCTCACATTCCGGACGCCGATCGGCGACGACCTCGCCCAGGGCGAGTTCGAGGTGCTGGCGGGGCAGCTCGCCGCCGTGGGCGTCCGGCTGCGCGCCGTCACCGGGGAGGCGGACCTCACCCCCGTCTCCGTGCCGGTCGACGCGTTCCCGCTGGCCCGGCTGCCCGAGGACGTGGCGTCCGTGCCCGCCGCCGCCGAGCTGGTCGCCCGGGTGGCCAGCGAGGTCGACCCGGTGCGCCGCGCCGACCAGGCCAGCCAGCTCGCCCGGCTGGCGTGGCAGGAGGTCGTCGAGATCCCGCTGTACCAGGAGCCGCAGTTCGTCGCCGTCCGCAACGGCCTGGCGAACCTCGGGGCACCCGGCTACGCGACCACCGACTGGGAGGACGTCGGCTGGACCTCCTGACGCGAGGGGGGCACCGCGCAGTACAGTGCAGCCGTTTGCCCGGACGCCGGTTCGGGCCCCCAGCGAGAGGTTCCCGCCCATGGCCCTGTGGAAGCTGCACGGTGACGGCACATTGACGCCCGGGGCGGTGGTGGCCCCCGACGAACGTCTCTCGTGGGGCAAGACCGTCGGCCTCGGCGCCCAGCACGTGGTCGCGATGTTCGGCGCGACGTTCGTGTTCCCGATCCTGATGGGGCTCAACCCCCAGCTCGCCGTGATGATGTCCGGCATCGCGACGCTGATCTTCCTCGCGGTCGTGAAGGGCCGGGTGCCCTCCTACCTCGGCTCGTCGGCGTCCTTCGTGGGTGTCGCGACGGCGATCTACGCCGCGGGCGGCAACCCGAGCCACGTGTCGGGCGCGATGTTCTGGGTCGGTGTGGCCCTGCTCATCGCGGGCGTGATCATCCACTTCGCGGGCGCCGGCGTCATCCACCGCGCGCTGCCGCCCGTGGTCACCGGCGCCGTCGTCATGCTCATCGGGTTCAACCTCGCCCCCGTCGTGGCCGGCGTCTACTGGCCGCAGGACCAGGGCGTCGCCCTGATCACCATGCTGGTGGTCGTGGTGCTGAGCGTCGGCGTCCGCGGGTTCATCGGCCGCATCGCGATCTTCCTCTCGCTGATCATCGGCTACATCGTGAGCTGGGTGTTCGACGTCGTGCTCGGCCCGATCAACTCCCAGATGGCCGACGGGACCGTCGGCCCCCACCTGCGCGTCGACTGGTCCCTGGTCGAGAAGGCGCCGTGGATCGGCCTACCCCCGGTCTCCGACCTCGCCAACTGGCAGTTCGGCGCCACCGCGACCAACGTCGTCGGCTTCCACCTGCCCACCTTCAACCTGGCGTTCGCCCTGGTCGCCCTGCCCGTCGCCATCGCGCTGATCGCCGAGAACACCGGCCACGTGAAGGCCGTCGCCGAGATGACCGGCGGCAACCTCGACCAGGACATGGGGCGCGCGATCGGCGCCGACGGCGTCACCTCGATGCTGGCCACCGCCGTGGGCGCCGGCCCGACGACCACCTACGCCGAGAACATCGGCGTCATGGCCGCCACCCGCGTCTACTCGACCGCCGCGTACGTGGTCGCCGCCCTGGTCGCCATCGGCTTCGGCTTCTCGCCGAAGGTCGGCGCGATCATCTCCGCCACCCCCGGTGGCGTGCTCGGCGGCATCACGGTCGTGCTCTACGGCATGATCGGCCTGCTCGGCGCGAAGATCTGGAAGGAGAACGGGGTCGACTTCGGCAACCCGCTCAACCTGGTCCCGGTCGCCGCCGGCATCATCATCGGCGTCGGCAACGTGTCGCTGGTCCTGTCCGAGGACTTCTCCCTCGGCGGCATCGCCCTGGGCACCATCGTCACCATCGTCGTCTACCACCTGGCCCGCTGGCTGGCCCCGGCCGAGATGCGCCGCGACGCCGAGGGCGCGGTCCTGATCGTCGACCGCCCGGGCGCCTACGAGGCCGACCCCGACGAGGGCCCGACGCACACGCACCGGGGCTGACGCCCCGTCCCCCACATGTGCTCCCTGTACCTGGCGCCACGTGCCCCAGTCGCAGGGAGCACATGTCGCGTACAGGGGTCAGCTGCGCGCCGCCGACCGCCGCGCGACGAGCCGGCCCACGACGCCCACCGCGTAGACCGCGACGCCGACGGCGACCGACTGACACGGCAGGGTCACCACCAGCAGCAGGCACAGGGCCATGCCGAGCGCCTGCAGCCAGCGCGGGAACATCCGGCCGTCGTCCTGCCGGAACGCCGCCAGGTTCGCGACGAAGTAGTAGAGCAGGACGCCGAAGCTCGAGAAGCCGATCACCCCGCGCAGGTCGGCGAGGAGAACCAGCACGGACACGACCACGGCCAGCGTGATCTCGGCCACGTGGGGCACCTGGTAGCGCGGGTGCACGGACGCCAGCGGCCGCGGCAGGTCGCCGTTGCGGGCCATGGCCAGGGAGGTGCGCCCGATACCGGCGACCAGCGCCAGCAGCGCCCCCAGCGAGGCGACCGCGCCGCCCACCCGCACCAGCCAGGTCTGCCACGAGCCGTCCCCGGCACCGACGGCGTCCACCAGCGGGGCGGTGCTGGACGCCAGCGCCCCGGTCCCCAGCGCGCCGATCACCCCGACCCCGACCAGCACGTACACGACGACGGCCAGGGCGAGCGCGACCAGGATCGCGCGCGGGATGGTCCGGCGGGGGTCGACGACCTCCTCGCCCATCGTGGCGATGCGCGCGTATCCGGCGAACGCGAAGAACAGCAGGCCCGCCGACTGCAGGACGCCGTACGGACCGGCTTCGAACAGCACCACGCCGTCCCAGACCCCGGGCGTCCACGCCAGCCAGGTCGTGACGACCGCCCAGACGAGCACGACCAGCACGACCGAGACGATGAGGCGGGTGAGCGCGGCCGTGCGCGTGACCCCGTGGTAGTTGACCGCGACCAGCACCAGCATGGCGAGCGCCGCGAGGGGGCGCTGCCACCAGCCCGACGGCACCAGGTAGGCCGCGAACGTCAGCGCCATCGCCGCCGCCGAGGCGGTCTTGCCGATCACGAACCCCCACCCGGCGAGGAAGCCCCACCAGTCGCCGAGCACCTCGCGTCCGTACACGTAGGTGCCCCCCGAGGTGGGGTAGGCGGCGGCGAGCTGGGCCGAGGAGGTCGCGTTGCAGTAGGCCACGAGGGCCGCGAGGGCCAGGCCGATGAAGAGGCCGCCCCCGGCCGCGGCCGCGGCGGGCGCCCAGACGGCGAAGACGCCGGCCCCGACCATCGAGCCGAGGCCGATCACGACGGCGTCGACGAGGGTCAGGCGGCGGGCGAGCTGGTTCACCCGCGCAACCCAACAACGCCCGGGTGAACGGAGGGTGACGTCACTCGCGCAGCGCCCGCCCCAGCGCCTCGAGACGCCGTTCGAGCACGGCCACGCGCTCGCCCAGCTCACCGGCCTCGGCCCCTTCCACCGGCACGCTGCCGGTCGGGAGCGACTCGGCCTCCGCCGAGCGGCGGATGAACGTGAGGTATCCCACGCCCACCGTGACCACCAGGGCCGCCAGCGCGACGAAGAAGCGCGTCACCTGGCCCGAACTGCTCGCCAGCGACTGGCCCACGGCGTAGATCATCGTGAAGATGCCACCGAGCAGCAGGCCGTTCGAGATCACGGCCATCCGTGCCGGGCGCCACAGCGACACCAGCAGGATCAGGGTCGCGCAGACGAGCAGGATGATGCTGGTGTTCAGCGACCACGCTTCCTGGGCCGCCTGGGCGGCGCGGGTCGCCGCCTCCTGCTGGGCGATCTGCTCGGCGGTGGGCTCGGCGCCCGGGTACTTGTCCCACGCCATCTCGGGCCAGCGGGGCTGCGGGTGGAACGTGTTGATGCCGATGGCGACCAGCCCGACGACCACCAGCCCCAGGAAGAACGAGTAGATGACCTGCAGCAGCGACACCGCTTTCATGGCCCCTCCTTGGCTCGACCCCCAGTCTCCCACCGCGGGGGCGCCCGCAGCAGGAGCACGCCTCCCCCGCGCGGCGTGACACGGGCTGCCTAACATCCGGGTATGAACAGACCCGCGTGGGCCGAGGCGTCGGCCCTGATGAGCGACTACTTCGACACCGAGTGGGGGTTCCCGGTGCGCGACACCCCGGGCGTCTACGAGCGCATCGTGCTCGAGGGCTTCCAGTCGGGCCTGTCGTGGGCCGTGGTGCTGCGCAAGCGACCGGGGTTCCGGGCGGCGTTCGACGGGTTCGACCCCGAGGTCGTCGCGCGCTACACCGCGGCCGACGTCGAGCGCCTGCTGGCCGATCCGGGCATCGTCCGCAACCGCCGCAAGATCGAGGCGGCCATCACCAACGCCCGGGCGACGACCGCGATGACCGACGCCGGGGTCGACCTGGGCGACCTCGTCTGGTCCTTCCGCCCCGACGACCCCACCGCGGGGGCGGACGCCACGGAGTCACCCGAGTCGCTCGCCCTGTCGAAGGCGCTGAAGAAGCACGGCTTCGTCTTCGTCGGCCCGGTGACGATGTTCGCCCTGATGCAGGCGATCGGCATCCTCGAGCACCGCCAGTCCTTCTCGTGACGACGGCATGGCTCCACCAGGGAGCCATGCCGACATCCTGACGGGCGTTCGCCTCAGGCGCCCGGCTGGACCTGGGCCTGTCCGGGCGTGGAACCCTGCGTCGGGGCCGGGGGCACGGCGTCCGCGTCGTCGCCCGACTTCACCGCGTGGCCGCCGAACTGGTTGCGCATGGCCGCGACCATCTTCATGCTCGGGCTGTCCTCCTGCTGGCTGACGAAGCGCGCGAACAGGGCCGCCGAGATCGTCGGCACCGGGACGCCCAGGTCGACGGCCGCGTTCACCGTCCAGCGACCCTCGCCGGAGTCGGCGGCGTAGCCCTCGATCTTCTCGAGGTGTGGGTCGGCGTCCATGGCGCGGACCATGAGGTCGAGCAGCCACGAGCGGATGACGGTGCCCTCGCGCCAGCTCTCGAACACGTCGGGCACGTGGGTGACGATGTCGGACGCCTCGAGCAGCTCCCAGCCCTCGGCGTAGGCCTGCATGAGGCCGTACTCGATGCCGTTGTGGACCATCTTGGCGAAGTGGCCCGCGCCGACCTCGCCCGCGTGCACGAAGCCGAACTCGCCCTCGGGCTTGAGGGTCTCGAAGATCGGCATGACGTCGGCCACGGCGTCCTCGGAGCCGCCGCACATGAGCGCGTAGCCGTTCTCCAGGCCCCACACGCCGCCCGAGACACCGCAGTCGATGAAGCGGATGCCCTTCTCGGCCAGCTGGTCGGCATGCTTCTGGTCGTGGGTCCACTTGCTGTTGCCGCCGTCGATGATGATGTCGCCCTCGGACAGGCGGTCACCGAGCTCACCGATCACGGCGTGGGTCACCTTGCCGGCGGGGACCATCACCCAGACCACGCGCGGGCTGTCTGTCAGCTGCGCGACCAGGTCGGCCTGGTCCTTGGCGTCGGAGATCTCGGGATTGGTGTCGTACCCGATCACGGTGTGGCCGCCGCGGCGCAGGCGCTCCCGCATGTTGCCGCCCATCTTGCCCAGCCCGATCAGTCCCAGTTGCATGCGAAGCCTCCCTGCGGTCGTTGGCACCGAGCGTAGCCGGGGCCGGGGCATCGCAGGGGCGGATCGACCCGGGCGCTTCGAGTGCCGAGGACTAGACTCGCGGGGAAGTCCCCGGTCGACCACCGGGTCACCCAGACCACCGAGGTAGTTCGTGACCACCACGTCCCCGTCGTCCCTCGCGCCGAGCCGGCGCAGCACCGTCGTGCTCCTGTCGATCATCGGTGCCGCCGTCGCCGCGTACGTCGCGGTCTGGCTGGTCGGGCTCGACCTCGCCGTGCGCCCACCGCTCCCGGCGCGCATCCAGGCCGACGACGTCACCGGCATGATCTCGCTGGTCAGCGACCTCACCGCGCGCCTGGCCGCGCTGGGCACCCTGGGCGTCCTGTCGGGCGTCGTCGGGTTCACGCCCCGCGGCACCGACCACACCATCAGCGACCGGGCCCGGCGCCTGCTGCCGTGGGCCGGCCGGCTCGGGCAGGTCTGGTTCGCGGCCTCGCTGCTCAACACATTCGCCAACCCGGCCTACGTCAACGGCGTGCCGATCGGCACGACGATGCGGCCCCAGGCGTGGTGGACGTTCATCTGGGCCTCCCCCTCCGGGCTGGCGTGGCTGGCCTCCGCGCTCGTCGCCGCGGCCGTGGTGGCCGCGGTCTACACCAGCCGCCACTGGGCGAGCTTCCTGATCGGCCTGGTCGCCGGGGTGATCGCGCTGGCGTTCGTCGGCGTCACCGGCAACGTCACGGTCGGCTACAACCACGACTGGGCCACCGACGCGATGGTCGCCATCGCGTTCACCGCCATCCCGCTGATGACGGCCGCGCTGGGCGCCTGGCTCGTCGGGACGCCGGCCTCCGCCATGCGCTACCAGCGCCTGGTCCTCCCCCTGCTCCTGGTCACCGCCGGCGGCCACGCCGTGGTCGCGTGGCAGCAGATGTCCGGCCAGCCGCTGACCAGCACCCCGTACGGCCTGTGGACGATCGCGATCTTCGTCATCCTCGGCCTGTTCGCCGTGAGCTGGGTCGTGCGCCAGTTCGTCGGCGGGCGCACCGCCGGCAGCATCGGTCGCGACGTCGTGCTCGCCATCGCCTACCTGACCTGCCTGACCGCCGAGAACCACATCCCGACGCCGCGCTTCCTCGAGCCCCAGAGCATCATGGTCAACTACCTCGGCTACGAGGTGACCGTCGGTCCCACGATCGAACGCCTCGTCACGCCGGGGCGTCCGAACACCCTCTGGGTCGCGGTCGTCATGTTCGCCATCGGCGCCTACCTCGTCGGGGTGCTGCGCGCCCGCAAGCTCGGCCGCCACTGGCCCGTGCTGCGCACGGTCGCGTGGATCGCCACCTGGCTGCTCACCCTGTTCCTGGCCGTCACCGGCCTGTGGGAGTACTCCACGGTCACCTACAGCTGGCACATGGTCGTGCACATGACCGTCAACATGCTGGTCCCCGTGCTCGGCGTGCTGGGGGCACCGCTGGCCCTGATCCGCGAGGCGTCCGCACCCGGTGAGCACCACGTGTCGCTCGGTGACGCGCTCGACTCGCTCGAGGACCACCGCCTCTGGCAGTTCCTCACCAGCGCCCCCGTCGCGTGGCTCGCCTACGTGGGCAGCCTGTTCGCGGTGTACTTCACCCCCGCGTTCTCGTGGCTGATGAAGTACCACTGGGCGCACCAGCTGATGCTGATCGCGTTCATGATGGTCGGCTACTTCTTCTTCACGATCATCATCGGCGCCGACCGCACCGGCAAGCAGCTCCCGCACCTGCTCAAGCTCGCCCTCGTGATCTCGATCATGCCGTTCCACGCGGTGTTCGCGGTCGGCATCCTTCAGTCGCAGAGCCTCATCGGGGCCGAGTTCTACGAGACCATCTCGGTGCCGTGGCTGCCCGACCACGCGGCGCTGATGGCCGACCAGAACATCGCCGGGCAGGCGTCGTGGTTCCTCGGCGAGATCCCGCTGTTCGTCGTGATCGCCGCCCTGGCCGCCCAGTGGTTCCGCCAGGACGACAAGGAGGCCCACGAGATCGACGAGGCCGTCGACTCCGGCGCCGACGACTCCTTCGACGCCTACAACGACATGCTCGCCGAGCTCGCCCGCCGCGACGAGAAGCGGGCCCGCGAGGCCACCCTGAAGCGGTTCGAATCATGACCACCTCCCCCGAGGCCGAGGTCACCAGCGGCCTGGACCAGCGGGTCGAGCTCGACGTCTCGGGCATGACCTGCGCGGCCTGCGCCTCGCGCATCGAGAAGAAGCTCAACAAGATGCCCGGTGTGCGGGCCACCGTGAACTACGCGACCGAGCGCGCGGTGATCCTCGGGCTGTCCCCCGACCGCGCCCCCGACGCCGTCGATGTCGTCGAGAAGGCCGGCTACGGCGCCGCCCCCGTCGTCGAGGGCGAGGAGGGCCAGGGCTACGCCGACCGCGTGAAGATGCTGCGCAACCGGCTGATCGTCGCAGCCCTGCTCACCGTGCCGCTGGGCGACGTCGCGATCGTGCTCGCCCTCGCGCCGCAGATGCGGTTCCCGGGCTGGCAGTGGGTGCTGCTCGTCACCGCCCTGCCCGTCGTGTTCTGGAGTGCCTGGCCCTTCCACAAGGCCGCCTGGCGCAACCTGCGCCACGGCACCACGTCGATGGACACCCTCGTCAGCCTCGGCATCCTCGCCGCGTTCACGTGGTCGCTGGTGGCCACCATCATCGGCGCCGAGGACACCACCGGCTACTGGCTCGGCTACGGCATCGCCCCGGCCGGCGCCGACACGCTCTACCTCGAGGTCGCCGCCGCGGTGACGACCTTCCTGCTGGGCGGCCGCTACATGGAGGCCCGCTCGAAGCGTTCGGCCCGGTCGGTGCTCTCGGCGCTCGGGCGCCTCGCGCCCAGCACCGTCCGCGTCATCCGCGACGGCGCCGAGGTCGTGATCCCCATCGGCGAGCTCAAGGTCGGCGACCGCTTCGGCGTCCGCCCCGGCGAGCGGATCGCCACCGACGGCACCGTCGAGATGGGCTCCTCCGCGATCGACACCTCGATGATGACCGGCGAGCCGGTGCCCCGCGAGGTCACCGAGGGGGACGCCGTCCTCGGCGGCACCATCAACACCAACGGGGCGCTGATCGTGCGCGCGGACCGCGTCGGCGCGCACACCCAGCTCGCCCAGATGGCGGCCACGGCCGAGCAGGCGCAGGCCCGCAAGGCGTCGGTGCAGACGATGGTCGACAAGGTCGTGTCGTGGTTCGTGCCGATCGTGCTGGCCATCTCGGCGATCACGCTCGTCGCCTGGCTGCTGGCCGGCGGCGGCCCCCGTGCCGCGTTCTCGGCCGCGCTGTCGGTGCTGATCATCGCCTGCCCCTGCGCCCTCGGCCTGGCCACCCCGACGGCCCTCATGGTGGGCGTCGGCCGCGGCGGCCAGCTCGGCATCCTGATCAAGGGCCCCGACGCCCTCGAGGCCTCGGGCATCATCGACACCGTCGTGCTCGACAAGACCGGCACGCTGACCTCCGGCGAGATGTCCGTCGAGGCGGTGCACGGCTCGGACGCCCACCCGGCCGACGCGGTGCTGTCGGCCGCGGCGTCCGTGGAGGAGCAGTCGGAGCACCCCCTCGCCCGCGCGGTCACCGACCACGCGGCCGCCCGCGAGGTGCCCGTCGCCCGGGCCACCGACGTGCGCGCCATCCCCGGCCGCGGCATCGTCGGCACGGTCGCCGGCCGGCGCGTGCTGGTCGGCACCCCCGAGCTCATGGCCGACCAGGGCCTCGCCGTGCCCACCGCCCTGTCGGACGCCGTGGCCACGGCCGCCGCGGGGGGGCGCACCACGGTGCTGGTCGCCCTGGGCGACGAGGTCGCCGGGCGGATCGAGGTCGCCGACACGGTCAAGGACTCCGCGGCCGAGGCCGTCGCCCGTCTGAAGGAGATGGGCCTGCGCACCGTGCTGCTCACCGGCGACCGCAGGGCGGCCGGCGAGGCCATCGGCGCGGCCGTGGGTGTCGACGAGGTGATCGCCGAGGTCCTGCCGACCGACAAGTCGGCCGTCATCGAGCGCCTGCAGGCCGAGGGCCGCCGCGTGGCGATGGTCGGCGACGGCATCAACGACGCCGCGGCCCTGGCCTCGGCGAACCTGGGCCTGGCCGTGGTGTCGGGCACCGACGTGGCGATGAAGTCGGCCGACATCATCCTCGTCCGCCGCAACCTCGGCGTCATCCCCGACGCGATCGCCCTCGCCCGGCGCACGCTGCGCACGATCAAGGGCAACCTGGTCTGGGCGTTCGGCTACAACATCGCCGCGATCCCGCTGGCGGCGCTGGGCTTGCTCAACCCGCTGATCGCCGGGTTCGCGATGTCGCTGTCGAGCGTGTTCGTCGTGACGAACTCCACGCGCCTGCGCCGGTTCAAGCCGGGTCGCTGACCCTCTCGTCCGCCGGCCGGGGCGCCTTGTGCCAGCGGTCGTCACGGGTCTCGCGCATGCGCCGGTAGACCAGCGCCGAGGCGACGCACAGGGCCACCATGACGCCCTCGAACACCCAGAACCGGCCCGCCTGCACCGTCGCGGTGGCGAGCACCGGGGCGAGGCCGCCGAAGACCGCCACCGCGATCCCGTACGGGAGCGAGATGCCGGCGGTGCGCACCTCGGGCGGGAACTGCTCGGCCATCACCGCGGCCAACGAGCCCGCGTAGGCCGCCAGCAGGACCGCGCTGACCGACACCGCCACGAGCACGCTCGACATCGTCTGGCCCACGGTGGACATGAGCGGGATGAACGTCAGCGCCGAGCCGATGGCGAAGAACAGCAGCAGCGGACGGCGTCCGAACCGGTCGGACAGGCGGCCCGAGACGGGCTGCAGGATCGTGAACAGGGCCAGGCCGAGCATGGCCGCGACCTGGGCGTCCTTGATCTCGACGCCGGTCTTGAGGTTGAGCACCGACGGCAGCGAGACGAACCAGAACTGGACCAGGGCGGTGCCGGCGGCCACGAGGCCGATGACGCGAAGCGCGGCGCGGGGGTGCTCGCGGAGCACCTCGGTGAGCGGTCGACGGGCGACGCGGCCGGCGTCCTTGACGCGGGTGAAGGCCTCGGTGTCGGGCACGGCCATGCGCAGCCACAGGCCCAGCAGGCCGAGCACGGCGCCGATGCCGAACGCGATGCGCCAGCCCCAGCTCGTGAGGAACTCCTCGGTGCCGACCGAGAACATGACCGAGGCCAGCAGCGAGGCCAGCAAGGTGCCCGCGCCGACCGAGACCTGCTGCCACGAGCCCGCCCAGGCGCGGCGTCCGGGGGGCGCGTTCTCGACCAGGAACGCCGAGGAGGTGCCGAACTCGCCGCCGGCCGAGAAGCCCTGCACGCAGCGCGCGAGGGTGAGCAGCAGGGGTGCGGCGACGCCGATCTGGGCGTAGGTGGGCAGCACGGCGATCAGGGCGCTGGCGCCGGCCATCAGGAGGATGGTGAGGGTCATGCCGGCCCGGCGCCCGCGGCGGTCGGCGTACGAACCGAGGATCGCGCCGCCCAGGGGCCGGAAGAAGAAGCCGACCGCGAAGACCGCGAAGGCGGCCAGGATGCGGGCCGCGCGGTCCTCGACGGGGAAGAAGCTGGCCGCGAAGTAGGGGACGAAGAAGCCGTACACGGACCAGTCGAACCACTCGACGAGGTTGCCGACGGTGCCGGCGACCAGCGACCTGCGTCGATCGGCGTCGCTGTGGGCGCGCTTGCTGATGGTGACCCCCTGGCTAGCAGAACGTGCCTACGTTAGCGCCTGTCAGCCGTAGTGGGGATGCCCCGGGCCACCAGCCCTGCTTGCAGGCCGCGCCGGTCGACCTTGCCGGTGGGGCGCAGGGGCAGCGCATCGACGTGGACGACGTCCTTGGGGCGGGCGGCCGCGACCAGGTGGGCGGTGGACGCGCGCACGGCCTCGGCGTCGGCGTGACCGGTGGTGACGGCGATGACCCGGTGGCCCCACTCGGGGTCCGGGACCCCGACGACGACCCACTCCCCGGGGAGCGCAGCGAGGGCGTCCTCGACGTCGTGGGGGTTCACGTTGACCCCGCCGGAGATGATCACGTCGTCGGCCCGCCCCCGGATCCGGAGGCGCCCGTCGACCAGCTCGCCCAGGTCGTGGGTGGCCAGCCAGCGGCGCCCGTCGTGCTCGACGAAGGGTTGGGCATCGGTGTCGAGGTAGCGGGTGGCCAAGTGGGGTCCCGCCACGTGGACCAGCCCGTCGACCAGGCGCACCTCGACCCCGTCGAGCGGGACGCCGTCGTAGACGCAGCCCCCCGAGGTCTCGGTGGAGCCGTAGGTGGTGATGATCCGGGCCCCGGCGGCCGCGGCCCGGCGGGCCAGGTCGGGCGGCAGGGCGGCCCCGCCGACGAGGATCGCGTCGAAGGCCCCCAGCTCGTCAGGGGCAAGCTCGACGGCGCGGCGCAGCTGGGTGGGCACGAGGGAGAGGTAGCGGCGTCGGCCCGGCTCGAGGGAGGCGACGGCACCCGCGAACAGGCCGGGGTCGAAGCCGCGGCGGGGGGCGTAGACCACCGGGCGCACCCCGGCCAGCACGCTGCGGGTGACCACCTGCAGGCCGGCCACCCCGTGCACCGGGAGCGAGGTGACCCACTGGCCCGGCCCCCCGATGCGGTCGAGCGTGGCCCGGGCCGAGGCGACCAGCGCCGCCAGCGACAACCCCACGAGGTGGCCGCGGCCGTCGGTCGACCCGGAGGTGGCGATCACGACGTCGACGCCGTCCAGGGGCTGGGTGATGCGGGCCCGCGCCTCGTCGGCCGCCCCCGCGGTGGCCGCCGGCAGGAGGACCGGGCCGGACGTGACGGTTTCCCTCCAGAGGATGGCGTCGTAGAGCGCCGCCACCGCTGCGGCCGACGTGCCGCCCGGCATCCTGTGGAGAGAAACCGTCATCTGGGGTGGGTGCCGGTCAGAAGTAGTGCGGGTAGCCGGTCCAGTCGGGGTCGCGGCGCTCGACGAAGGCGTCGCGGCCCTCCTGGGCCTCGGCGGTCATGTAGGCCAGCCGGGTGGCCTCGCCCGCGAAGACCTGCTGGCCGGCCAGCCCGTCGTCGACGAGGTTGAACGCGAACTTCAGCATCCGGATCGCCTGGGGGCTCTTGGTCGCGATGATCCGGGCGTACTCCAGGGCGAGCTCCTCGACCCGGTCGTGGTCGGCGACCTCGTTGACCACGCCCCAGCGCTCGGCGTCCTCGGCGGAGTACTCCCGGGCCAGGAAGAAGATCTCGCGGGCGCGCTTCTGCCCGATCTGCCGGGCCAGCAGGCCCGAGCCGTAGCCGGCGTCGAACGAGCCGACGTTGGCGTCGGTCTGCATGAACCGGGCCTCCTGCCGGGAGGCGATGCTCAGGTCGCACACCACGTTGAGCGAGTGACCGCCGCCCGCGGCCCAGCCCGACACCACGCAGATGACGACCTTCGGCATCGTGCGGATCAGCCGCTGCACCTCGAGGATGTGCAGCCGCCCCGCGCGCGCAGGGTCGATCTGCTCGCGCCGCTGCTCAGGGGCGGCCTCGTCGTCGGCCCCGTCGACCTCGTAACGGTAGCCGTCGCGCCCGCGGATCCGCTGGTCGCCGCCGGAGCAGAACGCCCAGCCGCCGTCCTTGGGCGAGGGCCCGTTGCCGGTCAGGATCACCGTGCCCACGTCGGAGGTCATCCGGGCGTGGTCGAGCGCGCGGTACAGCTCGTCCACCGTGTGCGGCCGGAACGCGTTGCGCACCTCCGGGCGGTCGAACGCGACCCGCACGACGGGCAGGTCGGTGCCTGCGGCGTCGATGCCCCGGTGGTAGGTGATGTCGGTGAAGTCGAAGCCCTCGACGGCGCGCCAGCGGGTCGGGTCGAACGGGTTGCCCATGGTGGGTCACTCTACCGACGGCGGTAGGCTGAACCCTCGTGACAGCAGGACCGGACGCCGTGCGCGTCATCGAGCCGTTCGCCACCTCGCTCCGGCGTGGGACGCCGCTGGTGTGGGCGACCGGTGCCGGCGACGGGCTGGCCGCGACGCTCGGGTGGGGCGAGGCCTTCCGGGCCGTCAGCACCGGCCCCGACCGCTTCGCCGAGCTGGACGCCGCGTTCGACCGCTGGGCCGCCACCCGGCCCCCCGGGAGCAACCCCGTCGCCTTCACCACCGTGGCGTTCGCCGACGACTCCGCCGCGACCTCGGTGCTCGTCGTGCCCGCCCTGCTCGGCCGCTGGTCGCACGGCACCCTCGAGGTGACCCGGCAGGGCGACACCCCCGAGGCCCTGCCCGAGCCCACCGACCCGCCCGAGTTCGAGGAGCTCGAGCTCCTGCCCGGACGCCTCACCCGCCAGCGCTACCGGAACGCGGTCGCCACGGCCGTCGAGCGGATCCGCGCCGGCGAGGTCGAGAAGGTCGTTGTGGCCCGCGACCTCGTCGCGACGGCCCCCCAGCCCCTCGACCTGCCCGCGCTGCTGGACCGCCTGCAGCGCGCGAACACAGCCAGCTGGACCTTCCACGTGGACGGGCTGGTCGGGTCCTCCCCCGAGATGCTGGTCGCGGTCCGCGGCAACCGGGTGCGTTCGCAGGTGCTGGCCGGGTCGGCGCCGGTGACCGGCGACGTGCACGCCGACGACGTCACCGCGACGCGGCTGGCCGCCTCCGCCAAGGACCACGCCGAGCACGCCTACGCCGCCCGGTCGGTGGCCGAGCGGTTGGCGTCCTTGGGCGAGGTGGCGACGCGCGACCCGCAGGTGAAGCGCCTGCCGCGCATCATGCACCTGGCCACCGACATCGCCGGCACCCTGCGCGAGGCCCACTCGGCCCTTGAGGTCGCCGGGGTCGTGCACCCCAGCGCAGCGGTCTGCGGCACCCCGACCGACGTGGCGTTCGGCGTCATCGCCGAGCTCGAGGGCTTCGACCGCGGCCGCTACGCCGGCCCGGTCGGCTGGGTGGACGCCGCGGGCGACGGCGAGTTCGTCATCGCCCTGCGCTGCGGCCAGCTGGACGAGGAGGGCACGACCATCCGCCTGTTCGCGGGTGGCGGGATCGTGGCCGGGTCGGTGCCCAACGACGAGCTCGCCGAGACCGCGCGCAAGTTCCTGCCCATGTACGAGGCCCTCTCCCCCGTGGACCGGCCGTGATCCTCACCTGGTCCTCGCCGCTGGCCGACCGCTTCCGCAACCTGGACGTGCGCGACGGCGTCCTGCTGCGTGGTCCGGCCGGGTGGGCCGAGTTCTCCCCCTTCTGGGACTACGACGACGCCGAGTGCGTGCCCTGGCTGCGCGCCGCGGTCGAGGCAGCCACGCTGTCCTTCCCGGACGCCGTGCGCACCTCCGTGCCCGTCAACGCCACCGTGCCCGCCGTGGGACCCGAACGTGCCGCCGAGATCGTGCGGGCGTCCGGCTGCGCGACCGTGAAGGTGAAGGTCGCGCAGGCCGGCCAGTCGCTGGCCGACGACCTCGACCGGGTCGCCGCCGTGCGGGACGCCCTCGGCCCGGCCGGGGCGATCCGCGTGGACGCCAACGCGGCCTGGTCGGTCGACGAGGCCGTCGCCGCGCTCCCCCGGATCGACCGCGCGGCCGGTGGGTTGCAGTACGCCGAACAGCCCTGCGCGGCCGTCGACGACCTGGCCCGCGTGCGCCGGGCGGTGGCGGTGCCGATCGCGGCCGACGAGTCGATCCGCCGCGCCTCCGATCCCCACGCCGTCGTGCGCGCCGAGGCTGCCGACGTGATCGTGGTGAAGGTGCAGCCGCTCGGCGGGGTGCGGGCCTGCCTGGCCCTCGCCGAGGAGCTCGGCCTGCCCGTCACCGTGTCCTCGGCCCTGGAGTCCTCGGTCGGGGTCGCCGCCGGGGTCGCCCTCGCCGCGGCCCTGCCCCGCACCAACGCCGCCGGGTTGGCCACCGTCGCGATGCTGCGCGCCGACGTGGCCGCCACCCCGTTGCTCCCCGTGGACGGTGAGCTCCCCGTGGGGCGGGTGGTCCCGGACGCCATCACCCCCGCCGCCCCCGACCTCGACCGCGCCTGGCGCGACCGCCTCGACCGGGTGGCCGCCTTGGCCGGCATCGACCTGCAGGAGGTCCTGGCATGAGCTCCACCGCGATGGCCCGCGCGCTGGTCACCCAGCTGGCCGCCCACGGGGTCCGCGACGTCGTCGTGGCGCCGGGGTCGCGCTCGGCGCCGCTGGCCTACGCCCTGGCCGACGCCGAGGCGGCGGGCTGGCTGCGCACGCACGTGCGCATCGACGAGCGGACCGCCGGCTTCTTCGCCCTCGGCCTCGCCCGCGCGTGGGCGCTACGGGGCGAGCCCCGGGTCGTCGCGGTCGTGACCACGTCCGGCACCGCGGTGGCGAACCTGCACCCGGCCGTGCTCGAGGCGTCCCACGCGGGGCTGCCCCTGGTGGTCATCACCGCCGACCGGCCGCACGAGTGGCACCGCACGGGCGCCAACCAGACGACGGTCCAGACGGGCATCTACGCCGACGCCCCCCGCGCGGTCGCCGAGCTGCCCGCCCGCGCCAACCCGGCGGCCGCCCGCGGGCACGTCGCCCGGCTGGTGGCCGCGGCGCTGGGCACGCTGACCACCGACCCGGGTCCGGTCCACCTCAACGTGTCGTTCGCCGAGCCCCTGGTCCCCGACGGCCCGTGGACGCCGGGCGACCTCCCCGCCCCCCTGCGGGTCACCCCCCGATCGGGAGGCGGCGGAGCGCCGACAGCCCGTGTTCCGGCCGTCGACAGCCTGCCTTCCGGCGGCCCGGGCGCCGACCGCCTACCCTCCGGACGCCGCACCCTCGCCGTCGCCGGTGACGGGGCAGGACCGAACGCCGCCCGCCTGGCCGCCGACGCCGACTGGCCGCTGCTGGCCGAGCCCTCCTCGGGCGCCCGCACCGAGGGCGCCATCGTGCACTACCTGCGCCTGCTCGCCGACGGCCTGGCCGACGACGTCGAGCGGGTGGTCGTCTTCGGGCACCCCACGCTGAGCCGGCCGATCTCGCGGCTGCTGGGGCGCGCCGAGGTCGAGGTGGTCGTGGTCTCCCCCACCGCCCGCTGGACCGACGTCGCCGGCGCCGCCACCCTCGTCACCGGGGCGATCGCGGTCGAGCCGCCCACGGCGTCCGACACCGCGTGGCTCCAGCGCTGGCGGGACGCCGACGCCGCGGTCACCCTCGCCCCGACCCCGATGCAACGCGCCGCGCTGGCCCTGTGGGACACCGAGGACTGGCTCCTGCTGGGCTCGTCGAACACCGTGCGGGCGTTCGACACCATCGTGCCGGGAGCCCCGCGCGGCGCGAAGGTGGTCGCCAACCGCGGCCTGGCCGGCATCGACGGGCTGGTCTCGACCGCGCACGGCCTGGCCACCGGGCTGGGCGAGCCGGTCCGCGTCGTGCTGGGCGACCTGAGCTTCGCCCACGACGTCGGCGGCCTGGCCCGCGGAGACCATGAGCCCGAGGTCGACCTCCAGGTGGTCGTGCTCAACGACCACGGCGGCGGCATCTTCGGCTCGCTCGAGCACGCCGCCGCCGGGCCCGCCATGTTCGCGCGCTACTTCAGCACGCCGCAGGTGCTCGACGTGGTGGCCGCGGTGCAGGGGGTCGGCGCCACGGCGTCGCGGGTCGGCGTGGACGACCTGCCGCACGCGCTCGCGGCCCCCATCCGCGGGCGCAGCGGGCTGGACGTCGACCTGGCGTGAGCCAGGCCACGCGGGTCAGCCCTCGTGGATGCCGTCTCCGGGGCGCAGGGCCTCCCCACAATCGGCCAGGGTCTGCCACCCACCCTAGTCAGCAACCGGTCCGCGCGAACCCTCCCGAGGGGTGAGGTCAGCCCGCGACGATGTTCACCAGGTTCGGCGCGCGGACGATCACCTTGCGCACCGTCTTGCCCTCCAGCAGCGCCTTGATGCGGTCCGAACCCAGGGCCAGCGCCTCCAGGTCGGCGTCGCTGATGTCGGCGGGAACCTCGAGGCGGTCACGCACCTTGCCCTGCACCTGCACGACGCAGGTGACGGTCGCCTGCACCAGCAGGGACTCGTCGGCCACCGGGAACGCCTCGAACGCCAGCGAACCCTCGTGGCCCAGGCGGCCCCACAGCTCCTCGGCGATGTGCGGCGCGACCGGTGCGGTCATCAGCACGACGGCCTCGGCGGCCTCGCGCGGCACGGCGTCCAGGCGCGTCAGGGTGTTGGTCAGCGCGATCAGCTTCGAAACCGCGGTGTTGAAGCGCAGGTGCTCGTAGTCGTCACGCACGCCCTCGACCGTCTGGGCGATCGCGGTGGCGACCTCGGCCGAGACCGGCTCGTCGACCACGGTCACCTCGCCGGTCGATTCCGAGACGACCAGGCGCCACAGCCGCTGCAGGAACCGCTGCGAGCCGACGGCCGCGCGGGTCTCCCACGGACGCGACACGTCCAGCGGACCCATCGACATCTCGTACACCCGGAACGTGTCCGCCCCGAACGCCGCGTACATCTCGTCGGGCGTGGTCACGTTCTTCAGCGACTTGCCCATCTTCCCGTACTCGCGGGTGACCGGCTGGCCCTTCCACTCGTAGCGGACCTCGCCCGAGCCGTCGGACGCCGGCACCTCGACCACCTCGGCCGCCGGCACCGGCTGGCCCCGGTCGTCGCGGAACGCGTACGCCTGGATGTAGCCCTGGTTGAACAGGCGGCGGAACGGCTCGGAGGAGCTGACGTGGCCCAGGTCGAACAGCACCTTGTGCCAGAAGCGGGCGTACAGCAGGTGCAGCACCGCGTGCTCCACGCCGCCGACGTACAGGTCGACGCCACCCGGGTCGGGCACGCCCGCCGGCAGCGACGCCGGACGCCCGAGCACCGGCTCGGCGCGCGGGCCCATCCAGTAGGCCTCGACCTCGGGGTCGACGAACGCCTCGTCGTTGGTCGGGTCGAGGTAGCGCAGCTCGTACCAGCACGAGCCGGCCCACTGCGGCATGACGTTCAGCTCGCGCCGGTACGTCCGGACGCCGTCGCCCAGGTCGAGCTCGACGGTCGCCCACTCGGTGGCCTTGGCCAGCGGCGGGACCGGGTCGGAGGTGTTGTCGTTCGGGTCGAGCTTCACCGGGGAGTAGTCGCTCACCTCGGGCAGCTCGATCGGCAGCATCGACTCGGGCAACGCGATCGGCAGGCCGGTCTCGTCGTACACGATCGGGAACGGCTCGCCCCAGTAGCGCTGCCGGCTGAACAGCCAGTCGCGCAGCTTGTAGGTGATGGCGCCCTTGCCGATGCCCTGCTCCTCGAGCCAGGCGATCATGCGCGCCTTGGCGTCGGCGACGCCCAGGCCGTCCAGCGACACCGAGTCGTTGGCCGAGTTCATGGCCGGGCCGTCGCCGGTGAAGGCGGTGTCCATGTCGTGGTCGGCCGGCGGCTGCACCGTGCGCACGATGTCGATGTCGAAGCGCTCGGCGAAGGCCCAGTCGCGCTCGTCCTGCGCGGGGACGGCCATGATCGCGCCCGTCCCGTAGCCCATCAGCACGTAGTCGGCGATGAACACCGGGATCGGCTGCCCGTTGACCGGGTTGGTCGCGAAGGTGCCGGTGAACACACCGGTCTTCTCCTTGCCCTCCTCGGCCTGGCGCTCGACGTCGGTCTTGCGCGACGCGGCCTCGCGGTAGGACGCCACGGCCTCGGCCGGGGTCACGAACCCGCCCGTCCAGGCCTCGCGGGTGCCCGCGGGCCACGCGTCCGGGACGAACGAGTCGACCAGGTCGTGCTCGGGCGCCAGGACCATGAAGGTCGCGCCGAACAGGGTGTCGGGGCGGGTCGTGAACACCTCGATGCCCACCTCGCCGCCGGCGACGGTCGTGGCCGGGAACACCACCGAAGCGCCCGAGGAGCGGCCGATCCAGTTGCGCTGCATCAGCTTGACCGGCTCGGGCCAGTCCAGGCGCACCAGGTCGTCGGTCAGCCGGTCTGCGTAGGAGGTGATCCGCATCATCCACTGGCGCATGCGGCGCTTGAACACCGGGAAGTTGCCGATGTCGGAGCGGCCGTCGGCCGTGACCTCCTCGTTGGCCAGCACGGTGCCCAGGCCGGGGCACCAGTTGACCGGCGCCTCGGACAGGTAGGCCAGCCGGTGGTCGTCGACCAGCCTGCGCTGCTCGACCGCATCGAGGTCGGCCCAGGCCCGGCCGCCGGGCACGGCGCGGCGTCCGGACTCGAACTCGGTCACCAGCTCGCTGATCGGGCGGGCGCGGCCGGTGCCGATGCCGTCGCGGGCGGGGGCGTCCGGGTCGTACCAGCTGTTGAAGACCTGCAGGAAGATCCACTGCGTCCAGCGGTAGAACTCGACGTCGGTGGTCGCGACCGAGCGACGGTCGTCGTGGGCCAGGCCCAGGCGGCGCAGCTGGGCGCGGTACGTGGCGATGTTGGCCTCGGTGGTCACGCGCGGGTGCTGGCCGGTCTGTACCGCGTACTGCTCGGCGGGCAGGCCGAACGCGTCGTAGCCCAGCGCGTGCAGGACGTTCTTGCCCGTCATCCGCTGGTAGCGGCTGAAGACGTCGGTGGCGATGTAGCCCAGCGGGTGGCCGACGTGCAGCCCCGCGCCCGACGGGTAGGGGAACATGTCGAGCACGAAGAGCTTCTCGCGGTCCCCGGACGCCGCGGCCTCGGCCAGTGGGCCGGCCGGGTTCGGGGCACGGAAGGTCTGCTCGGACTCCCAGCGGTCCTGCCAGCGCTGCTCGATGTCAGCAGCCATGGCGGCGGTGTACCGGAAGGGCGTCTCGTTGTTCTCGTTCGTCTCGACCACGGGCCAACTCTGCCACTTCTGGACGCCGAGTCCGAACCGTGGCCACCCACACCCCCGGTCGTTGCCGTCTGGCACCCGGGGGGACCCGGGACGCGCCGAGGGCTTGGGTTCTGGACGCCGAGGGCTCCCCTCACCGCTGCGACAAGGCCTTTCGCCGGCACCGCCCCCGTGGCAGAGTGGTCCCGACCGACCACGAGGAGGGCCACCATGGGCCGCACGAAGCATCCCGCCCGCGTCCTGATCATCGCCACGAACACGCCGGCGTACGAGCTCGCCGGCTACCGCACGGGCCTCTGGCTGGGAGAGCTCACCCACTTCTACGACGTGCTCGCCGACGCCGGCCACGACCTCACGATCGCCAGCGTCTCCGGCGGGCTGGTACCCCTCGACCCCGAGAGTCTGGCCGCTCCGGTCCTGAAGCTCGGCCGCACCGACAAGCGCTACGAGGACCCGGCCTTCATGGGCCTGCTGGAGGACACGCCCAGCGTCGAGGACGTCGCCGAGGAGCCGTGGGACGTCGTCTACCTGGCCGGTGGCCACGGCACGATGTTCGACTTCCCCCACCAGCCCGCCCTGGGTGGGCTGCTCGCCCGCACCCTGGAGGACGGCGGCATCGTCGCAGCCGTGTGCCACGGGCCGGCCGCCTTCGTCGGGGCGACGCTGTCCGACGGCTCGCCGTTGCTGGAGGGCTGCCGCGTGACGGGGTTCTCGTGGGCCGAGGAGAAGCTGGCCGGGCGCGACAAGGTGGTGCCGTTCCGGCTGGACAAGGCGCTGAAGGACGAGGGCGCCACCTACACCAAGGCGCTGTTGCCCATGACCGAGAAGGTCGTCGAGGACGGCCGCCTCGTCACCGGGCAGAACCCGATGAGCGCCGCCGGCGTCGCCAAGGCGGTGGTGAAGCTCCTCAAGAAGCAGCACCGCCACTGAGGCGGCACGCCGGGGTCAGGCGGCCCCGGCCGCGTCGAAGGTGGTCGTGTCGATCTTGGTCGAGGCCGTCCAGTCGTGCAGCCAGTCCGGCACGTCGAGGTGGCCGGGGAACTCGCCCACCAGTTCCTCGAGCTCGTCGTGCTCGACCGAGCCGCCGGTCTTCTTGAGGAACCGGCTGCGGATGATCGCGTGCGCGTAGACCGTCTCGCCGACGCAGAACGTCTGCTCCACGTAGCCCCACTTGTCGTCGAACCCGAGCACGCGGGTGTACAGGTCGAAGCGCTGGCCCAGGCGCAGCGACTTGCGGTAGGTGATCGTCTGCCCGGCCACCACCGGGAACCAGCCCCGCGCCGACAGCTTCGCCCACATGCCCGAGCGCACCATGAGGTCCATGCGCCCGAGGTCCATGAGCGTCAGGTACTTGCCGTTGTTCATGTGCAGGAGCAGGTC
Organism: Propioniciclava sp. MC1595; assembly: GCF_017569205.1. Classification (GTDB taxonomy): domain Bacteria; phylum Actinomycetota; class Actinomycetes; order Propionibacteriales; family Propionibacteriaceae; genus Propioniciclava. The sequence continues at coordinate 2,735,455 of NZ_CP071870.1, forward strand.
GAGGTCGGTGGGCACCACGCGGAACGGGGTGCGCGCGGTGTGCCAGATGCTCAGCCGCCGGGCGCGCAGCCATCGCAGCCGCAGCAGGAGCATCCGCCAGTACAGGTTCATGCCGCCAAGACTAAGGGCCCTACTCGTTGTCCCCGCCCGTGGACCCGCCGCCGGCGACCCGGCCAACCGCGTCGCCGGCGTCCGGCCACACCCAGTCGGCGATCTCGGGCAGGTCGGTGCCCCATTCCTCGGCGTACGCCGTGGCGGCCCGGCGACGGTCCACCATCTCCTGGCGCAGCCCGGCGTGCCGGGCGCCCAGTCCCGGGACCCGGTCGATGACGTCCAGCACGAGGTGGAACCGGTCGATGTCGTTCAGCATGCACATGACGAACGGCGTGGTCGTGGAGCCCTTCTCCTTGAACCCGCGCACGTGCAGGTTGTCGTGGTTGGTGCGGCGGTAGGTGAGGCGGTGCACCAGCCACGGGTAGCCGTGGAAGTTGAAGATGATCGGCTTGTCCGTGGTGAAGATCGTGTCGAAGTCGCGGTGGGACAGGCCGTGTGGGTGCTCCCGCTCGTCCTGCAGCCGCATCAGGTCCACCACGTTGACGAACCGCACCCTGAGCTCCGGGACGTGCCGGCGCAGCAGGTCCGCGGCGGCGAGGGCCTCCAGCGTGGGGACGTCGCCGGCGCAGGCCAGCACCACATCGGGGTCCTCCCCCGGGGTCTCGCTGCCGGCCCAGTCCCAGATGCCGAGCCCGCGGGCGCAGTGGGCGATGGCGTCCTCCATGCCGAGGAACACCGGCTCGGGCTGCTTGCCCGCCACGACCACGTTGACGTAGTCGGTGCTGCGCAGGCAATGGTCGAAGGTGCTGAGCAGCGTGTTGACGTCCGGCGGCAGGTAGATGCGGGTCACCTCGGGCGACTTGTTGAGCACCACGTCCAGGAAGCCGGGGTCCTGGTGGCTGAAGCCGTTGTGGTCCTGCCGCCACACGTGCGAGCTGAGCAGGTAGTTCAACGACGCGATCGGACGCCGCCACCCGATGTCGGAGCAGGACTCCAGCCACTTGGCGTGCTGGTTGAACATCGAGTCGACGATGTGGATGAACGCCTCGTAGCTGCTCATCAGCCCGTGCCGCCCGGTCAGCAGGTAGCCCTCCAGCCAGCCCTGGCACTGGTGCTCGCTCAGCACCTCCACGACCTGCCCCACCTCGTCGAGGTGCGCCTCGTCGTCGGGCTCCGTGCCCGCCAGCCACTGCTTGTCGGTGACCTCGTAGACGCTCTGCAGGCGGTTGGACGCCGTTTCGTCCGGTCCGAAGATGCGGAAGTTGCGGGGGTTCGCCCGCGCGACGTCGCGGAGGAAGGCCCCCAACACCTTCGTGGACTCCACCAGCGGCCCACCGTGGCCGTCGGCGTCCGGTTCGACCGCGTGGTCGCGGAAGTCGGGCATCTGCAGCTCCTTGAGCAGCAACCCGCCGTTGGCGACCGGGTTCGCGCTCATCCGCAGCTCGCCGGCAGGGCGCAGCGCGTCGAACTCGCGGCGGAAGCCGCCCCGCTCGTCGAAGAGCTCGTCGGGTGCGTAGGACTGCAGCCAGTCCTGCAGCAGCTGCAGGTGCTCGTCGGTGTCGCGGGCGCTCGCCAGCGGCACCTGGTGGCTGCGCCAGTTGCCCTCGGTCTTCTTCCCGTCCACGGACGCCGGGCCGGTCCAGCCCTTCGGCGTGCGGAACACGATCATGGGGAAGCGCGGGCGCTCGACGTCGCTGGGGTCGACCTCCGCGGTGGCCTGCTTGATGTCGACGATGAGGTCGAGTGCCTCGTCCAGGACCGCGGCGAACCGCTTGTGGACCTCCAAGTGGTCCTCGTCCGCCTCCGCCGCGAAGAACAGCGGCTGGTGGCCGTAACCGCGCATGAGGTCGGCGAGTTCCTCCTCGGGGATGCGGGCCAGCACGGTCGGGTTGGCGATCTTGAACCCGTTGAGGTGGAGGATCGGCAGGACCACGCCGTCGGTGACCGGGTTCACGAACTTGTTGCCGTGCCACGACGTGGCCAACGGGCCGGTCTCGGCCTCGCCGTCCCCGACTACGGAGAAGGTCAGCAGGTCGGGGTTGTCGAACACCGCACCGTAGCTGTGCGAGAGCGCGTAGCCCAGCTCGCCGCCCTCGTGGATCGACCCCGGCGTCTCGGGCGCCACGTGGGACGGGACCCCGCCCGGGAACGAGAACTGCTTGAACAGCCGCTGCAGGCCGGCGTCGTCGCGGCCGATGTTCGGGTACACCTCGGTGTAGGTGTGGTCGAGGTACGCGTTGGCGACGAGCCCGGGGCCGCCGTGGCCGGGGCCGGCGACGTAGATCGCGTTGAGGCCGCGCTCGACGATGGCGCGGTTGAAGTGCGCGTAGAGGAAATTCAGGCCGGGGGTGGTGCCCCAGTGGCCCAGGAGGCGACGCTTGACGTCGTCCTTGGTCAGCGGACGCCGCAGCATCGGGTTGTCCAGCAGGTAGATCTGGCCCACCGACAGGTAGTTGGCGGCCCGCCACCAGCCCTCCAAGAGCCGGGCGGTCTCGTCGCTGATCGGGTCCTGTGTGCCCTCGGGTCGGCGCTGCCACACGGTCGCTGCGGTGTTCGGGGTGGTGTTCGACATGTCACTCCATCCGGACGGTTGGTCGTGCGTGCCCCTCCTTTCTACCTCGTTCGGCCGCCGTCCGCATCACCCCTGGCGTGGCGCTCAGCCCGAACGGCGCCCACCCGCGCAGGACATCGGGGTGCGTCACGGGTGCGTGAAGCGGTGAGGGACTGGTGCCGGGAATTGAGGAACCCCGTCCGACTTGACTAGTCAGACGGGGTTTCCCGCTGGTGGAGCTAAGGGGATTCGAACCCCTGACCTTCTCATTGCGAATGGCATCAGGCGTTGCGGGAGGGCGATTCTGAGGCAGGGTGAGCGAGGCGATCCACCCTGACCTTGCATGCGTTGCGCCGCGGGGGCAACATGGGGGCAACCGTCCGGTTAGTGTTCGATTCCTTTGGCGTGCTGCTGCGACAGCAATTGGCTGACCGCATGCGGCTGTGGTGTTCGAAGAAACTGCTCTAGTCTCACGATCATGAAGGACGGACTACCGTTCACCTACAGATCACTTCGGGCTGAGGATGAGGCGTGAGGGCGACAGGTGTTGGGCCGTGGGGGGGCCGGGTTGTGCGGGTTGGGATTCCCGCAGCCTTGCTGCTGTTCGTCGCGGCCCTGGTTCCTGATGAAAGTGTGGCCGCCCGGTCGGCTGCACAGGTCGTCGCGGTACTCGTGCCACTTGGTGTTGAGGTGGTGCGTGATCGATGGCAGGCGACTCGCCATCGGGATCGCCGGATGCAAGCGCTGAGGGCGCGGCTGGAGCCGCTATCGGCGTCGCCTCCGGCCGAACTGAAGGTGGCATTGGATGATCCCGCCTATCGAATCGCTCCTTATTGGGGGCGCGCCGGTGTGCACCGCCAATTGGACGCGGCCCGCAGTTTGCCCGGCCCTGTCGTGGTGTTGGCGACCGGCCCCGCGTGGACTGGCAAGACACGACTGCTGACCGAGTGGGCGTTGGGCCTGCCGCAGGGAGTGGTGACGGGTTGGCTCCGCCATGGAACGGTCGACGCTGTCATGACCGAAGCCGCCACCTTGGATGCGCCCGTTGTCTTGTTGTTCTCGGGTCGTGACGAGGATGCAGCGACGGTCCTGGCAACAGTTGCCGGGGGGGCCGCTTCGGCCATGATTGTCGTGGAGTCGCGTGACCCGTCCCATTTGGCTGAGGTGGCTCGCTCGATCTCTCCTGCCGCGGGACGCCTCGCCGAGACCGCGACGGTCGTGACGGTCTCCAATCCTGGGGGGCCCTCGGATTCGGAGTTCCGTTACGGCCAGATGGTGCTCGCGTACGGGAAGGTCTTGCGGAACTCGTCATTGGCTCGGGCACCGCACACAACCTTCGCGTGGGGCGATGCACCGATCGGGCTGATGAGCGCCTTCGCGATGCTGCACGCCTCGAGTGGCCGTTCGACACCTCTTGGATCGCCGATGAAGGCCTTCGCCGGATATTGGGACACTCTGTGCGCGTCATGGCTGAAGCCAGGTCCCGACACCCGGTTTGGTCTGCCCGACTTGAGCGAGGTGCAGTTAAGAATCGCCTTGGCAGTGTGTTTACTGTCAGGGAACGATCACACTGAGGCGGTGCTGGCCGGGATGCCCTTGTATTCGGACCAGTTGCGGCGCCATCAGGTGGAGGAATTGACAAAGTGGGCGCACGCGACCTCCGGGGCTAGCCCGACTCGGTCAACCTTGTTGGCGGCGGTTGCTGCCACACAAGAGTGGACGACTGCGCAGCGGCAAGAGGTTGGTTGGTCGGCTCTTGAGGTCCCGGCGGCGTTGGCGGGGATGATCCGCGCGGTGGTGGCCGCGGAGCAGATCCTAGGCGAGCGTCCGCTACTTGCCAGATCGCTACTTGCCGCGACCTTCGGATCGCTTCAGGCAGCCCTCAGGGCTCTGGACGGCGAGACGGTGACCCGTCCGATTGACTTGCTGCTGGCCGAGCAGGTGACCGCAGCCGCCCTGTCTGGCGAGGAGACCGACAGTCTGCTGGGTGAGCGCAGTCTTGTTCGTTTGCCCAACTGTCGCGTCGCCTTGCTTCGCCACGAGTTCACGGAGCTGTCCTCGGAGGCCCCGGTAGAACGCCGCGCTGAACTGGCATTCAACCTCGCGATCAGGTTGTGGGAGGTTGGGAAGCCGAAAGAGGCACTCGAACCGGTCACCGAAGCCGTCACCCTGTACCGGGAGCTGGCCGACCCCCAGACCGGGAACCCCGACCGCTACACCCCCGACCTCGCCACCTCGCTGAACAACCTCGCCAACCGGTTGTCGGAGGTTGGGAAGCCGAAAGAGGCACTCGAACCGGTCACCGAAGCCGTCACCCTGTACCGGGAGCTGGCCGACCCCCAGACCGGGAACCCCGACCGCTACACCCCCGACCTCGCCACCTCGCTGAACAACCTCGCCAACCGGTTGTCGGAGGTTGGGAAGCCGAAAGAGGCACTCGAACCGGCCACCGAAGCCGTCACCCTGCGCCGGCGGCTGGCCGACCCCCAGACCGGGAACCCCGACCGCTACACCCCCCACCTCGCCGGGTCGCTGAACAACCTCGCCAACCGGTTGTCGGAGGTTGGGAAGCCGAAAGAGGCACTCGAACGGCCACCGAAGCCGTCACACTGTACCGGGAGCTGGCCGACCCCCAGACCGGGAACCCCGACCGCACACCCCACGACCCCACCCCGACCTCGCCACCTCGCTGAACAACCTCGCCGCCCTGTTGTCGGAGGTTGGGAAGTCGAAAGAGGCACTCGAACCGGCCACCGAAGCCGTCACCCTGCGCCGGCGGCTGGCCGACCCCCAGACCGGGAACCCCGACCGCTACACCCCCCACCTCGCCGAGTCGCTGAACAACCTCGCCGCCCTGTTGTCGGAGGTTGGGAAGTCGAAAGAGGCACTCGAACCGGCCACCGAAGCCGTCACCCTGTACCGGCGGCTGGCCGACCCCCAGACCGGGAACCCCGACCGCTACACCCCCCACCTCGCCGGGTCGCTGAACAACCTCGCCAACCGGTTGTCGGAGGTTGGGAAGCCGAAAGAGGCATTCCAACCGGCCACCGAAGCCGTCACCCTGTACCGGGAGCTGGCCGACCCCCAGACCGGGAACCCCGACCGCTACACCCCCCACCTCGCCGGGTCGCTGAACAACCTCGCCAACCGGTTGTCGGAGGTTGGGAAGCCGAAAGAGGCACTCGAACCGGCCACCGAAGCCGTCACCCTGTACCGGGAGCTGGCCGACCCCCAGACCGGGAACCCCGACCGCTACACCCCCCACCTCGCCGGGTCGCTGAACAACCTCGCCGCCCTGTTGTCGGAGGTTGGGAAGCCGAAAGAGGCACTCGAACCGGCCACCGAAGCCGTCACCCTGTACCGGCGGCTGGCCGACCCCCAGACCGGGAACCCCGACCGCTACACCCCCCACCTCGCCGGGTCGCTGAACAACCTCGCCGCCCGGTTGTCGGAGGTTGGGAAGTCGAAAGAGGCACTCGAACCGGCCACCGAAGCCGTCACCCTGTACCGGCGGCTGGCCGACCCCCAGACCGGGGACCCCGAGCGTTTCGGCTCTCCGTTGGCCCGCGCTGAACGTGTTGTCCTGGACCTCAACATCACCCATACAGATGAAGACCCCGATCAATAGCGGCTGGGCGTGCGGGTTTGTTCCTGCCGCTGCCTGCTATGCACTGTCGGAGACGCGAGGACCGCACCGCAGCGGAGCGAGGAGCGGACCGCAGCGGCTGCGCCGGCGGAGCCGGCGCCTTGATCTTGTAGAGCCGGATTCACCAGTGGGCCGCCGAGAGGCTACGCCAGTCCGAAGTAGCGGCTGAAGAAGTCGGTGAGCTTCTCCAGGACGGTCTGTTTCTTGATGCTGTGGTTGTTGGCCTTGGCGAACCGAGACACCGGCGGCAGGATTCGGGTGACCGCGGTGCCGGCGGTCGGCACCGACCCGTCACGGAAGGCCCGCTGGATGAACTCCCGGGTTTCGTCAGGTCGAAGGTTCTCCTCGGTGATGATGCGATCCAGGTCCTCGGCGCGCTTGGCGGCGACGAAGGCCTTCCATTCGCCGTCGACGTCGGCGTCCACGGTGAGGGAGTCGACGAAGGCCTCGACGAGGTCCTTCTTGTTCCGCAGTGACGGGCTGGAGTCGATGGCTCGAGCGATGGTAGCGCGGACCTCGACGTCGCCAGGCTCGCCATGCTGCTCCAGGTACTGGCGCACGAGCATCAGGATGTAGTCGACGTTGACCTCGACCTGCTTGATCAGCTCGATCTCGAAGACGACGTCGTCGTTGATCATCTCCTTGTCCGCGACGGTGACCTTGCGCCGCTCGGCATAGAGATTCAGGTAGACGCTCTGATAGTCCTGTAGCTGCCGCGGCGTCAGGATCTCGTTGCCGGCGAAGTCGTCGAAGCTGGTCAGGATGTTCCGCAGCCGGAGGATCGCCCCGAACAGGGCGATGAACTGCTTCTGGTTCTCCTCGCCCACGATCACCTGCCCCGGCGGGTAGCCGTCCAGGAGTTCGGTGACCTTGGCGGCGTACTCGTCGAAGTACTCCCCGTACGGCCGCAGCAGCGCGACGCCCTTGGCGTCCGCGTTGCCGAACAAGGCCAGGGCTTCGTTGGTCTCGTCCTCGAGGTTCCGGAAGCTGACGATGTTGCCGTACGTCTTAACCGAGTTCAGGATCCGGTTCGTTCGCGAGAACGCCTGGATGAGCCCGTGGGCGCGCAGGTTCTTGTCCACCCACAGCGTGTTCAGGGTGGTGGCGTCGAACCCGGTGAGGAACATGTTGACCACGATCACCAGGTCGAGCTCGCGGTTCTTCAACCGCATCGACAGGTCCTTGTAGTAGTTCTGGAACTTGTCGGCTGACGTGTCATAGCTGGTGCCGAACAGGTCGTTGTAGTCCTGGATCGCGTCCTCCAGGAACTCCCGCGAGCTCTGGTCCAGGTCGTAGGTTTCGAACTCCTCCTCGCCCAGCAGGCCGTCGGGTTCGGCCTCGTTCGCGGCGTAGCTGTAGATCAACCCCACCTTCAGCTGCTGGTCGGATGGCAGTTCGTCCTGGCGGTAGGTGAAGGCGTTGTAGTAGCGCTTCGCGGCCTCGATGGATGCCGTCGCGAACAGCGAGTTGAACCCGACCAGCCGCTTCCCGGCGAGGGTGTAGGTGCTGTTGCGCTTGGTCTTCTGGTCGAAGTGCTCGCGCACATAGGCCACCACTTGGCTGATGCGCTCGGGCGCCAGCAGGGCCTTCTCGGTGTCGATGGCGGATACCTGCTTGTCGGCGATCGCGTCGGAGGTCTTGATCGTGTTGATGTAGTCGATCCGGAAGGGCAGCACGTTGGCGTCGCGGATGGCGTCCACGATCGTGTAGGTGTGCAGCCGGTCGCCGAACGCCTGCTCGGTGGTCCGCAACCCAGGGGTGCCACTGCTCCCGGCGTTCACGGCGAAGATCGGCGTCCCGGTGAACCCGAACAGGTGGTAGTTCTTGAACGCCTTCGTGATCTTGGTGTGCATGTCGCCGAACTGGCTGCGGTGGCACTCATCGAAGATGATGACCACGTGCCCAGCGAAGATCTGGTGCTTGGCGTTCTGCTCGACGAAGCGGGCCAGTTTCTGGATCGTGGTGATGATGATTCGCGAGTTCGGGTCCTCCAGTTGCCGCTTCAACACTTTGGTCGACGTGTTCGAGTTGGCGGCGCCCTTCTCGAAACGCTCGTACTCGCGCATCGTCTGGTAGTCCAGATCCTTGCGGTCCACGACGAACAGCACCTTGTCGATGCTGGGCAGCTTCGTCGCCAGCTGGGCGGTCTTGAAGCTGGTCAGCGTCTTACCTGACCCGGTCGTGTGCCACACATACCCGCCCGCGGCAATCGTTCCCAGGCGTTTGGTGTTGGTGGCGGTCTCGATGCGCCGCAGGATCTGCTCGGTGGCCGCGATCTGGTACGGGCGCATCACCAGCAGCTTGCGGTCGGCGTCGAAAACGCAGTAACGGGTCAGGATGTTCAACAAGGTGTGCTTGGCGAAGAACGTCTTCGTGAACCCGACCAGGTCGGTGATCGGCTTGTTGCTCGCGTCCGCCCACCAACTGGTGAACTCGAAGCTGTTCGACGTCTTCCGCCGGCTCCTCTTCCCGGACGCCTCGGCCAGGTGCTGGTCGCGGACCGTGTTGGAGTAGTACTTCGTCAACGTGCCGTTGCTGATCACGAACAACTGCACGTACTCAAACAGGCCAGAGTCGGCCCAGAAGCTGTCCCGGGCGTACCGGTTGATCTGATTGAACGCCTCCCGGATGTCCACCCCCCGCCGCTTCAACTCCACGTGCACCAACGGCAGGCCGTTCACCAGGATCGTCACGTCATAGCGGTTCGCGTGCACACCACCTGTCTGGACGCCGTCGGCGCCGGCAGTCGCGGCTGGGACCTCGTACTGGTTGATGACCTGCAGGCGGTTGTTGTGGATGTGGGTCTTGTCGAGCAGGTAGATGTTCTTGAACGACCCGTCATCCCGCTTCAACACCTGGACATGGTCGGTCTGGATCTTCGCGGTCTTCTCGACTACGCCCTCGTTGACGCCGGCGATCTGCTGGGTGAAGAACCGCTGCCACTCCCCATCAGTGAACGCGACCTTGTTCAACACCTCCAACTGGGTCCGGAGGTTCGCCACCAGGTCGGCCTCGGCGCGCAGCGGCAGATACTCGTACGCCTGCTCCTGCAACAAGCCGATCAACGCCTTCTCTAGGTCGGCCTCGGACTGGTAGCCAGTCTGCTTGGCCGGGTCAGGAGTGAACTCAGCCACCACCGTCGACTCGGCACTCAACGCGATCGCCTCATAGGCGACGGTCGACCCATCGATCGGCGTCACGACGCCACCTCGTCGAACGTGAGCAAACGATCACGGTAGAACTCATACTGCTGTCGCCGTGCCGTCAACTCCGCAGGTAACCCAACAGATAGGCCGTTCACCAGTGCGTCGAAGGCATCGAGCACCGAGACAACTCGCTCCTGTTCATCCAGGTCAAGCACCGGAATCTGGGCTCGCTTGAGGTTGTCGTTATAAAGCCTGCGGATGGTTCCCCCGTCGGTCGCCCAGTCCATCACCTGATACTGGTGATAGAGGTAGCGGTTCAAAACGATCGACTCGTCGTTATCCAACCAGACGATGTTTGAATCTTGGAAGTAGGCGCGCTCTCCGTCGTACTCCACCGCCCGACCGATCGTTCCTGCTGCCGACAGCAACACATCTCCCTTTTTGGGGAACGGATACCGATTGCGATAGTCAAGGAAGAGTGCTTCAGAGATGTAAGCATCCGGCTTTCCTCCGAAGGTGCCAATCTTGAAAAACGGGATATCACCCCTGGTTGTAGTTTGATCTTTGAAAACCCGTTTGCACATCGACACGCGACCGAGCGATCCCAGCTCGATCCAACGCGAGCCACCCTGCGCGCTGGGACGTAGAAGGGTCTGCCGATAGTGCTCATATTGGTGGCGGCGTGCCTCCAGCTCCGCCTCCAGCTCCGCCTCCAGCTCAGTGAACGTATCCAGGATTCGCACGATCTCCCGCTGCACCTCCAGCGGCGGCACCGGGATGCGGATCTTCGCCAAAGCCTCGCCAGAGACGCGTCGCACCTTGGTTCCGCTGACGAAGCGTTGCTTCTGTCTGTGAAACTGCTCCGTCTGGAAAAAGTAGGCGACGTACTTCGGATCCAAAACGTGTCGGAAGATGAAGGCATCCCCGCTGACCGCCGCATCCCCGGATCCAAGCCACGCCGTCGCCTTTGCCACCGCCGCGTCATCTTCACTGGTTGTGGCGATCACCAGATCGCCAGGAGTCGCCTTGCGGAGTCGTGTGGCGAACTCGGTTGAAACGAATGATTTCGTGCCGGTCGTCCAAGTGCCGTAGTGGGTGTGGATCTGGCCGTAGTGAATGGCAGGCGTGCCAGCGTCGGTGAGATCCGCCTTCTGCAGTCCGCTTCCTCGGATGAACTGCCCCAACTCCCCGAGGGGCCTTGACGGGACCCCGGCTGTGGCATGCCGGGCAATGAGGTCGTCGATGCGGCTCATTCGAAGAAGTCCTCGTCGATCTCCACCACTCGGACGGTGTCCTTGGTCTGGACCCCGACCCCGAAGCGGATCATCAGGTTCGCGAGCCGGTGCCCGTCGATGAGAATGAGTCGGTAGCTGGTGTGGTGTGCGGCGTACTCGACGGCGCCCGGGCTGAACGAGCTGGTGGTGATGAACACGCCCCGGTCTGCCTTACCACTCAGGGCTCCCACGAAGCCCTGCAGCTCTGGGCGCCCTACCGTGTTGCCCGGCTTGTACCGCTTCGCCTGCACATAAACCTTGCTCAACCCGAGGACGTCCTGGTCGATTACTCCATCGATGCCGCCGTCGTTGACCAGCTGGGTGGCTTCGCCGCCACCGTCCGAGCCGCCATAGCCCATAGCCAGAAGCAGATCTACCACAGCCTGCTCGAAGAAGGCGGGTTCCTTGCCCAGCAGTCGCTCCAGCAATTCTTTCGAGACTGCTTCGTGGATGCGGGCGATGCCCTGCTGGATCTGTTCGGACGGATCCAGGACCGTCGGCTCGATGGTGATCGGTCGCTCTGGCTTCTTCGCTGGGACGTAAGGGGTGATCGCCCAGGTTGGGTCCTGGCCGAGAGCATCGAGCTGGTTCTCGGTGATGCCTTGGGGGAACTGCGCCAGGACCTGTCGGCCTGCGTCGGTGATGTGGTAGTTCCCACGAGACGGTCTGGCCAGCGCCCCGACCCGGGCAAGCTGCGACAGCGCCCACCCGATCCGGTTGGCGTACGTCGGCTCACCTGAGTTGAGGATGACGCCCCGCTGCTCGTCACTCAGCCCCACGATGTCGGCCGCGAGCTTGGCCATCTCGCGACGGCTATGGGTCGAACCGTCGCTCAGTGCCTTCAAGCACGGCACCATGAAGCCCTCCCAGGTCGGCATGCCACTCATCAGTTCGCCCCTTCCAGGTCGGCCACGATGGCGTCGATCTGCTCCCGCAACTCCTGCTGGCGGGCCACGATGCGAGCGATCTCGGCGTTGAGGGCGGTGATGTCGGTCGCCACGCGGGTGTCCTTGGCCTCGACGTAGCTTGAGACGGCGATGTTGTAGCCGTTCTCCGCGATGGCCTCGTTGTCGACGAGCCTGACGATGTGGTCGACGTCCGCGCGGTGGGTGTAGGCGTCGAGGATCGTCTTCTGGTTGGCGTCGGTGAGCTTGTTCTTGTTGCCGTGGCGGACGAACTCGGCCGACGCGTCGATGAACAGCACGGCGTTGTCGCGCTTGGACTTCTTGAGCACGATGATGCAGGTCGCGATGGTGGTGCCGAAGAACAGGTCCGGTGGCAGCTGGATGACGGCGTCCACGTAGTTGTTGTCGATCAGGTACTTGCGGATCTTCTGCTCCGCCCCACCGCGGTAGAGGACGCCGGGGAACTCGACGATGGCGGCCGTGCCGTTGACCGCAAGCCAACTCAGCATGTGCATCGTGAACGCGAGGTCGGCCTTGCTCTTGGGGGCGAGCACGCCGGCCGGGGCGAAGCGGGGGTCGTTGATCAGCAGAGGGTTGGCGTCGCCGTCCCATTTGATGGAGTAGGGCGGTTCCCCAGAAGACTCAGGCCTGTTGCACTCCTGTGCTCTCAGGCCTCAGTCGCGGCGAGCTCTCCGCCCTGCCGCGGGGCCCCGAGCGGTCAGTCATTTCCGTACTCAGGCTCCCAGTAGTCCCCCACTTCTGTTCTGACATCGAAGGCCTCCGGCAACTGGGCCTCCGCGATCAGTTCGTAGGAGTCAAGAACCAGTCGACATCGGTCGCAGCTGAAGTAGCTGGATCCGATCGTGAGTTCCATCCATGCGTCGTAGTCGTCTTCGGAGAGCCACTCGACGTGCTCTTCCGCGTTCTCGACATCCTCGCCCTCGATTAGGCCGGGTCCTCCGCAGGCGGGACAGTTTGCTGCCGTCGAGTATTCCAGTCGGGCTGAAAGGTCACCTTCGCGGTGGCGTGCCCATTCTGCGGCTTCGGCCGCGCGGAGCTGTCCGGTTTGGAGAAGGTGTAGTCGTTGACGGGAGCGCTCGATCAGCATCTGGTAGCGAAACTCGATGTTCTTCTTGTTGGAGGCGAGGTGCGATTCGACCTCGGGGACACGGTCGGTGCCCACGAGGTCGTCCAAGATCTGATCGCATGCGTTGATGAGGATGTGAGCCTGAGCCCAGTAGCGGGGCCACCATGCCGCTTCGGGGATGGCGGTGTAGGTGGGGGCGGCCCCGTGGAGGTAGTCGTTGCGGGCGTTGGCGATGGCGCGCGCTTCGTCGGAGTTGAAGGGCTTGAACGCCTTGGCGCAGCGGGAGAAGAGGGTGTGGGCCTGGACGGAGGTGAAGCGGGCTTCGCCTTGTACCAGCCCGCTTGCGACGAGGATGTTGGTGCCTTCTTCGTTGGGTGCTGCGATGAGGACCGGTGAGACTCGAGCGAGAGCGGCTTTGGCGAGGAGTTCAAGGGCGAGGGAGGCCCACAGCGCTCGTTCATCAAATGTTCGTGGTTCGTCGTGGTCCATGGCGTGGTTGAGAAACAGCCGTGCCTTCAGAAGGAGTGCGTTGTGATCCCAGGGCTTGGTCATTGCGCCTTCCGGATGAATGCGAGCCGGTGTAGGACTCGGGTCGTGGCGTCCGTTTCGGAGACCTCGTGGCGGGCGTGGAGGATCTGCCGGTTGTCGATGAGCAGCATCTGGTTGGGTTGGGTCCAGCCGTGCTCGTGTGTGTCTTTCCGGTCTGCGAGGAACTGGGCGGCGATGCGAGCGCGCTGATCGCAGGGGGTCATGCACCCGGGGTCGTAGCGGATCCGGCTGCCGGTCGCCGCATGGGCCAGGAAGGGTTGGTTTCCGGATCGCACCAGGAAGATGCCGCTCAGCATGGCGTGCCACGGCACGGCCGAATCGCCGTGCGGCACGGCGCGGAGTGTGGTCGGGGTGGTGTTGGGCGCCTGGGCGAGCAGGACGATCCAGTCCGGAGGCTCAGGCAGGTGAGCGCCGTCGGTGTGGAGCGGCTGATGCCCGAGGCCGTAGGTGGCGCTCAAGGAGCGTGGGTGGGCCTGGGCCTGCGTCTGGGGGCGTAGGGCCGTGAGGGCTGGTTCATCGGAGCGCATCGGTACCTCTGCCCAGCCGAGATGTCGGGCAGCGTCCCGGAGTTGGGTGAGGGTGCAGGACCCTGTGGCCCAGGAGCCGTATGCCTCCTTGGCGAGGGCGCTGAGGTCGAAGCTCATGAGCGCCTCCCTCGGGAGGCGATTCCGGTGGCGGTGAGCGGACCCGTGAGGTGTTCGTAGCGTTGGAACAAGACCCGCTGTCGCTCTTCCAGGGTGGGTGTTGTGCCTCGGGCGCCGAACGCCTTGTCGACTGCTGCGTCGAGGATGCGGTGGGCCTCTCTCAGGTCGGCGGGCATCACATCGGGGCGGTAGAGGTCGGCGAGGGTCCGCTGGGGATGGCGGTCCCGAGCGTCTTCGACCGAGCGACCTGCCGCGATGATGTCCCGGCGGGCGCCCTCGCCAAGGTCGGGCAGGGGCAGGTTGTTCCAGACGATGGTGTTCGAGAAGCGAAGATCGGACTTGAGTCTTCCTCCGACGGTGGCCTGCCAGGCCATGAACATGGCCGAGGAGATGACGGCGAACAGCAGCCCGGTCGAGTCGTTGGCCGTGAAGGTGGCGTCACTGGCGATGACGTCTGGGGTGACCCTTCTGACGGGGTAATAGTCCCGCAGTTCGCTGGAGACCCTCGGGATGACCAGGTAGGGCTCTGTGTGCAGGGCGGGCCGTTGTCCGAAGAGGTGGGGGGTTTGGGCCATCTGGCGCGTGCTCGCGGCGGTGCTCTTGAGACGGAACAGCCGGACAGCATCCACCCGCTCGCGAAGGATGGCGCTGCGGTGCAGGTCAGCCGGGTCGAGGCCGGTGAGCCAGAGGCACCAGCGTTGCTTGCCGTGGAGGACTTCCTCGGCCCCGAGGAACGGCCGTAGGTAGCGCCGGGCGATCGGGTCGTGGAACACCCCGTCGTAGTCGGCGGGCAGGACGATGAGGTTGCCGTCGTCACGGGGCATATTGCCGAAGGTGGCCTCGGGCAGGCCGGGGACCAGTGGCTGGGACCGCTTGGTTACGAACACGTTGGGACCGTCGACGAGGTAGGCGTTGATGGTGGCGACCTGGCGTTCCGCACCCTGCTGCCCGGTGGCGGGGTGGTCGAAGAGACGGGGCTTGGCACCGTCGAGGGTCTTGGCGAACCCGACGATGACGCAGTGCACGGCAGCCTTACCGGCGGCTTCGGAGGTCCAGGGGAAGGTGCGGTGAGCGAACTTGATGCGCCACCCGGCTTCGAAGATGGGGGCGAACAGGTGGGGTACGGGGTCGCCTTGAGTGATGGAGTTGGTGGTGACGAACGCGAACTTGCCTGCGGTGTTCTGGAAGTAGTGCAACGACTTGGCGTGCCAACCGGTGACGTAGTCGAGTCGGCTGATGTCGTCCTTGCCCCACGCGTCACGCAGTTCCTCGGCTTGGGCATCCGAGCGGGTCGCGTGCCCGAGGAACGGAGGGTTGCCGGCGACGATCGTGTCTTCGGTGGGTGGGCAGACCAGGGCCCAGTCGAGCTTCAACGCACTGACGTTGCTGACGATGGTGGCCTGCTCGTGAATGGGGAGCCGGTCGGGGGCCCATCCGAGTCGTTCGGTGAGTTTGAGATCGCATTGCCGGTCGATGAGGAACATGGCGGTTTCGGCGATGCGGGCCGGCCATTCGTCGATTTCGATGCCGTAGAAGTGGTCGAGGGTGACTTTGAGCCCGTAGTTGGCCAGGAGCATGGCGGGGTCGCCGGTGATCTCTTGGAGCCGTTCCATGATCGCCAACTCGAGGTCGCGGAGTTCGCGGTAGGCGACGATGATGAAGTTGCCGCAGCCGCAGGCGGGGTCGAGGTAGCGGATCCGGCCGAGCTTGTCGCGGAGCTTGCGGAGCCGGTCGGCTTCGTACTTGCCCAGGGTCTTGATGTGGTCGAACTCAGCCCGTAGTTCGTCGAGGAAGAGCGGGTTGAGGGTCTTGAGGATGTTCTCCTCGGAGGTGTAGTGCTCCCCGAGTTCGCGGCGGGTTTGGGCGTCGCGAACTGATTGGAACATGGAGCCGAAGATGGCAGGGCTGATGGTCTGCCAGTCGCGGTCGCAGGCGTCGAGGACTGCGGCGCGGAACTCGGCGTTCATGGCGGGCAGGGTGAGGTGCTCGTTGAAGATGCCGCCGTTGACGTAGCGGAAGCCGTCCAGCTCTGGCCCGATGTCGCCGCGTTCCTTGGGAGGGGTGTCGAGGTAGGCGAACAGCCTGGTGAGCTTGGCACCGATGTCGGAGCCGTCGGCAGCGGTGTGATCACGGATGAAGTCCTGGAACAGGCCCTCGGGCCACATGTCGGTGTCATCGCCGAACATGAGGAAGAGAATCCGGGCCAGGGTCACCGAGATCTCGTGGTCGCGTACCTTCGGGTCTTTGGTGGACGGATAGGCCTTTTCCATGGCGGCGTACAGGCGGGCCATGAGCTTGGAGGCGTACTTGGTTTCGTTCTGGGCTTCGACGTCGAACGCCTGCCGCACTTTGGCCAGGACGGAGTTGCTGTCGAGGAGGACGTCGAACGGGAGCCGGATGACGTCGAGCTTGGCGGCGAAGCGGGGGTCGGGGTCGCCGTTGCGATGCTTGTGTCGGCTCAGCCGGGTGGTCGTGGAGTTGCCGACGGCGCGACGGACGGGCCAGCGCCACACCTGCTCGCTGTCGTCGTGGAAGATCACGATCCGGTCAGTGCTGGTCTTGGCGAGTTGTTGGTCGAGCATGGCTTCGAGCTTGGAGTCGGGTTTCTCGTTGACGACCCACACGCGCAGTCCCTTGTAGGACGAGACGTTGGTCGCGGTGACGGGCCGACCTTCGTGTTCGTAGGTCACCGGAGGGTGGTCGGGCCGGGACCAGTTCAAGTCGATCAGGAAGAGCTTCTGGTAGTCGCGCCGCTCGGCTTGTTCGATGAGTGTGCTGGTCATGCGTCCTGGACTCCTAGTGAGCAGACGATCTTGATGGTGTCGGTGTCGGCGCCGCCGATGACGAGTCGGTCTTCGTCGTGGAGTTGGTTGATCAGGTCAACGAGGTCGTCGAGGCTGTACTTGTTCCGCCGTGCTTGGGTTAGTCGCATGGTGGCGTGCTCGGTAAGTGGGCGCTCGTGCAGTGCATCGAGTGCCTCGGTGGCCTTTCCACCGAAGAGGGTGCCCCCGAGACGTCCCCAGGCCCACTTGCGGATGCCTTTGAGGTTGCCGGCGGCGACCGTTTCGGTCTTGAGGGGGCCTTGGACGAGGGCCTCTTCGCGTTCGAAGTGGTCCGCGCGTAGGGGGGCGGTGGGCGTGTCGGGTTCGGCCCGGAAGATGCGGAGGGCTTCCAGGGGGGTCAGGATGCGTTGCTCGGTGTTGGTGGAGGTGGCGAACGCGTCGACGCCGGAGGTGGTCGCGACGTAGCAGGTGACGCTGCCGTGGTTTTCGTGGAAGTGCTGGGCTCGGGTGGAGTGGATCATGTCCTGCATGCCGAGCACCTTGGTCGTGATCGTGGGGTGGTGCTCCAGGGCTTTGGACCAGACCAGCCAAGCTTCGCTGACGGAGTCTGCTTCGGCTTCGTCGTCGCTGTCGTCGTCGGTGATGCGGCCCTTGTAAAAGTCGTCGAGGATCTTGATTTCCCGCTCGCCACCGAAGAACTTCTCGTCTGAGCCGAAGGCTTCCGCGGCGGCCCCGAGCCGGTCTTTGATGCGTTGCCGCAGCCGGATCTGTTGCTCGATCTTCTCGTGGGTGACCAGGTACAGGTGCACGGTCTTGGACTTCTGGCCGATCCGGTCGACGCGGCCGGCCCGCTGGATGATCCGGATGATGGCCCAGGGCAGGTCGTAGTTGACGACGATGTGAGCGTCTTGCAGGTTCTGGCCCTCGGAGAGGACGTCGGTGGCGATGAGGACGTCGATCGGGTCCTCGATGGCGGCGGGGTCGACGACGACTTGGCTGGGCAGCTTGTTGGAGTGCGGAGAGAACCGGCGTGCGATGCCGGCAGGGTTGTCGGTGTCGCCGGTGGCGAGCCCGACGTGGTCGATGCCGGCGCTTGTGAGGGCGTCGGCGATGTATTCGGCGGTGTCGCTGTACTCGGTGAACACGAGGACCTTTTCGCCGGCGTGTTGGGTGGTGAGCAGGTCGACGAGCGCGTTCATCTTGGAGTCCCTGGTGGGGTCCCAGTTCCCGAACCGGTCGAGCAGCCCGGTGATGGTGTCGTTGTCCTTGGCGAGGTCCTTGCGCAGGGTGGTCTTGAACACGGTCGAGTTGACCCATTTGGTTTTCGCGGGCGGGGACTTCATCAAGGTGGTGTAGCGGGTCGCGATGCTGCCGTGCAGGTCGCCGTCGCCTTCGATGTCGTCGTCGGTGACGGCGATCTGCTTGTCGGTGAAGGAGCCGAGCGGGATGGGGAGCTTGTTGTCGATGGCGTGGAGGAACAGCTCGTTGCGGGCCCGCTGGCGTTGCAGGGACAGGATGAAGGAGTGTCCCGAGGACGAGAGCCGTTTGAAGAGGCTGATCCGGACGAAGCCGCTGACGTTGCCGCGGCCGGAGCGGATGTCGTCGAGGTTCTTGGTGTCAGTGGGGGTGTGGGGGGCGCGGGGGTTGTCGTAGTCGGCGAGCCGGTAGCGGGGCAGGATCAGGTCACGGATGGCGTCGAGGGTGGCGTTGTCCTCCATGAGGGCCGCGGGGTCGTCGCTGGTGAACGCGTGACTCAGCGGGGTCGCAATGCGGGTGGGGAAGTGGAACTTCTCGCCGTTGGCGAACTGCAGGTACTCCCGTTCGGACTGGGTGCCGTCGGGGTTGGTGACGAGTTCCTTCCGGGCGGTCCGTTTGATGAAGGAGCGGGTGCGGCGCACGAGGTGGTCGCTCATGAGCCGCTTCCAGTCCTCGGGTTCTTCGGAGCGGCGGAACGCGGTCAGGGTGTTGATCTTCCCGTCGACCTTGCTAGCAAGGTTGGGGTCGGCGCGGAGGGCTTCGGTGGGGACGAGGCCCAGGTCGTCGTCCTCGTCGATGTAGAGGCCGATCTGGTTGGCGACGTCGGTGAACGCGAGGTTGTACGGGGTGGCCGTCAGCAGCAGCACCTTGGAGCCGTTGGCGCGGATGTAGCGGTGGATCGCCTCGTAGGCGATGGTGCCGTTGTTGCGCAGGTTGTGTGACTCGTCGCAGATGACCAGGTTGAACCGTTTGAGTTCGGGGAGGACCTTGTCGACCATGGAGTAGGGCACGACCCGGCCGTTGATGTCGTAGGCCTCGAGGTGTTCGGTCCACATGGGTTCCAGGTTCTTGGGGCACAGCACGAGGGTGGAGTAGTCCTCGGCGGCTTGGAGCATCAGGGCGGTGGCGACGGCGGTGAGGGTCTTGCCCAGGCCGACGACGTCGCCGAGCATGGTTCCGCCGCGGCGCACGATCCGCCTCGACAGGGTCCGGACGGCACTTTCCTGGTAGTCGAGCAGCAGGGTGCTCATCGAGGTGGGCAGGACGTAGCCCATCCCGTCACGGGCGTCCTGGGCCAGGGAGTGGCAGACCTTGAGGTACACCTCGAACGGGGTGGGCTGTTGGTCGTCGGCCCACGAGTCGGCGATGAGGTCGATGATCTCTTCGGTGATGGTCAGGGAGAACGGGTCGTTCCAGCGCTCGTCGAACCATGTCGCGAGCTTGGTGGTGGCGTCGGAGTCCTGCACGTCGATGTTGAGTTCGAGGTTGCGGTGGAGTCCGGCGCCGGTCAGGTTGGAGGAGCCGACGTACGCCCAGCAGGAGCCGTGCTTCTTGTCGGGGGCGTGGAAGATGTAGGTCTTGCCGTGCAGCGGCTTTTCGGTGAAGACCTTCATGTCGACCAGACCGTCGTGGAGTTGGCGTTTGAGGGTTTGCAGGGTCTTCTGCCCGCTGGCGGTGGCGAGGCCACGCATCAGTTGGGTGCGGAGGTGCTTGACGAGGCGGTCGCGGCGAGCGAGGGCCTTTTCACGGTCGTGGATGTCGGAGCCGTAGGCGGGCGGCTGCACCTGGTCCTGCAGCGAGTTGAGCAGTTGCTCCGGCTCGGCCGGGGCGATCATCCCGACGAGGATCCGGGCGGTGGCGCGGGCTCCTGGCGCGGGGGTCGGTTTGGTGTCGATGATGTCGGCGAAGGTGGACCAGCCGCGCAGGTCGAAGTAGCCGGTGGCCACATCGACGGTGTCGAAGTCCTTCAGGGAGTCGACCAGGGCCAGCCCGAGCCGGGTGTCGTCGGTGATGTTGTCGAAGATGTTGGGCACTGCTGGTTCCCCTTGGTTCTTGGTGGACGGCGCGGGTCGTCGGCGGCTGACGCGCGTTGGGCTGGTTAGGTGACGGGACGCAACGTGGGCGGCCCGGGTGGGGCCCCTGGCCGGGGTGGGGTGCGCGCTTCGAGGGCTTCGACGGCGACGAGCCGCTCGAGCATGGCGGTGGTGGCCTTGGCTTGGCGTAGCTCGGTGCGGAGACGCTGGTTCTCTTTCAGCAGGTCCTGAACTTGCGTCTTCAGTAGCCGGACCGGTTCCGGATCCTGTCCGTGTCGGGTGACACGGGCCCGGAACTCGTCTTGGAGGTCTTGGTGGCGGTGGGTCAGGAGCCATCGCTTGACGCCGGCCTCCTCCGCGAGGGACTTGATGGTGAGCTTCCCGTCGGAGCGGCTGGGTTGGCCGTCGAGGAGACGCCCCATCGCATCGCGGATCGCTTGGCGCTCGGACTCGTGTTCGGTCACGGTGGTCCTGCCGGGGTGTCGTGGTGGGCTTGGATGATCGCTTCGCGGCGGGAGATCTGCAGTTCGATGCGATGACGCAGTGGGGCGGGCGTCAGGGGCGCGGCGAGTTCGGCCTGCAAGGCCGCCAGGTCAGCCTCGACGGCGGCGATGTGACGGTCGGTGCGGGCGATGTTGGCGCAGCGGTCTTCGCAGGCGGTCAGATCCGGTGTCGTCGAGGCGGTGGTGGGGCTGTTTCCCTTGCGGCACAGGGCCTTTCGGGCATCGAAACAGCAGGCGAGAGTTTGCCCGGCCGCGTCGTGGACGCGCAGGTCGGGGTTGGCCAGGAGCGCGGCCGTCTGCTTGGGGGTCAAGGACAGGCCTTGGTAGCGGTGCTGGTACTCGGTGACGGCGGCGCGGTAGCGGCCGGCGGCGGGCCCGCTGACCGTCGGGTGAGCCTGGAGGTGGTCGGCGGCCCGGTGCAGGGTGTCGCTGATGGCGAAGGCTTCCTCCATCGGGAACAGGTCGCGGAGCCCGGCCGAGACGCGGCCACCGTACCCGTCGGTGGTGGCCGCGTGGAGGTGCCCGTACTGGACCCCCAGGGCGACCCGGCCGCGGGGCCGACGGTAGATGAACCAGGCCAAGGTGCGCCGCAACCGACGCAGGCTGATGTTGCCGTCGGGATCGGCCGGGATCGCTTCGCCGGGCCGGTTGAGTTCAACCGCTCGGCGGTTGCACCACGCGATCAGGTGCTCGATGGACGCCCGGACGCGGCTCGAGGACGGCGCCCCAGCATCGAGAACGACGGTGGGCTTGAGCCGCGCTTTGAACAAGCTGTCGGTGAACAGCAGGTCCTCGGTGTGCAGCGCTTCCATGACGGCGATCGCGTCGGCCACCGGCTTGATCGCGGCCCAGGGAACGTCCCGCTCGACGCCTGCGGGAATGCTGCGACCGTCGGCAACGGCCGACTTGTAGGTCCGGCCACGAATCGCGTACGCGCCGGAGGGTCGACCGCCGTCCATGGTGGGGGTGCAGCAACCGCGACGCAGTCCGAGGACCTCGTCGGCGCGCATCCCGGCCAGGTAGGCGATGGTGATCAGGCAGGCGGTGGTGAGGCTGCGCCGCAGCGGGTCGACCTGGCGGGGGGTGACCTCCCCGGTCCAGGTCCCGACCGTCGGGATCGGCGCTGCTCCCCCAAGCGGTCCGGTCGCGGCTGGGTTCGGGGTGCGCAGCAGGGACACCACGTGCGGCGCATCCTCGATGAGACGCAAGCACCACACCAGCACGGCGGACATGGTGACGGGGTGGATGGGTGCCGACTTGTTTTCGGCGGTCCATTCGCTCTTGCCGACGATCTGCTCGATGCCCTCGCGTTCCCAGAAGGGTTGACGGAGCCGGCCGGAACGGCGCAGGTAGGGAGCCATCAGCCAGAGCCGGGACAGGGCGAACAAGCGTCGGCTCTTGGGGTTCTGCCCGACCGGGGCGGACGCGACCTGCTCCGCGTACTCGTACAGGTCCTGCTCGGTCACCTCGTCAAGGGTGCGGGTGCCGCGCGCCTCGAGCCAACTGAGGAACGGTCTGAGGTCCTGGAACAGGGTCGTCAGCGTGGACGGCGAGAGCCGCTTGCGGGCGCTGGCAGGCCGGTCGAGTTGCTCCAGCGGGGTATCGATGGTCAGCAACAGGTGGAAGAAGTGTTTGATGTCGGGGCGCAGCACGGCCGGGACATGGGTGAAGTGCAGCACGATCCAGCGAGTGGTCGGTCGGGGGCACAACGGGGACAGGTCCCACGTGTCGTCTTCGAAACGTGCCCCGCCGGGCACTACCAGCGTGCCTGGGGGTGGCAGGAGTGGTTCGCCGGCGGTGATCGTCGGGTGGTCGCGCCAGGCTGGGGAGGTGAGGGCACTCATGCGTCGAGGTCCCGTCGCAGCAGTCGCTCGATGGTGGTGCGGTCGGTGTCGGTGGTGGCCCGGCGGGCGGCGGCGCGGTCCGGTTCGGTGGCGCGCGTGGTGAGTAGGTGCTCCAGTCGCTGACGGTGCTCGCGGTACAGCCGGTCGAAGCGCACCGGGTTGACCGAGGCCAGGTTGTCCAACGCGTCGGCCAGGAGCAGCAGGCGGGGAAGGTGTGCTGGGGTGGCGACCGCGTTGGGGCAGGCCAGGCACAGCAGGAAGGAGGCGGTGCAGGCGTGCCCGTCGGCGGTGAAGGGACTGTGGGTGAAGTCGAGGCAGGCCCCGACCGCGGTGTCGAGCATCCCGTCCGCGACCTCTTGCGCGGTCGAGGGAGGCAATTGCAGGTCGGGGAGGTGGCTGGTGTAGCGCATCCGTAGTGTCTGTTCGGCGTGGGCGACGGCGTCGGCCTGGCCGTCGAGGATGACGTCCTGGAGCAGGTGGGCGGTGAGCGCGTCGGGGCGTCGGTACACGTCCTCGCTGACGGTGTCGGTGTTCTGGCTGGATTTGCGGTTGATGACCTGTTCGGAGAGCCGCAGCCGGTTGAAGTGCAGCCGCAGGACCTCACCCTGGTCGGTGGTCAGGGCGGCGACCTGTTCCCAGCGGCGCACTGAACCGCCCCGGGTGTACCCGTCGGTGACGAAGATGCGGGTGGGGTGGTCGGTGACGCCGTGGGAGGTGCCGGCGATCAGCAGCCGCGAGGTCGGGTGGCCTAGCCCTGCCAGGCAGACCCGGGCGGGTTCGGTGAGGGTGAGTGCCCGCTGCAGGGTGTGAGCGTGAGCGCCGGCGAACGAGTTGGTGAAGTAGCGGCGGTGTCCCCGCCGGGGCTTGTCGAGGTGCGCGACGAACACCGGGTCGTCGTCGGCGTCGACGCCGGCCGGGGAGGCCCGGTCGGGGACTTCCAGCGACTGCAGGGTCGAAAGGTTGTAGCCGCGGTCACAGACGAGCAGCACCATGACCGAGAGCAGTTCGGGGCGGGTCGGGTACAGGGCATAGGTGGGGTGTAGGTCACCGGTTCCCAACAGCGCCGCCACGTCCCGGGTGACCCTGCGGGCATCACTGCCGAACGTCAGTCGTCCCTCCGTTTGCAGCTGCTCGAGCAGGGCGCCGCGTGTCAACGCTCGGTCGCCGATCCGGACGGTCGGCTCCGGGCCGCCCTGTCCGCGGCGGTGTTCCTGCAACGCGGCCACATTGGCGGAGATCCGGGCTTCGGCGATTCGCACGAGTTCAGCTGCGCGGCGCCGGATGGCGTCGAACTCGGCCACCGGGTAGGACCCGTACATGCGTGAGCGGGGCTTGTGGGTCCGTTGGGCCAACGCCCGGCGGGTCAGCGGGCCTACCTCGGGGACGCCCTTGAGTAGGACCCGCATGATGTTGATCTGACCGGGCCACCGGTTGGACGACTCCCGGTCGGCCCGCCACGTCCACCACGCTTCGGGGCCGAACTGGGCCATGCTGGTGATGTCGATGCCGAGCCGGTCGAGGCTTCGCAGGAACGTCAGCGTCGTGCTGTGGGCTTGGCTCATCGACGAGGCCGAACGCCACCGGCCATCAGGGCCGGTCGCCGCGACGAAGGCAGCGATGAGTTCGGTCCGGACCTGGCCATGGGCTGGTGCCGCGGCGAAGTCGAACGGTCCGAGTTCGGTGCCGTCGGTGCCGATGACCGACACCTTCAGACCGGAGGGGTCGACACGATCTGGGCGGCGGTACCCCGCCGCCGGCATCGCAGCGCGGGCCATCAGGACTCACGTCCCAGGTTGACCAGTCCGGTGTCGGCGAGATGGCGCTGGACGAAGTCGGCGAAGGCATCATCGCTGGCTCCGGCCTGGTCACCGTTGAGGAACAGGTCGACCTGGAGACCGCTGACCGGTTCGAGGTAGATGTCACGGGTGGTCTGCGGATTGGTATGGCCCAGCAGGGTTTGCACCAGCGTCCACGGGTCACCGAACAACAGGCGGTAGTCGCGCCGCTCGTCCGGGGTCAGCCCCATCCGTCGGTCGAAGGCGTGCAGCAGGGTGACCAGCATCCGGAGCGCGAACGAGTGACGCAGCATGTGCGGGTAGCACGCGACCGGCACCCCCAGCCGCGCGCACCGGCGGCTGGCGCCGGCGAAGACCGCCTCCCAGGACTCGTAATGCATCGGTAGACCCGACTCGCCGAGGAACAGCATCGCCGGTTCCAGCCCGTCCGGTCCCTCGAGGAACAGGCGGGCGCGGTCGCGGGCGTCGAGCTGACCCACCATGACCGTCGTGACCGGATCATCCGCCGCGCTACTGCGTACCTGCAGGCGATCACGGTCCCGACCCACGACGACGAGCTTCCCCGGCAGCTCCGCGTACCTTCCTTCGCGGCGGGCTCGGGAGACCGCCGTTGCCCTCGTGGAGGCAACGTAACCGTCCAACTCGCGGCGGGCATCAGCAGCCATCCAGAAGTCCCGGCCCCGTCCCTTCGCGGCGGCTTCGCCGACCCTGGCGCGCAGGTAGCGGGCGTTCGGGTCCGTTTCGGGGAGCTCGGACACCAGCAGGGTTCCTGCCTCACGCAACCGGAGGCCGCTCGTCCACAACAGGTCAGCGAACGCCAGGTTGCGGCCGTCGTTCCGGCCCCGCCAGGAGGCTTCCCTCGAGTCATCCACCAGGCGTCCGCCCAACCCGACGTCGCGCCATTGCTGGAACGCCCGTGGGGTCAACCACTTCACCCTGGTCGAGCGGGCATCCTTGGGCCGGAGCGAGTGGCCACCGGTGTCCTGCCACGGGGTCGCCCGCTCGACGGCAGGGTTCGCGGCCATCGCCCCGCGCTGGCGTTGCCAGTCGAAGAACTTCTTGCATGCCGCCAACTCGCGGCTGAACTTCGCCCCCGAGACCCGGTGCGGGTTGGCCGGGTCACGCCGGCGCCAGTGCTCATAATCCAACAGGTCTGCAGGCGTGCTATCCCGCCAGGACTTCGACTGGGACTCCAAGAAGCTCAGGAACAAGCGCAAATCCTTGGCGTACGAGACGCGCGTCTGCTCGCTCAACAACTTGAAGCTCGACGATGCAAAGAAAGCCAACACGTCCGCATCAGCCACGCCATCCGGCCGCAACAGGAACGGATGACCCGGCAGCAGACCGAGCGACCGCTCCCGCTGAGCCAACGACTGCCCCACCACGGCCCCGCCACCGACCGGAGAGGTGCCGTCGCCGTCAGGCAGCGAGCGCCCAAGCCTCCACATCACCGGGGCCGGCGTCGACGTCACAGCCACACCCTAGCGGCCAACACGCCAACTTTCGGGGGAAGGGCGGGTTGGACACGATCGCCTCGAAGGGTTCGTCGTCCCAGTGGGCTGGGTCGGTGAGCGTGTCGCCGTGGGCGATGTCGAACTGTTCGTAGTTGATGTCGTGCAGGAACATGTTGATCCGGCACAGGTTGTAGGTGGTCAGGTTGATCTCCTGACCGAAGAACCCCTGGCGCACCTTGTCCTTGCCGAGCACCTTCGCGAACTTCAACAGCAGTGATCCCGACCCGCAGGCCGGGTCGTAGACCTTGTTGACCTCGGTCTTGCCGACCACCGTAATCCGGGCCAGCAGTTCGGACACCTCCTGCGGTGTGTAGTACTCGCCACCGGACTTGCCGGCGCTCGAGGCGTACATCTGCATCAGGTACTCGTAGGCGTCACCGAACGCGTCGATCGTGTGGTCGGTGTAGGTGCCCAAGTTGAGGTCGCCCACGGCGTCCAGGAGCTTCACGAGCCGCTCGTTGCGCCGGGCGACGGTCGGGCCGAGCTTGTTGCTGTTGACGTCCAGGTCATCGAACAGGCCCTTGAAGTCGTCCTCGGACGCTGCGCCCTTCGCCGATGCCTCGATGTTGGTGAACACCCGGCTCAGGGTCTCGTTGAGGTTCGCGTCGTGGCGCGCGCGGGAGCGGACGCTGACGAACAGGTCGGCCGGGAAGATGAAGAAGCCCTTCTCGTTGACCGTCTCGGCCATCCCGTAGGCGGCCTCCTCGGCGCTCAGCCGGGCGTAGTCGAAATCGGGGTTGCCTGCTCGCCGCTCCTGCTCGTTGAGGTAGGCGGTGAGGTTCTCCGAGATGAACCGGTAGAACAGCATGCCCAGCACGTAGCTCTTGAAGTCCCATCCGTCGACGCTGCCGCGAAGATCATTCGCGATCCGCCAGATCGTCTTGTGGAGTTCCGCCCGCTCGGCCTCTTTGCTCATCAAGCTCACCTGGGCAGTCTCTCAGACCGTCATCGCGGCCCATCTCGGCGACTCGCTAGCTGGATGGAGCTGTGGATTCCGGCGTCTGACCGAGCCTCTCGCTACCAGCCCTTGGCCCGCCGGCACGACATGCTGGCGCGCTTTTCCGCAGCCGCCAGGCGAGAGAGCACGCGGTGAGACTCTCGAGCGATCCAGGGCTGGAGGACCGCACGGCCATCAGCGGGATGGTGACGGCGAGGGCCTGAGCCCACCCTGGACGAGCACGGCCGCGTGCGCGACGACCTCACCTACCGGTCCCCCTCCTCCCGTGAGGGGTCGCGTCATGGCTAGCGAATGCGGCCCCCGGACCATGTGGATCCTCGTGGCCCTCCTCTTGGTCAAACGAGCCGACCGAGATGCTGCCGTTCACCGAGGAGGAGCTCGAGGTCGCCTGGTCCTGGTCAGCCGCTCGAACCCGGAGGGGGTCGGCGTGAAGTCGACGAAGGGCCGGCGCAGTCGCCTGGTCCCGCTCGCCGATCGCGCCCTGGACATCGTCGCCGACCTGAGCCAGGGCAAGAGTTCGGTCGACCTCCTCTGCACGACCGACCAGGGCACGCTGCACCGGAGCGCCGTCGTAAGGTCCCTCGACTGGGAGAACACCGCCGGCGGCGGGCGCCGGATCCATGACCTCCGCCACACCGCGGCGTGCCTGTGGTTGGCGCGTGGTGTCGACCCCGGGACGGTCCAGGCGTGGCTCGGTCACGAGTCGATCGCGACCACGAACCGCTACCTGCACTTCCTCGGAACGGAGGCCCATCGGGCGGGTCTGGAGCGCCTCAATCGGCCGCGGGGTAATGGAGGGGCAATGGAGACACAAAAGGCGGACATCCCGTAATGGGTATCCGCCCTTGTGGAGCTAAGGGGATTCGAACCCCTGACCTTCTCATTGCGAACGAGACGCGCTACCAACTGCGCCATAGCCCCATGCTCGAAGAGCGAGGACGATCATACCACCGCGACTGCGGCGTCCGAAATCGGCGCCGTCGGGGTCCACCCGCCTACTCGCCAACCGCGCGGCGCTGCTCGTCGGACGCCGCCTCGGCCGGAGCGCCCACGGGCAGGTCCGCGGTCACCGGAACGCCCGAGCCCACGGGCACGGGCGCGGACAGGTCGATGGTGCGGACGGTGCGCGGGGTCAGCGGCCGGCTCACGTAGGTGGGCGCGGTGATGGGGATCGGGTCCCACAGCGAGCCGGTGTGCTCCACGGGGGCGGTCAGCTCGACCGACAGCTCGTGCTCGGAGTCGTCGTCGTCCTCCAGGACGTCGATCGCCACGGTCTGCTCGTCGACCCCGTCGCCGCCCCGGATCACCCGCGCCCGCGCGTCGAGCCCGCGGCGCATGTGGGCGACCGAGAACCGGGCGATGCCGAGGAACACGGCGATGAGCCCGAGGGGGGCCGCGATCGTCCACCACGAGACCAACCCGAACCCGGCCAGCGCACCGACCACCGACGTCACGATCGTCAGGAACACGAGCACGACCCGGCGCCGGCGGGCGGCCTCCCGGTCGATCTCGGAGAGCTCGCGCAGGGCAGCACGGCGGTTGAGCGGCGTCGAGATGACGGCGGTGCCGTTCTCGGCCGACTCCAGCGGCGTACCCCGGCGGACGATCGTGACCGAGGCGGAGAAGGGCTCCCCGGGCTCGATCTCGTCCATGAGCCCGTTGTCCTTGCGGTTGAGGATCAGGGGGATCAGGTAGACCAACCAGAACGCCGCGACGGCGCCGAAGATCAGACCTGTGAAACTCATGCGTCCGACCCTAGGGCGGACCCCCGGCGCGCCCGCGGCTGACGCGCCGCCACCGGGGCAAACGGGGACGCCGACCTGCGACGGCGCCCGTCAGCCCAAGCGTCCGATCAACCCCTCAGGCCCGACCTCCTCGGCGTGCAGGGCGAACAGGAGGTGGTCACGCCAAGCGCCGTCGACGTGCATGAAGGCCGGGCGCTCCCCCTCGTACCGGAAGCCCAGCTTCTCGACCACGCGGAGGGACGCCACGTTCTCGGGGCGGATCGCCACCTCCAGCCGGTGCAGCCCCATGGTGGTGAACATGTGGTCGCCGGCCAGGGCCAGGGCCGTGGGGGCGATGCCGCGTCCGGCCAGGAAGCTGTCCACCCAGTAGCCGGCCATGCCCCAGCGCGCGGACCCCCAGACGATGCCCGAGATCGTCATCTGGCCGGCCAACTGCGGGCGACGACCGGGCTCGGTCCACGTGATCACCCACGGCAGGGAGCGGCCCGCCCGGGCGTCGGCGGTCTGGGTGCGCACCATCTGCGCGAAGGTGATCTCCTCCCCGTCGTTGTCGGGGGGACGGGTGCCGTCCCACGGGGCGGTCCACGACCGGTTGCGGGCGCGCACGGCGAACCACTCGTGCGCGTCGCGGCGGCGGATCGGACGGAGCCCGACCGGCCCGTGGGAGAGGCTCACGGGCCAGCGGCGTGGCCCGAGGGGGCTCACGGGCGGGGTGCCCCCACGCGGGCGTCGTCGAGGACGAGGCACTCGACGGCCGCACCGGCGTCGGCGCCGGACCAGTCCTCGGGGATCACCGCGAGGACGTTGGCGCGCGCCAGGTCCCAGGCGAGCTCGGAGTCGGTGGCCCCGACCGGGCGGACGGTGCCGTCGGCGTCCCGGATCGCGGGGACGAACTGGGTGACGCCCTCGCTGCCGGCGACCGCCTCGGCGAGGCGGCCCTCCTCACGGGTCGCACTGAGCGGGTCGACGTCGTTGAGCTTGTTGATGACCGGACGGACCAGCGCCTGGTAGGCCACGTAGGCGCTGATGACGCCCGACGGGAGGATGACGAGCGGGGTGCGGCCGTCGCCCAGGCCCGCGTAGGCGATGCGGGACTCGCGGTTGATCGCGACCACGGCCTCGTCGAGGTCGGCCATGTCGTCGACCACGTCGCGGATCATGTCGCCGCCGCCGACGACCACGATGAGGTCGGCCCGGATCTGCTGCTCGGAGATCGCCTGCTTCACCGCGCCCGGCTGGGACGGCACGATGTCCAGCGGGTACACGGTGGCGCCGTCGCCGCGCGCGGCGGCGGTGATCAGCGCGGTCGCGGCGTCGTAGCGCTGCTGCGGGCGGGTCAGCGGCTGGCCGGGGGCCACGAGGGTCTCACCGACGGTGAAGACGACCACCCGCGGGCGCGGGCGGACGAGCACCTTGTCGAGGCCGACCTCGGCGAGCACGGCGACCGAGCGCGGGGTCAGCACGTCGCCGGCGCGCAGCAGCGGCGTCCCGTCGGCCAACTCGGACCCTGCCCGGCGGAGGTTCTGGTAGAGGCGGGCCTCCTCGCCGATGACGACGTAGCCGTCGGCGTCCACGTGGCCGGCCCGGGCGGGCACGACGGCGTCGACGCCCTCGGGGATGATCGCGCCCTCCTCGATCTCGACCGCGGCACCCGACACCAACGGGCGGCCCGGCCCGTCGGAGACGCTGATGGAGTCGACGACGAACAGGCGCTTGGGTGCGGTCTCGGTGGCGCCCACGAGGTCGGAGCCGCGGACGCCCCACCCGGACGTGCGGGCGGTGGTGACCAGCGGGAGGTCGAGGTCGGAGTCGATGTCCTCGCACAGGACGAGGCCCGGGACGTCCCAGATCTGCATGCCGAAGGGGCGCATGGCGCCGACCTTGTCGAGCAGGAAGCTGCGCTGCTCGTCCAGCGTGCGCCGCGTGGGCTCGGCG
The DNA here is from genome assembly GCF_017569205.1 of Propioniciclava sp. MC1595. Classification (GTDB taxonomy): domain Bacteria; phylum Actinomycetota; class Actinomycetes; order Propionibacteriales; family Propionibacteriaceae; genus Propioniciclava. The sequence continues at coordinate 2,765,679 of NZ_CP071870.1, forward strand.
GTCGCCGGGGTCGCGCCCTCCGCCTCGTCGCGCCACAGCGGGGCGGGGGTGGAGCCGGTGCGCTCGTCCTCGACGGCGTCCTCAGTCGTCTTGCGTCCAAACAGGGCCATGAAACTACAGTAGGCGAATGTCCCCAGCCTCCCCGGGAGTGACTCCGCGAGCCTCGCAAAGTGGGCCCGCGGCGTCCGAGAAAGAGGCCCTGCGCGCGACCGTGCGGGCGGCCCGCGCGGCCGATCCCCGTCGTGGCGCCGCCGATGCGGCCCGGCTCCCCCGCCTCCTGGCCGCCTGCGCCGGCCACGACGCGGTCGCCTGCTACTTCTCCGTGCCCCCCGAACCCGACACCGTCGCGCTGGTCGACGCGCTGGACGCCGCGGGCGTCCGTGTCCTGCTGCCGGTGCTGAAGGGGCACCGCGAGCCCGCGTGGAACTGGTACGCCGGACGGGGCTCGCTGGTACACGGCTGGCGCGGCATCCCCGAGCCGGGGGGCCCTCCCCTGCCGTCCTCGGCGCTGGGCGCCTGCACGTTCGTCTGGGTCTCGGCGCTGCTCGCCACACCGGGCGGCCACCGCCTCGGCACGGGCGGCGGCTGGTACGACCGCGCGCTGGCCCATGCCGACCCCGACGCCGTCCGCGGCACGCTGGTGGGCGGGGCCGAACTGGTGGACGCCGTGCCGCTGGAGCCCTGGGACCTTCCCGTCGACCTCGTGGTGACGCCGTCGGCGACCATCATGACCGGGGCGCGCGGCGTCCGGACGCCGTCGGAGGAATAGGGGTCGGCCCGAGCGACGTTAGGATGCGTGAGCCCTGACGTTGTCCTCGAGGAGTCCCGATGCCCACCTACCAGTACCGGTGCGCCGACTGCGGTCGTGAGCTCGAGGTCGTCCAGAAGTTCACCGACGCCTCGCTGACCGAGTGCCCCACCTGCACCGGGAACCTGCGCAAGGTGTTCAACGCCGTCGGCGTCGTATTCAAGGGGTCGGGCTTCTACGCCACCGACAACCGCACCAACGGCAAGACCGACGCCGCCAAGCCGGCCGCGAAGCCCGCTGACAAGCCCGCCGCGGCCCCCGCCGCCAAGGAGTCCGCGGCCTGAGTGGCACGCGCCGCCTAAACCTAGGGGCGTGACCAGACCCACGTTCCCCCCGGCCCTGCGCCGCACCCTCTACCTGCGCCGCCGCACGCTCGCCGCCCTCTGCGCGTTCGGCGCCGTGCTCGCGACCCTGCTCGCCCTGGCCCCGCCCACGGCCCCCACCGTCTCCGTCCTCGCCGCGGCCTCCGCGCTGCCGGGCGGCACCGTGCTCACGAGCACCGACCTGGTCGCCGTGGAACTTCCTCCCGGGGCGGTGCCCGACGGCGCGGCCCGGGTCGAGGCCGACGTCGTCGGCCGCACGCTGGCCTCGGCGGTCGCGGCGGGTTCGGTGCTCACGGCGACGGCGGTCTCCGAGGGCACGCGCCTGGCCAGGCCGGGCCACGTGGTCATCGCCCTGCCGCTCACCGACGAGACCATCGCCGCGCTGGTGCGGCCGGGCGTCCGCATCGACGTGCTCGACGCAGCCGGCGTCGCGCTGGCGTCCGACATCCCGGTCGTGGCCCCGCCCGGCACGCCCGGCGGTGTCAACCTCGGCATGACGGGTCCGCAGCGGTCCGTCCTCGTCGAGGTCCCACACGAGGTCGCGGCAACCCTGACCGCACAAGGAATGATGTCGCTGACGGTCGCGCTGCGCTGACGTCCGGGGGTCGCTCGAGCGACGCCTCCCGATAACCTTCCCACTCTACTCGACGGTTTCCTTCGCCGCAGCGATTTGGCTAGACTCCTCGGGCGCGGTAGCCCCACGCCCCGATCGGGGCACTACCACGCCACCGAGAGGGAATCAGTTTTATGAAGGGTTTCAAAGACTTCCTGATGCAGGGCAACCTCATCGAGCTGGCCACCGCCGTCATCATGGCGGGTGCCTTCGGCAAGGTCGTCGAGGCCTTCACCAAGATCATCATGGACCTCATCGCCAAGGTCGCCGGCGGCGAGCCGAACTTCGACGCCGTCGCTGTCGGCGGCGTGAACGTCGGCGTGTTCATCACCGCGCTGATCTCGTTCATCATGATCGCTGCTGTCGTCTACTTCATGGTCATCAAGCCCTACCAGGCCCTCAAGGAGGCCGTTGACGCGCGCCTGAAGGCCGAGAAGGACGCCGAGGCCCCCGCCCCCACCACCGACGAGCTGCTCGCCGAGATCCGCGACCTGCTCAAGACGCGCGCCTGAGCTTCGCCACCCCAAGCTCCGAACGGGGCCCATCCCTCAGGGATGGGCCCCGTTCCACATGTCGGGGCCCGGGTCAGGTCCGGCCGAAGTGCGGCGGGACGTCGGCCAGGAGCCGACGCTCGTCGGCGTCCAGGCGCGTGCGTCGCGACGGAGGCAACACGGTGAGGACCTCCAGCCCGTAGCGCTCCCGGGCACCCCCGATGGCGGCGTACAGCTGCGCGGCTCCCAGACCGGCGCGCAGGGCGTCCGGGACGGGGTGGGGCCAGGGGCCGGCGGCCGCGGCCGCGCGCGCGTGGTCACCGAGGGCGTCGGCGTCCCAGCCGTTGCGGTCCAACTGCTCGACCAACACGTCGAGGTCGGGCGCCTCCTGCTCGCCGAGGTCCAGGTCGGAGCCCGTCAGCGCGAACGCGATCGCGCGGTGCCAGCCGCTCACGCCTCGCCGAGCACCTCGACGTCGACGGTGCGGGGCTCACCGGGGTCGGCCAGGTGGGCGTCCCCGACCACCGTGACGGGGTCGGAGAACGTCCAGTCCCCCTCGACGACCAGCGAGCGCGCCTCGCGCAGCGACGGGACGTACTCGACGCGCGCGTCGAAGTCGGGGAGCAGGCCGAAGTAGCGCTTGTCGAGGTCGATGCCCGGCAGCCGCTCGGTGGTGGCCACGAGCCGGGCGTCCCCGTCGAGGGCGAAGGCGTCGGAGCGCACCAGCATGAGCTCGTTGGTGGTCTTGACCGGCAGGAACCGGTCGCGCTCCACAGCGATCGCCTGGGCGCCCGGGAACACCTCGATGGCGGCCCCCATGGCGGTCTCCATCTGGATCACCGGCGTGGAGGTCGGGTCGCTGGGGTCGACCGTCTTGAGGTTGCGGATCAGGGGCAGGCCGAGGACGTTGTGGCGTTCGGCCATGAGGCGCTTCAGGGCCGGCAGGTTGATCCACAGGTTGTTGGCGTGGAAGTAGGGGTGGCGGTCCTCATCGGTGAAGAACTCCATCTCCTCGGGCGCCGTCTGCGCCGTGTCGCGCAGGATGAGCTGCCCGTCCGCCTTCCGGATGGCGAGGTGGCCGCCCTTGCGGTCGTTCGGGGTGCGGGGGCAGATCTCCGCGGCGTACGGGGCGCCCGAGTGGGCGAACCACCCGGCGAGCGTGGCGTTCGGCCCGGCGCCGAGGTTGTCCCCGTTGGCGATGCTGGCGTAGCGGAAGCCCTCGTCGATCAGGCGGTCGAGCAGGCCCGTACCGACGAGCGCGGTGTAGATGTCGCCGTGCCCGGGCGGGCACCACTCGAGGTCGGGGTCGGCCGGCCACTCCACGGGCTCGAGGCCGTCGACGGTGAGCTTCGGCTCGAAGCCCTGGAGGAAGTCGATGGGCAGGTCGCCCACCGGGAGCTCGTCGTAGATGCTCAGGTGGTCGAGGGTGGCCTCGCGGGTGCGGAAGCTGTTCATGAACAGCAGCGGGAGTCGCACGTCGTAGCGCTCGCGGGCGTGCAGCACCTGGGACACGATGATGTCGAGGAAGGTCTTGCGCCCCCGCACCGGCAGCAGCGTCTTGGGCCCGTCGAGACCCATCGAGGTGCCGAGGCCGCCGTTGAGCTTGATCATGACGGTCCTGGCCAGCGCATTGCGCGCGTCGTCGGGGTCGACGTCCACGGCGGACAGCCGAGGAGGATCGGTCAGCGGCTCGATGTCGTCCTCGCGGATGAAGCCGCCCCCGGCGGCGCCCAGCTGGCCGTAGTAGTGGGTGAACACGTCGATGGCGGCGCCCGTCGCGCCGGCGTCGGCCATCTTCTGGCGCGAACGCTCCAAGCCTATGGTCATGGCCTCGACTCTAGCGGGGGCAGAGGAGGCGGGGGCGGGGCGTGATGGCCCCTGAACGTGAAGGGAGAGCGACGCCGGTCGAAGGGCTAGAAGCCGTCTACCCACCCCCAGGAGACATCAACAACCTGGCGTCGCTCTCGCGTCACCAACTATAGACCAGATCGCAGTCCTGGGTGGCCGCCGGGGCGTCCGAGTTCCGCCCGACTGAGGGTGACGGACGGCTAACTCTTCAACTTCCACCCACAGCAGCCGTACCCGCCCGTCGGCACCCCGTACGGCATCCGCGCCCGCCGGGGACCCGTCGCCCGGGCACCCGGATCTGCCCCTAGAATGGCCGGGCTGGCCTCGTAGCTCAGGGGATAGAGCAGTGGTTTCCTAAACCATGTGTCGGAGGTTCGAATCCTCCCGGGGCCGCCAGCCTTCTAGCTCTGACTAGGCCAGATGGACGGATGTCGATTTCTGCTAGTTGGTGTCATGGGCTGTCAATTAGGCAACGGCGTTGGCAGCTAGGCAGCGGGGAGGTCGTCGTGGCGAAGCGAAGGGGCCAGGGAGAGGGCTCGATCTACCAGCGCGAGGACGGCGGATGGGTCGCCCAGCTCGACCTCGGATACGTCGCGGGCAAGCGCTCGCGACCCGTCCGCCGCGCGCGAACCAAGCGCGAAGCCCTCGCCAAGCTGGAGGAGATGAAGCGCGACCGAGACGCCGGCATCACCTCGACGGCCAAGAACGTCGAGCAGTGGCTGGCCTACTGGCTGGATGAAGTCATCGCTCCCGCAGTCGAGGCGGGCGACCTCAAGCCCGCGACGGCGCGCTACTACCGCTCGCACGTCGAGCAGTGGCTGACCCCCCACCTCGGCGCGCACCGACTCAACGAGCTCGCGCCCCGTCATGTCCGCGAGCTGCATGCGGCCATGCGCAAGGCGGGCAAGTCCGACGCGATGATCCGCAACTCCCACGCGACCCTGCGCAAGGCGATGAAGGTCGCCCTCTCGGACGGCCGCCTGCGTCGCGACCCGCTCGCCGGGGTGTCCGCACCCACCCCGAAGGACCGCTACCGGATCCTGACCGCCGAGCAGGCCGGGGTGCTGTTCGCCTGCGCGTCCGCAGATCCGCGCACCCTCGCCCGCGTCCACGTCGCGATCCTCGGGGGGCTTCGCCAGGGCGAAGCGCTTGCACTCAGGTGGGAGGACGTCACGGACACGCACATCAGCGTCAAGACGTCCATCACCCGCGTCGACGGCAAGCTGACCCACGTCACCCCCAAGACCAGGGCGGGCGTCCGTGAAGTGCCGATGGCGCCGGCGCTCAAGGCGTCGCTGGAGGCGTGGCGGGAGCGGTCGGGCACCGGGTACGTGTTCCACGGCTTCCGTGGCCCCGAGGCGATCGAGGGTGCGGAGCGGGACCACCGGGCGTGGAAGGCCGCACTGGAGGCCGCGAAGCTGCCCGCGGTGCCCCTGCACGGCGCGCGGGGGACGTGCGCAACCCTGCTGCAAGCTGCCGGGGTGCCGCCTCGCGTAGTGGCCGACATCCTCGGGCAGGCGAACGTCGTGGTCGCGCTGGAGCACTACTCGCACTCCGATGACGGCCAGCGCACCGACGCGCTGGGCAAGCTCGCCGAGCAGATATAGACCGCGCACACGCTGGCGATCACGAAGCGCAAGGCCGAGCTGGAGGCCGAGCTGGCCGCGCTGCCCGAATGATCGAGACATGAGACACGACGCCCCCCACCATCGGGTGGGGGGCGAAGACCGTGGGGGCGTTCTTGTGTCTCAGGCCGCCGTGTCCACGAGGGTGATGATGAGGCCGCGGTTCGGGTGGTACGTCCACCTGGCCTTGATCCCGTCCCACTCCTCGGTTTGCTGGCCGTCCAGGGAGCGGGTCGAGTCGATGTGCTGTATCACGTAGTCGGGGGTCTCCAGCTCGCGCAGGTAGCAGGCGACGACGGCCATCGTATCGCCGTCCCTGTCGTCCTCGCCCTTGGTGTCGAGCGTCATGGACTTGCCGCCGTCACCGTGGGCGTTCCGCGCGCCGGGGCACGCCTTCGCGGCCGTGACGATGCGCGACTCGGCGGCGCTTGGCGTCGGAGTCGCTGCGGGCGCTCCCCCGCACCCGGCCAGCAGGACCACGAGGGTGAGGGCTGCGAGCTTCTTCATGGGTCCTCCTAGACCTCGGAGCGGACGACGAGTTGGCCGGCGTCACGCTTGCGGCGTCCGCGCTCGATGCGCTCGGCGATGACCCTGCACGGGCGCGGATGGGCTGCCACCACCTTGGGGTCATCGATCAGGTGGACGCAAGCCTGCGCGAGCGCCGGCGCACTCAAGCCAAGCTGCATGGCGGTGGCAGTGATGGTGCGGTCGTCGCCCGAGGCGACCGCCTGCAAGGCGATGCCATGGGAGGCGTCAGGAATGGGCATGGGCTTCATCTCCTTGATGGGCCAGCCGCCGGCGCAGGTAGTGGCGATCAGAGGGGTGGAGGTGGCGCAGGCGCGCCTCGAGCGTGGGCACGTCGACCCACAGCTCGTCAGCGACCTCGTGGGCGTCCGTCGACCAGGCGAGCGCCTCCCCGAGGTCCCGAATCCCGATCAACCGGCGCGCGGCGAGCTGATCGACCACGGCCTCCTCGCGCTGCTGCCACCACCAACCCCGCGGCGCCGGTCCGCGCTCGATGTGGGCGACCTCGTGGGCGATGGTGGAGCGGCGCTCAGCATGGGTCTGGCGCGGGTCCAGGGTGACCCGCTCGTGCCCGAAGTCGGTCAACCCGACGATACTGACGGGCAGGTGGGCCCACGCGAGATCCCAGTGTGCGAAGGAGCGGAAGTGCCGCCATGGGTGGTACACCCCATGAACCCTGCCGCCCGGGTCCGACAAAATGACCAGGGCCGCGCCCCCGGGCTCAGCCGTTGACGAGCTGGGACACCCGTCCTCTGGATACGCCGAGGATCGCGGCGGAGTCCGTGACCGAGTAGCCGGCCTCGCGGAGATGCCGGGCAACCCGACGAGCCTGGCGCGCAGCGGCCTCGGTGGCCGCTGCGGCGTCCGCAGTGGCTTGCCGCGCCACGGCGACCTCGTCCCCGAGGTGGCCGATCTCGGGGACTACGTCAATGGTCCACCCGTCGTGGTCGGTGCCCCCATCGACGGTGTCGAGGTAGTCGCGGACCTGCTGTTCGGCGCGGTCGAGGGTGGCCACCTGGGTCCACACGTCGTCGCCGTGCCACAGTTCCCAGCCGCCGCTCCACCGCTTGGCGGTGATCGTGATGGTGGTCACTGCTTGCTCCTCTCGATTGCGTTGAGTGCCTTGCGGGTCAGGCCGGGTGAGATCTCGCGGGTCTGGGTGATCGACACATGCACGGCCCCGTTCCTCCACACCTCGTGGTCGCCTTTGCCCTGCCGCGGCTCGAAGCCAGCCTCGGTGAGCAGCTTGGCGAGTTCGCGGTACTTCATCGGCTTGACCATGACTCTAGTTTAGAGGGGCTAAACCGTCAATGTCAAGGGGGGGTATACAGGACGGCGCCCCCCGCCGCCCCACCTCAGAACGTGCCAGTACGGGCGAACCCGTCGGCCTCGACCGGAACGTCCTCAGCCTGCACATAGGCGCTGTAGGCCCGAGTGACGACCAGGACGAACAGCATGAGCGTGTGGGTGAACAGGAACGCCACCACGGCCGTCGCCGGGATGGCCAGCGCGCCTCTGACGAGGAACGAAATCGCAGCCACGGCAGCGAGGGCGAGGGAGTTGAGGACACCCAGGAGGACATGGGCAACGGACTCGTCGAGGAGGCTGCGCAAGGGCAGGTCCTTGATCCTGTAGTACCTCTCACGCTCGGCCCGCTCGCTGAGCTTGGATCGCCATCCGGCCAGCAACGTGAAGGTTCCAAGCAGGCCGGCTGACACGAGGGCTGACCATGTGAGGGCCAGGCCCAACGCGGCCCCAGGATCAGTCTTCGGCGGGAACGCCCATGCGAGTACAGCGGCTGCCGCGGGCACCAGGAGCGACAGGATGCGTGAAGGCCAGTCAGGCCGCACGTCCTTCAGCTCGCCGTTGCCGTAGGTGCGCCGCGAGAGGCCATTCCAGTGGCCGCGCAGGATAGGGGTGGGACTGAGTCGCGCCATGATCCATCCTCCCTCGCGGCTCCGACATTTTCTAGGCCCAGTCTAAGTCCGGTCGCAGCGTTCTGAACCTGTCCCGCACAGCTCGCTCCCACGTGTCCCGATCAGGCTCGATGTCGCTGTTGATCGGGTAGGTGAACACCTCGCGGGCGTCGTGCAGGCCTACCCGCGTCCTGGAGTCGCCGTCATCGAGGTCGACGTAGCCCTCGTTGAAGTCGAAGTCACCCGAGTCGCGAACATCGACGACCTCGAGCATCCCCGCCACGTTGCGGTCGGCACGCTTCAGCCAGCCGAGGATCCCCGACCGGCCTACATCATCCAGCTTTGCCTGAAGTCGGTACCGGGTTCGGGTGCGATCCCCCTCGCCACCCACGTCGACCGACCTCAGATGCAGTTCGGCGTTCTTGGTGCGCTTGATCAGCTCGGCAAGGTAGTCGGGGTCGGTGACTTGGGTGGCGAACAGCTTGAACCACGGATCGCCCCCTGGACGCGCAGGGTCGAGCATGTCGGCGATGCTGAGCAGCTGCACCAGCGGGACGGCCGGCGCGACGCGGGAGATCGTCTCCACGGCCATGAGCCCAGGTCCGACGTCGCGGGGTGCAAGGAGTTCGACACGGTACTCGCGGGCGGGTGCGCGATCGGTGATGTCGACGTCTCCGTCGACCCCCATGAGCGTCGGGAACGACCCCGCCGACCCGTACTTGACGCGCATGGAGAGTCGTCGACCCACCTGTCCGCAATCGATGAGCCGGAGCACCTTGTCGCCGGCGCCGATCGACTTCTTCGCCTCCAGGATTCCCAGGGCCTCGGCCTGCGCGTAGGTGAGCGTGGCGTCGAGGATCCACTCGTTGGCGACGAACCCTCCCGCCAAGGCTGCGAAGCGTTCAAGAAGGTGCGCGCCAGCCTCCGTGCGCCACGGAGCATCCTTGCGGCCGTGACGCTCTCGCGGCTCGACCTTGAAGACCCTGAACCCGTGCGGAGCCATCAACCCTCACCCTCGTCGCCGCGCCGGTCCTTGCCTGTCTGGACGTTGCGACGGGCCGCCAGTGGCTCGTGCGACTCCGCGTCGACGGCGGGGAAGTCGACAACCTCTCCGCCCCCGTCGTCGGGACTCTTCTTTCCTGGCTCGCCCGTGCTGGCACTGCTCCCACCCCTCTCCATCATCGCGTTGATGAGTTCAGTGAGTGCGTCGCGCTGCCGATCGTCCATCAGGCGCGAGACCGGCGGACCAACGTAGACCTTCCCTACGGGCTTCATGCCGAGCCATGTCTCGACTGGTGCCCCACGGAGCGCCTGCTTGACCTTCAGCACGTTCCCGGGGTCCGCTTCGCCCTTCCCGTTGACCATCCGACGGACAGTCTCGGTCGCAAGACCGGCCGCCCTTGCCAGGCTCGCGACCGACGGCGCTTCCCGATGGACGTAGCCGCAGAGGATCATCGCGCTGGCCCAAGGTTCTGGCGTACTCACGTCTACGAGGCTCCTAGCTCCTCCGCTACCGAGTCAACCGGGCCGGTAGACATCCCGTCTACAAGTTACAGGCGTGCGAGTCGGTTTACGCGCAAAGCAACGCGCCCGCGGGTGGCACGGACGGTGCCCTAGGCCGTGTTGATCAAGAGGCGGGGGCCGGGCGCGGCCAGTGATTCCATCCGACGGGAAGGTCGCGGAGGACGGGCTTGGCGTCTTTGAGGCGCTGGGCAGGAAGATCTTGGGAGCGGGATTTCCCGGAGCTCGCGCCGTCGGGATAGGTGAAGGCGTAATCGACCCAGGGGCGAAGTCCGCGTTCGATCGTCTCTCGGTAGTTGCCGCTGACAGTCGCGAACACTCGCTGCTCGAGTTCATCGGCTTCGGCCTCCCAGTTCGAGTCGCAAGCGTCGCAACCGCAGACTGGGTAGTGGAAGTCGTGCAATAGTCCCGCGTGCATGTAGATCCCCGGATAAGCGGTGAAGACCAACGTCAAGGACGCGCACTTCGGATCATTAGGACGTATCCGCACCGCGCGCACCACATCATGAAACGCGGGACGCAGCAGATCCGCTGCCACCTCAACACCCTCATCGACCTCGACGTCATACGTCTCTCGGAGGTGGGCGATAAGGGCGTCAGCGACAACGTGCAGCGGTGCGAACCGCTCGGGATGCGTGTCGACCGAGTAGGTGTCTTCCGGAGGTGACCCGTGCCACCGACTCCCGTAGTTGATCACCGCGCCGTCAGCATCGCGGAACACCGGCGCTTCGATCAAAGGGCGAACGTAGGAACTCATCCCGTCATCCTGCCGCATCGGCGCGGCGCCGGCCGGCCTATGGCCAGGCCGGACGGGACAGGTCCGTCTTGATCCAGATCAGCGTCGCAGCGAGGCTGATCGCGGCACGATAGTTGCGAGCGAGCTTGTCCGAACGCATCGCGATGCCGCGCCACTGCTTGAGCTTGTTGAAGCAGCGTTCGACGACGTTGCGGCCCTTGTAGCGTTCCTGCTGCTGATCGCCGAAGTCGATCGGTCGGCCTGGCTTCTTGCGGCGGTGCGCGATCTGATCGTCCCTCTCGGGGATCGTGGCCGCGATCCCTCTCGTGCGCAACCATGCACGGTTCGCCTTCGACGGGTAGCCCTTGTCGGCGAGCACCCGGTCGGGGCGGGTGCGCGGCCGGCCCTTCCCGTCGCGGGGCACGCGGATGTCCTCAAGCACGGCGGGCATCATCGTGGTGTCGTTGACATTCCCACCGGTGATGACCATGCCCAGCGGCCTTCCGCGGCCGTCGCAGACCAGGTGCAGCTTGGTCGTCAGGCCGCCACGGGAGCGTCCGATCCCGTGATCAGGCGGCTCGAACCACGGATTCTTGTGATTCGGCAGGGCCCCCTGTTGAGTATTCGGACCGTTGAGCACCACTGAATATTGCGATTGAGCACCACCGGATATTGCGGTTCGGCACCAGCCGATATTGCCGGTGAGCACCGCCCCTCGCGGAGCAGCGCCCACCGGCCCGGTTCAGCTGTTCGTGGCGGTGTGTTCGCGCATGTTGACGTCGCCGGTTTCGATCCAGACGGTGTTGTGGACGATGCGGTCCATGATCGCGTCGGCGTGGACGCCGGAGCCGAGGCGTTGGTGCCAGTCCTTCTTCGCGTACTGGGTGCAGAACACCGTCGAGGTGGCGTCGTAGCGCCGTTCGAGGAGCTCGAGCAGCATGGACCGGACGTCGTCGGTGGGTGGGTCGAGGAGCCATTCGTCGATCACGAGGAGCGTGAACGCGGCGTACTTTCGCAGCCACTTCTCTCTCCCCGCTGGCCGGTCCCGTGCAGCGGCCCAGGATTCTTCGAGGTCGGGCATCCGGATGTAGTGCGCCCGGTAGCGGTGCTGACACGCCTGCTTCGCCAACGCGGACCCGAGGTAGGACTTCCCGGACCCGGTGAACCCTTGGAAAACGACGTTCTGCTGCCTGCCGATGAACTGGCAGGTCCCGAGCTGAGCGATCACGCCCCTGTCGAGCCCGCGTTGCTCGAGCATGTCAACGCGTCGCAGGTCCGCGTTCGGGTAGCGCAGCCCGGCCCGGCGGATCAGGCCCTCGACCTTGGAGTGGGTGAACGCCGCGTGGGCGTCGTCGACAGCGATCTTGATCCGCTCCTCAAACACCACCCCGATCGTGAGGGCATCGTCCTGGGCCTCGAACGCGTCGACCAGCGACGCGACGCCCATCTCCCGCAGCTTCCGCTTCGTCTCCGAGTCGAGCCGGCTCATCGGGCGTCTCCGGCGTAGTAGTCGGCGCCGCGGACATACCCGGCCGGCTCCGCCGCGGGTGTCGACCATGCCTCACGGCCTGCGGGGTCGTCTTGCCTGGTCTCGAGGATGGGCCGCAGGTGCGCGTAGCGCGGCGACCTCACCCTCGACGCGAGAGCGACGCCGGCGGCAGCTTCGACGCGGTCGGCGGAGTACCGGCGTGTCATGCGGAGCACGGCCAGTGCGGCGCTGATGCCCTGCTCGTCGACGGGCACCGACTCGAAGATCCGGTTCACGACGATCGTGGTGTTCTCCCCGATCCTCGCCGCCCATTCCCGGATCCGTGGGGCGTCCCACTGCCGATACTGCGGACCGTCGGGCAGATCGCTGTCGTGGGTGCGGTACTCGTTCACCGTCCCGACCGGGGCAAGCAGATGACTGGTCAGTCTGTCCTGCCCGGCGAACACCTCGAGCATCCTGTCGGTGACTCGCAGATCGACCGCGCGGCCGATGTTCACGTAGGGGACGGAGTAGAAGTTCTTCTCGAACACGACATGCCCGTTCTTCTGAACCTTGCGGCCGTAGACCCACTGGGAGATCTCGAACGCAACGGTCGGGAGCGGCCGCAGCAGCGGCTTCTCCTCACCCTCGAACACGCCCAAGCGGGAGCCGGCGCGCTTCTGGAACGGTTCCGCGTTGAACGCCCTCATCCGCTCGTAGACCGCAGCCCGCAACTCCGGCAACGTCGCGAACGTCTGGTTCCGCAGCGCCGCGATCACCCAGGTGGCGATGTTGCCGACGGTGTTCTCGACGCTCGCCTTGTCCTTCTTATCCCGAATTCGGGATAAGAAGGACTATCCCGAGGATCTGGTTATCCCGAGTCGTGGCCGTTGCTGCTTGTCAACGGGGGCTGTGGCTGGGGATCCTCGGGATAATCACGCTCCTGGCGTTCCAGTCGTAGGTTGCTCGTCTCTGCTGGGTTTTCGCTTGGAGGTGATCGGACATGGGTGTCTTTGTTGGCGAGGTGATCGCGCGGGCCGACGCGGCGGTCAGCGCTTTGGGGCATGCGCCCTCAACGTTGTGGCAGTACCGGTGGGCGTGGTCCCGGGTCGAGGTGTTCTGCGGCGAGCCTGACGTTGTTGAACTGACCGACGAGGTGGTGGCCGGGTTCCTGCGGTGGGTGGCTGCCGAGCACGCTGAGGGCCGCATCAAGGAGTGGAAACGCAAGCTGCTCCGCAAGGGCATGTTGGTGTTGTCGGAAGTGGCCTCGACCGGCACGTACACGTGGAAAGTGACTCGAGGACGGCACCGCAATGAGGGCCTGACTACGGAGTTCCGTCCGGTACAGGAACAGTTCGAGCAGTGGCTGACCGGCCAGGGACTGGCACCGGCCACGACGGCCCTATACGCGACGGTCAGCCGGAAGGTCCTGGCCTGGCTGCCGGAGCGCGGAGTGGTCGATGTGCGGCGGGTGTCCGCGGGGGACGTGTCGGCGGCGGTGGCCTTCCTCGGCGTCAGCTACTCACCGGGCAGTATGCGGACCGTGTTGACCGCTTTGCGGGTGTGGTGCCGGTTCCTTGAGGACACCGGCCGGTCCGCGCGGCTGTCGCCGGCGGTGCCGGCGGCGAACTGCAGGCGTGTGCGGACGCTGGTGGTGTTGTCGGCTGACGACGTGGAGTTGGTGGTGGCTTCCCCCGATCCGGCCACACCGGTAGGACGCCGGAACCGGGCGATGCTCTTACTGGCGGCCAGGACGGGAGCCTGTCAAGTTGTCTGTGTGTGAGTGGGTCGGTTCACTTTCAGTTGATGTGGTTGTCGAGTCGGTCGGGGAAGGCGATGAGGAGGGCGCCGAGGGCAGCCTTCCAGCCTTGGGTGGTGGCGCCTTCTACGAGGTAGCCCGGTGCGGTGCGGGGCTCTCCCTTGGGTTTGCCGGCCTCCTTGGCTCGGGCGCGGGCCCGCTTGTCCTCGATGTCGCGGATCGCCAGCCACAACAGCTTGACCACGGAGTCGTCGTTGGGGAAATGGCCGCGGTTCTTGATGATCTTGCGTAGCTGGTAATTCAGCGACTCGATCGCATTCGTCGTGTAGATGATCCGTCTCACTTCGGGTGGGAATTCCAGGAACGGGATGAAGCGTTCCCACGCGTTCTCCCATGTCGCGACGGTCGCGGGATACTTCTTGCCCAGATCACTGGCAGCGAACTCGAGCAGGGCGGTCTCGGCGGCCTCCACGGTCGGGGCGGTGTAGACCGGCCTCAGGGCGGCGGCCACCTTCTTGCGGTCGGTGTAGGACACGAACCGCATCGACGCGCGGATCAGGTGCACCGTGCACGTTTGCACGATCGCGCGCGGCCAGGTGGCTTCGATGGCCTCGGGGAACCCGGTCAGCCCATCGCAACACACGATCAGGGTGTCGGTGATGCCGCGGTTACGGAGCTCGGCCAGCACGCCGGCCCAGAACTTCGCGCCCTCGCTGGTCTGAACCCAGATCCCGAGTACGTGTTTCACTCCGTCCAGGTCGATACCGACCGCGATGTGGGCGGCCTTGTTGCGGACCTGGTGGCTGTCGCGGACCTTGACCACCAGCGCGTCGAGGTAGATGACCGGATAGACCGGGTCCAACGGCCGGGACTGCCACGCCTTGACCTCGTCGAGGACCGCGTCGGTGATCTTGCTGATCGTCTCGTGCGACAGCTCGGTGCCGATCGTGCGCGCGAGGTGGGCCTGGATGTCACGGATCGTCATCCCGCCCGCGTACAGGCTGATGATCATGTCAGCCAGCCCGCCGACCTGCCGTTCGCCTTGGGCACCAGCCGGGGCTCGAAGGTCGAGTGCCGGTCCCGCGGAATGTCCAACGGTATCGACCCGACCTCGGAATGCACCGTCTTCGGGGTCGTCCCATTCCGGGAATTCGGCAACACCCGACCCGCCGGGTCGCCTTTCCGGTAACCCAGATGCGAGGTCAACTCGGCGCCCAACCCACGCTCGAGAACGGCCTTGATCATTTCCGGGATGAAACCGCCATCCCCGGTCAGCTGCAGGTCGCCGTCGTCGATCCGGCCCATCAAGTCGTCCAGCAGGCCGGCGTCCAACATGTCCTGGATCGCCTCCCGCGCCGACGGGCGAGCACCCTCCAGCGGCCCGAACGGCCCCGACACAGTCTCGTCGTTCGTCGTCATCGTCACAGTCTCTACTCCCTTGAGTCAGGGACCCCTCCCACACAGACCATCTGACACCCCCCAGGACGGGGCTGCGTCCCAGCGATGTCGCCGGTCTTCGGCTGGCAGACATCGATTGGCGCCAAGCGATGATCACGGTGACCCAGCACAAGACCGGGACGGTGGTGGTGCTGCCGCTGCTGGCCGACGTCGGCGCGGCGCTCACCGACTATCTCCTGTCCGACCGACCGGCTCACGCGCTCGACGATCACGTGTTCCTGCGTTCCCAGGCCCCGCACGTCAGCTTGGGCTGCTCCGACCTGTATCACGTGGCGGCGGGCGCGTTCGCCCGCGCCCAGACGGTCAACACCAGTGGTACGGGGCGAGGGATGCGGGTGCTGCGGGCGTCGTTGGCGACCGGCATGCTCCAGCAAGACGTGCCCCTGCCGGTGATCAGTGGTGCGTTGGGTCATCGCGGCATCGACTCGGCCAAGCACTATCTGGCAGGCGACGAGGCCCGGATGCGGCAGTGCTGCCTGGACTTCACTGGGATCGAACCGAACCGGGCACGGCCATGACCGGGCTGGTCAGCGGCCTGGCCGGCCACATCGACGGCCTGCTCGAAGTCAAGCACGCGCTCGGGTACCCGTACACGACCTCGGAGCGACACCTGCGCGCGTTCGACGCGATGTGCGCCACCGAGTACCCGGGACAGGCCACGTTGAGCCGGCACATGGCGATGCGCTGGGCCACCAGCCGTCCCGGCGAGCACGTCAACGGGCAGCTGCGACGCATCACCCCGGTCCGGCAGTTGGCCAAACACATGGCTGGGCTCGGGGTGGACGCCTATCTGATCCCGCCGGGCATCCCAGGCAAGCAGGTC
Source organism: Propioniciclava sp. MC1595 (assembly GCF_017569205.1). Taxonomy (GTDB): domain Bacteria; phylum Actinomycetota; class Actinomycetes; order Propionibacteriales; family Propionibacteriaceae; genus Propioniciclava. Next base: position 2,781,593 of record NZ_CP071870.1, read on the forward strand.
CGTTACCGTCCGCACTTGTACACCCACGCAGAACTGCGGGCGATCTTCGACGCCGCCGACCAGATCGTGGCGACCCCTTACGGCGGGTGCCGGCATCTGATCATCCCGGTGGTCTTCCGGATGATCTACTGCCTGGGTCTGCGCCCCGGCGAGGCCCGCCGACTCCACCGCAATGACGTCGACCTGACCAAGGGCACCGTCCAGATCCGCGAATCGAAAGGACACAAGGACCGGGTGGTGTACCTGTCGGCCGACCTGCACGACTACTGCCGCCGCTACGACGCCACGATCCGCGCGCACCACCCGAACCGGGTCGCGTTCTTCCCGAACCAGAGCGGTGGCTTCTACAGTGCGTGCACCCTGGACCACTGGTTCGGTCAACTCCTGGCTGTCGCCGAGGTGACCGGTACAACCGGCGCGGGCTCGCCACCGCGGGTCTACGACTTGCGGCATGCGCATGTGATGGAAACGGTCAACCGGTGGGTGCGTGCGGGCCGCGACCCGCAGGCGCTGGTGATGTACCTGAGCCTGCACCTGGGGCACAGCAACCCCGAGGACACCTGGTACTACTTCCACCTGACCCCCGATTTCCATGCCGACCTGCGCCAGGTGGCCAACATCAGTATCGAGTCGGTCCTGCCCGAGGCCTCCCATGCACACGGATGACTTCTTCCGGCTCGTGCGTTCCTGGCTGACCGTCTACCTGCCGCGCTCACGTCGGCTCAGCGCCCATACCATCCGCTCGTACAAGACGGCGCTGACCATGCTGCTGGCCTACCTGCACGAAACCCGCGGGCTGGACCTGACCGCGGTCAGCTTCGAAGCCATCGACCACGCGACGATCCGGGGGTTCACCACCTGGCTGACCGACGACCGACACGTCAGCCCCGCCTCGGCCAACCAGCGTCTGGCAGCGATCAAGTCGTTCCTGTCGTTCTGCGCCGCAGAAGACCCGGCACTGGTCGCGGTCTGGCTGGACATCAAACAAGTCCGGCCCGCCCGGGTACCGGCCCGCGCCCCGGACGCGCTGAGCATGCCCGCCGTCGAGGCACTGATCCGCGCTCCGGGCCAGCGCACCCGCCAGGGCCTCCGTGACACCACCATCTTCTTGCTATTGTTCGACGCCGCCGCCCGGATCCAGGAAGTCCTCGACCTGACCCTCGCCGACCTCGACACCACCAGCGGGCACGGCCGGGTCATCCTGACTGGCAAGGGCCACAAGACCCGGACGATCCCGATCATGGACAAGACCTGCCGTCACCTTGACCAGTACCTCGACGCGTTCCACATCGGCACACCAGAGCCGGGAACGCTGCTGTTCTACACGGTCCGGGCCGGCCGTCACCAGCCGATGAGCCAAGACAACATCAACTACCTGCTGAACAAATACGCGGCAGCCGCCCGGCCGGGTTGCCCGGATGTCCCCCGACGGGTCCATGCCCACCAGTTGCGCCACGCGCGGGCCATGCAGATGCTGCGGGCTGGCGTACCCCTGCCGCACATCAAGGAGTTTCTCGGCCACGTCAACATCACCACCACCAGCGTCTACGCCACGGCCGACAACCAGATGGTGCGCGACGCGATCCAGAAAGCCGCCGGCGCCACCCCCGAACTCGCGCCCCTCTGGAAAGGAGACGACGACCTGATCCTCCGACTCGCAGGCCTCACGTAGTTATCCCGAGGATCCCCAGCCACAGCCCCCGTTGACAAGCAGCAACGGCCACGACTCGGGATAACCAGATCCTCGGGATAGTCCTTCGGCTTCTTGATCCGTCCCGGCAGCACCGCCGCCGAGTAGTGCGCCGCGAGCTCCCGATACGCGTCGTTGAGGACCACCTCACCCTCCGCCGGGTGGGAGATCCCCCGGTCTTCAGGTTGTCCGGGATGATCCGCGGGACGGAGCCGCCGAACCAGTCGAACATCGCGACGTGGGCGCGCAGCCAGGTGTCCTGCTTCATGTCCAGCGTCGGCTCGACGAACGCGAACCGTGAGAACGGCAACGTCGCGACGAACAAGCAGACCCGCGTCTGCTGCCCGGTGACAGGGTCGGTCAGCTGCATCGTCTTGCCCGACCAGTCGACCTCAACCGACTGCCCGGCCTTGTGCCCGACCCGCGACGCCGCCCCGATCACGAGGACGTGCTGCTGGTAGGTCTTACAGAACCTGTCGTAGCCCATCGCCGGCGACCCGTCCGCCCGGCAGGCGTCGACGTACTCGCCATGCAGCAGCTTCAGCGTCACCCCGACCTTCGCGAGCTCCTTGTGGACCCGGTCCCAGTCCGGCTGCGCGTGAACACTCTCGTGCTCACCCCGCCCCGGAAACAATCGCGCATACACCTCCGCGTCGTCGACATCGGCGACCTCGCGATAGTCGATACCCTCACGGTCGGCGGCGTCGAACACCGCGATGACCGAGTGCCGCGACATCCCCTGCGCCTCGATCTGCCGCGCCGAGAACCCCTCCGCGCGAAGCCTCAACACCAGCTTCGCCTTGATCCTGCGTACCATCCGAACTACTCCTTCTGCCGCGTGATTGGCCACGCGGCAGAAGGAGCCTAAGAAGGTGGTGCTGAAGCCGAATACTCGGTGGCGCTCAACGACGAGAACACGCGCACGAACAAGTGGTGCTCAACGGCAATACCGGTGGTGCTCCGAGACACCAATACTCACCCCTGTGTCACGCTTCAGTGTCGCGCCGTGCTGATGCACACGTGCAATCGTGGAGTCGATCGAGACGACCCAGTCGATCTTCCCGGCGGCGTCGGCCTGCTTCTGCACCTCGGCCAGCAGCTTCTCCCAGGTGCCGTCCTCGGCCCACCGGTTGAACCGCTTGTAGATCGAGTTCCACTTACCGAACCGCTCCGGCACGTCCCGCCACGGCGCCCCGGTGCGGTACTTCCACGCCATCCCCTCGACCGCGAGGCGATGATCCGTCCACGGCCTCGACCTCCCGGTCACCGTCGGCATCAACGGCTCCATCACGGCCCACACCTCGTCAGAGATCTCCTGTCGCGTCACCGTTCAAGACTCACCCACCGAGGAGCGAAACCTCTTGATCAACACGGCCTAGGTGCTGAACCGCCTCTGCGAGAGCGCCCCGCCTGCCTGAGCTACGGCTCGGGTGGGCGGGGCGTTTTTCGTTGTCCGGCTACTTGCCGAGCGCCTTCCGCGCTCGGGGCCGAGTTAGGCTGTCAACTTGGCTGTCAGAACGGCCTTTTGCGCGTGCTGCCTAGGGGTCGCCAGTGGTTTCCTAAACCATGTGTCGGAGGTTCGAATCCTCCCGGGGCCGCCACCTGAATATCCGCTTTGGCTACAAGATTCACCAGATTCGGCCAGCACCGACCGGGCGAAGACGCGGGGGTCACGTCGGCGAGGGCGGCTTTCGACGGAGATGCTCGATCTCGCGGCGTAGTTCGAGGTTCTCGGCACGCAGCAACAGCACTTGCCCGACCCCTGCGAGGTTGAGCCCAGCAGCAAGCAGGCTCGCGATTTCGCCAATCCGCTCCAGTTCCCGAGTGCTGTAACGACGAGTTCCACCCTCGGTGCGGTGGGGCTCGATCAAGCCCTTCTGCTCGTAGATGCGAAGCATTTGAGGGTTCACCCCGGTCACTTCCGCGGCGACGGAGATCGAGTACAGGGCCCGGTCGGTGTTCAGATCCACCATGGCGCACCTCCGAGTCCGAGACGCCTGTCCTCTGCTACCGGCGTGATCCGGACCGGGCCAGGCACGATGGGGGGCTGTTCGAGGATCCAGGGCGGTGGGGGGATCCTGGCCGCCAGCCGCGGGGACCGGCGCAAGAGCCGGGGTGATACGCGCTCGGCCGGATCGGAGCGCTTCGACACGTCGGGATGGTTTTTCCGAGCCAGCCGTCGATAGGACGCTCTGATAGTCCGCCGGTCACTGCCCGGAAGGACACCCAGCAACCGCAGCGCCTCCGCTCGCTTCCCCTCCATGACTCCCCGATCCGACCTTCCCCGACTTCTTCGACGTGCTGCTTGACATCTTTGCACAGGCCAACCAAAATCTGAAGTCTCTAGTTTAGATAATCTGAAGAGTACCGGCGCAGTGCTCTTCAGATCACACGGTTAGGAGGAAGAACCCATGTTGATGCGCACCGATCCGTTCCGGGACTTCGACCGTCTGGCCGAGGCCATGTTGGGCACGCGCGCCCGCCCGGCCGCCATGCCCATGACGGCCTACCGGGACGATGGCTCGTTTGTGGTCGACCTCGACCTGCCAGGGGTCTCGGCCGACTCGATCGACCTGATGGTGGAGCAGAACGTGCTCACTGTTCACGCGGAGCGCAAGCCCCCCGCCGGTGACACCGAGCGCATCGTGGACGAGCGCAGCTACGGGGTGTTCAGCCGTCAGCTCTTCCTGGGCGAGACGCTGGACGCCGACCAGCTCTCCGCCAACTACGACGCAGGCGTGCTCACGATCCGGATTCCCATCGCCGAGAAGGCCAAGCCACGCAAGGTCGAGATCACGTCCGGCGATTCCGCCAAGGAGATCAGCGCCTGAACGGACACCGCATTCTGGAGTCCTCAGGGGGTCGGGATGCGTCCCGACCCCCTGAAGTCCGACCAACGCCCCACAGGAAGGAGAGAAATGTACCCGTCCAAGGAAGCTCATGAACTTGCGATCCTCCTCCGCATCAGCCGCGAGCTCGACATCGTCGGAGACGTCACCGCCACCGTCGAGTCGCCCTCAGAGCTCCTCGCTTGGACGCTTATCCTTCACAAACCCCAGGTTCTGGCCTGGCGCGCCACCCACTCGGGCCACCGCTACATCCAAGTGACGGCGCACCGCTCCAAGGCGCCCATCCGCGGCCACATCACCGCCATCCTCCACTGCGAACGTCACCCGGAATTCTGGGAGGCGCTCTCCTTGGCCAGTCTCAACCCGGGGGACCGCCGTGAGCTCGCCCCCGGGACGCTCTCTGAGGGATGGGCCATCATGCCACTCACCCCGGAATCCTCCGGACAAGAGGCGCCACCCCAACCGCCTCAGCCCTGAACTCGGCTGGCGGCCAGCCGGCCCAACGCCTCGGCGCGCTCGACACGGAGGTCGACCAGCGGGTCCGGGTAGTCGCCGCGTGCCTGGGCGGGGAGCTTCCACGGCTGGTGGACGGCCGACCCCGGGATGCCGCGTAGTTCGGGGACCCAGCGGCGCACGTAGTCACCCTCGGGGTCGAAGCGCTCGCCCTGCAGCGTGGGGTTGAACACCCGGAAGTAGGGGGCCGCGTCGGTGCCGGTGCCGGCGACCCATTGCCAGCCGTGCTGGTTGGAGGCCAGGTCGGCGTCCGCGAGGTGCGTCAGGAAGTGCTCGGCCCCCACCTGCCAGCGTGTGTGCAGGTGTTTGACCAGGAAGCTGGCCGTCACCATCCGCACACGGTTGTGCACCCACCCCTCGCCCAGCAGTTGGCGCATGCCCGCGTCCACGATGGGGTACCCGGTGCGTCCCTGTTTCCAGGCCGCGACGCGGTCGGGAACTTCGTCGTAGGCAAGGTCGGCGAGGGAGTGGTTCAGGTCGTCCGTCGCCGAAGCCGGGTGGTGGTGCAGCACGTCGGCATAGAACTCGCGCCACGCCAGCTCGGTCCGGAAACGATCCGCCCCCCGACCGCCGTGCGCCTCGAGGTCGGCGAGCAACGTGCGGGGGTGGATCGCCCCGACCGACAGGTGGGGCGACAGGCGGGAGGTGCCGTCGAGGTCGGGTCGGTTGCGGTCGGCGTCGTAGGTGCCCAGCGGTCCAGCGAGGAACCGGTGCCACGCGTCGAGGGCAACCTGCTCCCCGGCGTCGGGGAGCGCCACGTCCCGTACCGCCGCGGCACGTTCGACCTCGGCCCAGGCGTCCGGGTCGCTGCGGTCGGCAGCCAGCCGCAGTCCGGCCGGCTCCTCGGCCGGTGGCCTCCAGCCGTGCTCGAACCACGCCGCGCTGAACGGGGTGAAGACCCGGTAGGGCGAGCCATCCTTGCGGCGCACCCGTCCGGGGGTGACTGCATACGGGCTGCCGGTGCGGACCAGCGACACCCCCGACGCCGCGAGGGCGGCCTCCACCCTCGCGTCGCGGGCCGCTCCGTCCGGTTCGGTCTCCGCCGACACGTGGACACTGGGGGCGGCGAACTCGCGGGACAGGGCGGGTATCACCGTCACGGGATCACCCCGCCTCAGGGTGAGCCGGCCCTCATAGGCCGCTCGGGTCGCCAGCAGGGTGCGCGCCGTGAACGTGCGCTTGGGTGCCCCGAGGGCAGCCCAACCATCCGGGTCCAGGACGAACACGATGGCCACCTCACCCCCCAAGGCGGTCGCGGCCCCCAGCGTGGGCAGGTCACTGCGCCGCAGGTCGCGGCGGAGCCAGACGATCTCAGCCATCGGTCACCGGTTCAGGCGGGCTAGTTCAGCCGACAGCGCCGTCGCGAACCCGCACCAGACGGCGTAGAGCCCCAGCCCGACCGCCTTGCCGGACCCAGTCGCGGCGGCTCGGCGGGCAAGATCGGCGGACGAGGCGGCCAGCGCCGCGGCGCCCAGGGTCGCGGCGGGCAGGTTGCGCGATCGGAAGAAGATCCCGCTCCAGGCAGCATTGAGCGGAAGGTTCACCGCCAACGACCGGCGGAGGTCCGCGGCCTTTTCGAGGTCGCCGGCCTCCTCGGCTTCGGTGATCGCGGCGGTGGTCGCCACCGCGATGATCGCGTAGAGACCGGTCCACACGATCGGGAACGCGCTGGCCGGGGGCTGCCACGTTGGCTTGCGCAGCGACCGGTACCAGGCGCTGTCCGGGTCGGTGAGCTGGGAACCGGCCACAGCGGTCGCCGCGACCGCTGCTGACACGGTTGCCAGCGTCCTGCCCCAGCGGTGGGGGTCGATGTCCCGGGTTGCCAGGGCGATGGCGTCCTCGAAGCCCTTCAGGCCCCCTTCGGGGTCCCCGAGGAGGGTCGCGGCGTCATCCTCTGACTTGACCGCATCGTGGATGAGACTGCCCACCAACGGCCGGGCGATACCGGCCGGGACGGGGGTGACGAGTCCGACCCACAGCGACGCCAGGCGGGGCGTCAACACCGGCACCGTCCCCACCAGGCGGGGTCCCAGGCCCGTGGCAGCGGCGTAGCGGCGCATCATCTCGAGGTAGGTCAACTGCTCGGGCATGCCGACGTCGATCGTCCGGTTCACGCCCGGATCCAGGTCGGCCGCGCGCACGAGGTAGTGGACGACGTCGCTCACCGCGATGGGCTGGATGCGGTTGCGCAGCCACTTGGGTCCGAACGAGACGGGAAGACGCTCGGTGAGGTGGCGCAGCATGTCGAAGGACGCCGACCCCTCACCGAGGACCACCCCCGCCTGCAGAACAGCCGTCGGGACACCGGACTCCAAAAGGATCTCCCCCACCTCGACGCGGGAGGCGAGGTGGTCGGACAGCCTGCCCTGGGGGTGTAATCCCGACAGGTAGACGATGCGGCCCACCTCGGCGGCGCGGGCGCTGTCGGCGAACCGGCGGGCCAGCCGGCGGTCCCGGTCACGATAGTCACCCTTGCCGTCCATCGAGTGCAGCAGGTAGTACGCCACCCGGCAGCCCGCCAGTGCCTCAGCCAGCGCGTCCGGATCGGTCGCGTCGCCCTGCACGACGTCCACCCGGTCGCGCCACGCCTGCGCGAGTCCTCCGGGGTTGCGCGCCAGGACCCGGACGGTCCATCCCTGTTCCAGGAGGGCGGGCACGAGTTGGGATCCGACGTAGCCGGATGCCCCCGTGACGAGGGCGGTGCGATCAGGCATATCAGCCTCCCAGGGCGAAGACGGGTGGAAGTAGGAAGAGCATCCCCATCGACCAGGTCAGGTGCGAGGCGATGGGGCCCAGCACGCCACCGGTCACGCGCCGCTGGGCTGCGGTCAGCAACCCGAGGCAGATGGCGGCGAAGGTGAGCAGCAGCACCCCCGAGAACAAGGTGGACGCCGCGTAGAGGGCGGTGCTGCCCAAGGCGTTGATGCGCGGGGGCAACGCGGCGTAGACGGCACCGCGGAAGAACAGTTCCTCGGCGATCCCGTTGACCGCCGTGACCAGGGCCACGACCCACAGTGCGCCGTAGCGGGCGTGGTCCAGCAACCCCTCGACGGGTCCCCGCAGGATCGGCACCTGCGCGACGACCAGAGCCCCGACCAGGAAGACGGCCAGCAGCAGGAGCCCCAGCAGGAACCCTTGCAGCAGACCGAGGCTCGTGTCCCCGCTGCGGGTCCGCGCCGCGCCGAGATGGAGGGGGCCGGACACGATCGCACCGGCGATCCACAACAGGGCGACGCCGAGCGAGGCCAGGTAGAACAGCGGGTCGCCGGGCCGGACGGCCAGGGCCAGCCCGAGGCCGACCGCGCCCAGGACGACGGTGACGCCCACCACGACCCGACGGCGGCGCCGAGCTGACACACTCTCGGTGCGGGTGCGCTCGACCGGGGTGACCAACGACGCCGCCAGGAAGGCGCGGAACTCCGCGATCGCCGCCATCTCAGCAGCCCTGCCGGGGTGTCTGGGTGCGGGGCGCCATGGTCATGTCCCCACACTAGGCGTGATCGGCATCGCGACCCAACCACCTTGGACATGACGCGGGGCTAGGGTGACCGGGTGTTCGATGTCGCGATCGTGGGCCTGGGCCCGGCAGGCAGGGCCCTCGCGTCGGCCTGCGCCAGCGCGGGCCTGCGGGTGCTCGCGGTGGATCCCCACCCCGATGCCGTGTGGGCTCCCACGTTCGGAATGTGGGCGGACGAGTTGGGCGACCTCCCCACGACCGTGGTGAGAGCGCGCGTGGATCACCCCGAGATCCGGGGTCGAGCGGCATACGACCTGACGCGCACGTACGTGATCCTGGACAACCCAGCCCTCCAGGCGGCCCTCCCCCTCACCGGCGTCGAGATCGAGCGGTCGAGGCTGGACGACGACGACGTGTTGGCCCTGTCGGGGCGCGCACGCGTCGTCGTCGACGCGCGGGGCGCCCGGCCGGACGGCAGGGTTCGGGACGACCTCACCCCCCACCAGACGGCGTACGGCATCGTCCTCCCGAGCGCTCTGGCCGCCCCCGCCCTGGGCCACGCCGAGGGGTTCCTGATGGACTTCACCCCGGACTGGGCGGCCGACCCCGACCGCCCCGAGGATCCTGCGTCGTTCCTGTACGCGCTGCCGTTGGGCGACGGTCAGGTGCTGCTGGAGGAGACCTGTCTCGCCGCTGCCCCGGGCGTCCCGATCGACACGCTGAAGGTTCGGCTGGGGCGACGGCTCGAGCGTCGCGGCGTCGACCCCGCAGCGATCGCCACCCCGTTGGGCCGCGAGGTCGTGCGCATCCCCATGCTGGGCCGCGGCGCCCCTCCCCCGCCGGGGGTGGTCGCGATCGGCACGGCGGGGCGCGGAGGCCATCCGGTCAGCGGGTACTCGGTCGCGCACGCGCTGGCCAGCGCCCCACGCCTGGCCTCCGCCATCGCTGCCGGTCGCACTCCTGTTCCGGATCCCACGCGCGCCGGCGACCACGTGCGGTCCCTCGCGTTGCGGGCGCTGCTCCGTCTGGATTCCGACACCACCATCGAGCTCTTCGACGCCTTCGGACGGCTACGTCCCGGCCAGCAACGTGCGTTCCTGTCCCGCCAGAGCAGCGCACTCAGCGTCCTGGGGGCCATGTGGGGCATCTTCCGGCGCATGCCCGGGAAGGCCCAACGTCGGCTGGTGGCGGCGACGTTCGGGCGGTGAATGGCGGGCCCGGCCGCTGCGTGCGGCGGCCCCGCTCGCCCCCGTGCGGGGCTTCACCGCACCTGGAGCTCGAAGTCGCGCAGCATGTAACCCTCGATCAGGTCGTCCCACTCGATCGAAGGTTCCCGCACGATCCGGACCTCGCGCGCCAAGAGGCGCACGAGCAGGGCATCGGCCTCCAGCAACGCGAGTGGTTGGCCAGGGCACTTGTGGGCCCCGTCACCGAACGTCATCCCGGCCGGGTCGACGCCGCGGGCCCTCTGTCGATCCGGACACACGTTCAACGGCTGGTCGCCGACCGCGTCGAGGTCGGTGTTGGTGCTGCGGACGTGGACGTCGACGAGGTCCCCGGGCTCCAGCGCCACCTGGGTGTCCCGGTCGCGGATGGTGAAACCCTCGTGGACACGGCGGTACAGGTGGCCGACGACGGGCTCCAGCCGGATGACCTCGTTCAGGATCGCAAGCCTTTCCTCCTGCTCGCCCTCGAGGAACCGGCCCCGAAGGGAGTCATCGGTCAGGAGGTGCCAGGCAGCCATGCAGATGAACTCGCGCGTGGTGACCATGCCTGCGGTCCCGTAGGTCACGGACTCGACAAGGATGTCGGTGTCGGTGTAACCCTCCGCGATGAGGTGGCTGATGACGTCGTTGGCGGGCTCCCGGCGGCGAGCCCGGACGGCGGGCCGGACGTCGGCGACGTAGAAGCGGACCAGCGGCACGAGACCGTTGACCGCCGCCTGCATCCACTGCCGGCGGGTACGCCCCAGGCCCGGTTGGTCGAGGTCGAAGGGTGGCTGGTTGAAGAACGTCACCAGGCGACGCGCCATCGAGCGCACGTCGGAGCCGGTCAGCCCGACGACCTGGGCGGTGACCTCCACGGAGTAGAACAGGGCGAGGTCGTCGAGTCGGCACCGAGGTGAGGACACGGCCTCTGCGACGATCCGCTCGGCGCACGACTCCATCAGGCCGGTGTACCGCTCGCGCACCACGGAGGGGGCGAAGAAGCGGGCCACCTTCGTGCGCTGCTGGTCGTGGAGCGGACCGTCCGACATCAGGATGGGATGGTGCTTCAGGACGCCCTGCGGGATGGACTCGGCGGTGAACCCAGCTTGGGTCGTGCGCTGACGCGCCCGCAGCACCTGTCTGGCGGCCTCGAGCGATCGGACGCGAACGGTACGGCCCCGGCGCTCGATCCGGGGCCCGGCGCTCTCTCCGGGGCGGTGCGCCTTGCGGTGGCCAGGGTCCGGCTCCATCACACTCCTCCATGGGTGTCCCCGCCACTCTAGGTGATCTGACCCCAGACCCAGCCGCACCCGAGCGCTGTCGGGCGATCCTTCTTTGGAGGGGTCATTTCCTTCATTGTCTGAACTAGAGTGGCGACGCGGGGGGTGGAGTGGACAGGGTGCTTTCTGCAACGATTTGGTGTTCCCCCGGACAGCGACCGCGCACGATTGGACGAACCTTGGAACTTCAGATGCCCGTCCGGCAAGACTCTGCGCCGCGCGAACCCGACGTCGCCGTCGCCGACGAAGTCGTGCTTCTCGACGAGCAGGGCCAGCCCGTCGGCGCCGCCGACCGGCGTAGTGTCCACACGCGCCAGACCCCGCTCCACCTCGCCTTCTCCACGTACCTGTTCGATCCCGAGGGCCGGGTGCTGATCACGCGGCGTGCCCTCCACAAGGCCACCTGGCCGGGCGTGTGGACCAACAGCTGCTGCGGGCACCCGCTTCCGGGCGAGGACATCGAGGCAGCGGCCCGGCGGCGCGTGAGGGAGGAACTGGGCCTGGAGGTCACCGAGCTGCTCCCGGCGGTGCCCGACTTCCGCTATCGGGCGGTGGACGCCAGCGGAATCGTGGAGAACGAGTTCTGCCCCGTCTTCATCGGCCACGTCTCCTCCTCCCGCGTCGCCCCCGACCCGGACGAGGTCGCTGAGCACGCTTGGGTGAGGTGGGAGGACCTGGTGGCCGCGATCACCGCCACCCCCGCTGTGTACAGCCCGTGGAGCGTCCTCCAGGTGCCCCGCGTCGCGCTCGCGCTCGAGGGCGCCTCGTGCGCCCCGGCCCCTTCGCCCACGGATTTCGTCGACCGCGTGGACGGGCTGCTGACCACCACCTTGCGCGACCTGGCCGGCACCTGGGAGCGGACCAACCGTGCCGAGGGCGTCGAGGTGCTCCCTGACGACCTGCCGGCCTGGCTCGAACGCCTGCTCGTGGGGCGCGGCAAGCGCCTGCGCGCCACCATGCTCCACTGGGCCTTCGTGGCGGCCGGCGGTGACATCGCCGGCCCCGACTATCCGGGGCTGATCCGGATCGCCGCGGCCCTGGAGACCCTGCACCTGTTCGCCATGGTGCACGACGACATCATGGATGAGTCGGGGTCACGTCGCGGGATGCCAGCCGCACACGTCGAGGCCGCCGAATGGCACCGGCAGGCGGGGGCCGCCGGTGAGCCCAACGCCTTCGGGGTCAACCTCGCCATGCTCTTGGGCGACTTGGCGCACACGCTGGCCGACAGCCTCGTCCAGCCGCTCCCCCTCCGACTGCGCCGCCTGTGGTTCGAGCTCTGCGTCGAGCTGATGGTCGGGCAACGCGCCGATCTCACCGGCGCCGCGGCAGGTCGACGTGACCTTGCCCACGCCGAGCACATCGCCCGGCTCAAGTCAGGCATGTACACCATCGAGCGCCCCCTGCAGCTTGGCGCGCTCGCTGCGGACGCCGCGGAGGGCACGTGCGCCGCACTGCAGCAATGGGGAGAGCACATCGGCCGCGCCTTCGCCCTGCGTGACGACCAGCTGGGGATCTGGGGCGACCCGGCGCTCACCGGGAAGCCGGCTGGCGACGATCTGGCCGAGGGCAAGGCCACGGTGATCCTCGCACTGGCCTTCGAGCGCCTGGAAGGTCCCGCCCGCGAGGCACTCACCCGCCTCGGGACCGTGGATCTTCGCCCGGGCGACGTCACCGTGGTGAGTGATGCCCTGGTATCCACTGGCGTCCGCGACGACATCGAAACCATGATTGAGGACGCCGTGGCACGCGCCGACGCCTGCCTCGCCCACGGCCAGCTCACCGAAGCCGGCATCGAGGGGCTGCGATCCGCGGCCCGCGCCATCGCCTGGAGGGACGCATGAACGTAATCGTCATCGGAGCCGGCCTGTCCGGCCTGTCCGCTGCGCTGCACCTGCGGGGGCAGGGTCACCACGTCACGGTGCTCGAGCGTGCTGCTGTGCCCGGGGGGCGGAGCGGCCGCATCGAGCGCGACGGGTTCACCTTCGACTCCGGCCCGACCGTGTTCACCATGGTGGACCTGCTCGACCAGGCCTTCCGTGCGGTGGGTCGCCGCGCGGACGACTACCTGACGATGCAGCTGCTCGACCCGGCCTACCGTGCGTGCTTCGACGACGGCTCCACCCTCCACGTGCGCCACGGAGTGGAGGCGATGCGCGCCGAGATCGCCCGCGAGTGCGGGTCGGTCGACGCCGCCGCCTACGAGGAGTTCGTCGTCTGGCTGCGCAAGCTGTACCTGGCTGAACTGCCCCACTTCATCGACGTGAACTTCGACCGCCCGACCGACCTGCTGCGCAACCCGGTCGCGGCCGCCCGTCTGGTCGCGCTGGGCGGCTTCGACCGCCTCGGTCCCGCCATCGAGCGCCGTTTCTCCGACCCGCGCCTCCACCGCATCTTCAGCTTCCAGGCGATGTACGCCGGCCTCGCGCCCGCCCAGGCGCTGGCGCTGTACGCCGTCATCACCTACATGGACTCGGTCGAGGGCGTCTGGTTCCCCGAAGGAGGCATGCGCGCGGTCCCCGATGCGATGGCGCAGGCCGCCATGGACGCCGGGGTCGAGTTCCGCTACCGGGCCACGGTGGACCGCATCACCTGCGCGCAGGGGCGAGCCACCGGCGTGCGGCTGGCAGGTGGAGAACGCCTGAACGCGGATGCCGTGGTCTGCACGCTGGACCTCCCGGTCGCCTACGAAGAGCTCCTTCCCGAGGTCCCCACACCCCGCGTCGCCGCGCGGGGGCGCTACTCCCCCTCGTGCGTGGTGTGGCACCTGGGCGTCAAGGGCGCCCCACCGCCGGAGGCCGCCCACCACAACATCCACTTCGGGCAGCAGTGGCACGACGCCTTCGACGACCTGCTCCGGCGCGGGCGTCCCATGGCCGACCCCTCCCGCTTCGTGGCCGTCCCGTCCCTGCACGACCGCGACGCGGCACCCGAGGGCTGCACCAGCCTCTACGTCCTGGAACCCACCCCCAACCTGGAGGTGGGCCGGCTCGACTGGCCCAGCGAAGGCCCCCGCCTGCGCGAACGCATGCTCACCGACCTGCAACGCTGGGGCTACCCCACCGACATCGTGACCGAGGAGTTGGTCACTCCCCAGGACTGGCTGGCGCAGGGCATGGCAGCGGGAACCCCGTTCGCGCTCGCCCACACGTTCCGCCAGACCGGCCCCTTCCGCGCCAAGAACGTCGACAAGCGCGTGAAGGGCCTGGTCTTCGCCGGGTCGAGCACCACCCCCGGTGTGGGTATCCCCATGGTGCTCATCTCCGGGAAGCTCGCCGCCCGACGCGTTGCGGAGATGACCAGGTGAGCACCCTGCTGGAGGACGGGTACCGCACCGCCGCACGCCTCACCCGCGAGCACGGCACCACGTACTACTGGGGCGCCCTGCTCCTGCCCCCACCCCAGCGCCGGGACGTGCACGCGGTCTACGCGCTGTGCCGACTGGCCGACGACATCGTCGACGAGCCGGACAAGACCCCCCACCCTTCGGTGCCGGCCCACGGCACCCCGACGGAGCGTCTCGACGCGTTCCGCGCCTGGTTCTTCGCGGCATTGGCCCGCGGCACCTCGGACGAACCGGTGATGGCCTCGGTGATCGACAGCTTGCGGCGACGCGGCACCGACCCCGAGTGCTTCGAGCGGTTCTTCAACGCCATGGCGCTCGACCTGACCCACTCCACCTGGCCCACGTGGCCCGCGCTCCGCGACGGCTACATGGAGGGCTCGGCGGCCGTCATCGGAGAGATGATGCTGCCCGTCCTGGAACCCACCAGCGACGCTGCCCGCGACCACGCACGCTCTCTGGGATTGGCCTTTCAACTCACCAATTTCCTGCGTGACGTCGACGAGGACCTCAGCCGTGGCCGCGTCTACCTACCCCAGGACGAGCTCGCCAGGCACGGCGCCGACCCCCACCTGCGCCAGGTGACGCCGCAGTGGCGCACGTTCATGGCCGAGCAGGTCGCCCGCAACCGCACGCTGTACGCCCACGCAGCCGATGGCCTGCCCTATCTGCCCGAAGCCTCGCGCCGCTGCGTTGGCACCGCCCTGACCCTGTACCAACGGATCCTCGACCGGATCGAAGCAGCCGACTACGACGTCTTCAACGGACGCATCCGGGTACCCGCCCACGAGAAGCTGGCCCTGTTCGGTCGCCAAGCCGCAGTCGGCGCGCTACGCCCCTCGCGTTGGACCGGCGTCCGAGGCCGCGTGGACCGCCACCAGCAACCATGAGCACCCGAGCAGCGTTCGACCGCGGGGCGCGGCACTACGACCTCATGGTCGCCCTCAACCCCGGCTACCACGCCCATCTGCGCAGGGCAGCCGCATCACTGGTGGACACGCTGCGCGGCCAGCCCGGACCATGGCGCCTCCTCGACCTCGCCTGCGGTTCGGGAGCATCCACCCGAGCACTGGTGGACGCAGCCCCACCCGACACCCACATCCAAGGGTTGGACGCCTCCCCCGGCATGCTCAGCCGCGCCCGCGCCAAACACTGGCCTGCGTCGGTCACCTTCGCCGAGGCCACCGCCGGCTCGCTGGACACCCAAGCGTGGCAGCCCGGAACCCACCACGGCATCCTGTCGGCCTATCTCTTCCGCAACCTCACACCCGCTCAACGCCGAGACTCACTGGCGGAGATCCAGGCGCTGCTCACACCCGGCGGCACCCTGACCGTCGTCGAGTACTCCGTGCGCGAGCGATTCCGCGCGCAACTGGTGTGGAGCATCGTGAGCTGGCTGGTCATCATCCCGCTCGGAGCCCTGCTCGACCGCAACCCCTCGCTGTACACCTACCTCTGGCGCAGCGTGATGGAGTTCGACACACCGACGCAATTCATGAAGCAGCTCCACACCGCCGGCTTCGTGGACATCGCCACCCGGAGTGTGCCCGGCTGGCAACACGGCATCCTCCACCTCTACATGGCCCGCAAGCCCCAGGAGACCGCATGAAGCGACCCGCCCGCCCCGGCCGCGATCGGCGCGCCGTCCACCACCCCGGTCCCTCCGGTGCCGAGCGCCTGACGGGCGAAGCGAAGGTCGTCGTCGTCGGAGGCGGCATCGCCGGCCTGTCGGCCGCCACGATCCTGGCCGAACGCGGAGTCCGAGTGACGCTGGTGGAGGCATCACCCCGACTCGGCGGACGCGTCGCCGCGTGGCCGCTCGAGGACGGACGCACCATGAGTCGCGGCTTCCACGCCTTCTTCCGCCAGTACTACAACCTACGAGCGGTGCTGCGCCGACCCGACCCCGACCTGGCACGGCTGATCCCGATACGCGACTACCCACTGCAGCGTCCCGACGGAATGCGGGACTCCTTCAACAACATCCCCAGGACGCCACCGTTCAGCGTCATGGGGTTTGTCGCCCGGAGCCCCTCATTCACACTCGCGTCCCTGGCGAAGGTCGACGTACCCGCCGCCCTGGAGCTGTTGCGCGTCCGCTTCCCCGACACCTACAGCCATTACGACGGCGAATCGGCCGCCGCGTTCCTGGACCGACTGCGCTTCCCCGCCGACGCACGCGACCTCGCCCTCGAGGTGTTCGCACGCTCCTTCTTCGCCGATCCGAACGACTTCGCCGCCGGCGAACTGGTCGCCATGTTCCACACCTACTTCATGGGCTCGGCCGAAGGACTCCTGTTCGACGTCCCCGACGACGACTACGACACCGCCCTGTGGCAACCCCTCGGCCACTACCTGGCCCGACTCGGCGTGGAGGTACGCACCGGCGTCCGCGTGAGCACCATCGGCCCGACCGGAGCCCGGACCAACCACGGCGAGCTCATCGAGGCGGACGCCGTCGTCCTGGCCACCGACCCCCGCACTGCCCGCTCCCTGGTGGCCGGCATCGGCGACCCCTCTGGGCCGATGGACGCGTTCACGCGCCGGGTCGCCGAGACGGTCAACGCACCCCCGTTCGCCGTGGTGCGGCTGTGGCTCGATGCGCTGGTCGCCCCCCAGCGCCCCGCCTTCCTGGGCACCAGCGGCTACGGCGCGCTCGACAACGTTTCGGTGCTGGAACGCTTCGAGGCAGGAGCCGCCGCCTGGAGCCGGACACACGGAGGATCCGTCGTGGAACTGCACGCCTACGCGTGCGACCCGGACGTTCTCGGGAACGAGGGCTCGACCGAACGCCTGGTCCAGCACCTGACCAGCGAGATGCACCGGGTCTTCCCCGAAACAGCGCACATGCGGACGCTGCACCAAGAGGTGCTGGTTCAGGACGACTGCACCCTCATCACCCCATCCCCGTGGAACGACCGTCCGGGGGTGGAGACACCTGCCTCCTGGCTCGTCCTGGCCGGGGACTGGGTACGCAGCGATTATCCCGTGGCGCTGATGGAGCGCGCCGCAACGACCGGGATCCTCGCAGCGAACGCGTTGCTCCAGCGATGGGGAGTCCAGGGCGAGGGCCTGTGGACCGTCCCGACCCGCGGACTCCTGGCCCGCTGAGGTCCCGACCCCCGGCCGGTTCCGTTGCCACCGTGCACGGTGGGCTCGTCGCCGAGCGTCAGGCCAGCATCTCCCGCACCAGCGGGACGACGCGCGTGGCGTACAGCTCGATGGACTTCATCAGCTGGCTGTGCGGCATGGGCCCGTTGGCGTACTTCAGGTCGAACTGGTCGACCTTGAGTTCGCGCACGGTCGCGGCGATCTTGGCCGCCACCGTCTCCGGCGACCCGACGTACAGCGCCCCGTGCTCGATCTCATGGGTGAACTCGTCGGACCCCATGGCTCCCCAGCCCCGCTCCCGGCCGATGCGGTCACGCTGGGCCTTGAAGTGGGGGAACAACTGCTCGGCCGCCAGCTCGTCCGTCTCGGCGACGTGGCCGGGGCTGTGCACGGCGACGGGCATCTCGGTCGTCACGCCGAACTCGTCCACCGCGCGGCGGTACAGGTCGGCGAACGGCTTGAAGCGCTGGGCGGGGCCGCCGATGATCGCGAGCTGCAGCCCGAACCCGCGGTGGGCGGCGCGGACGACCGACTGCGGCGATCCGCCGACCGCGACCCAGGAGCGCATGCGTCCGCCCTCGGTCTTGGGGAACACGTCGACGTCGGCAAGGGGCGTCCGGTAGGTGCCCGTCCAGGTGACCGGGCCCTCCTCGCGCAGCAGCGAGAAGACCTCGAGCTTCTCCTCGAAGAGCTTCTCGTAGTCGGCCAGGTCGAAGCCGTACAACCCGAAGGACTCGATGAAGGACCCGCGGCCCAGCACGGGCTCGGCCCGCCCGCCGCTGAGCGCGTCGATGGTGGCGAAGCGCTCATACACGCGGATCGGGTCGTCCGACGACAGCACCACGACGGCCGACCCGAGGCGGATCCTCCCGGTCGCGGTGGCGAGGCCAGCCAGCACCGTGTCAGGCGCGCTGACGGCGAAGTCGGGGCGGTGGTGTTCCCCGATGGCGAAGTAGTCGACGCCGAGGGAGTCGGCGAGGACGCCCTGGGCCACGACGTCGCGGATCACCTGGGCCTGCGTGACCGGCTTGCCCGCGCCGTCGACGGTGACGTCACCGAAGGTGTCGAGCCCGAACTGGAGATCCATGACGTGCCTCTCAAAGTAGTTGATTCTTCAACTCACTGGGCGGCCGGTTCATTCCCGCCCGCCCGGTTGCCTGAAACGCCGGACGCCCCCACCCAGCCACCCGAGGGAGCGGGTGGGGGCGAGGGGCGTCGGACCGGTGACTCAGTGCTGATGGTCGCCGTGGTCGTGGTCGGCGTGGTCGCCGGCCTCGTGGGCGGCCTGCGCGGCAGCGGCCTGCTGGCGGACCTCCTCGACGTCGAGGG
Organism: Propioniciclava sp. MC1595; assembly: GCF_017569205.1. Classification (GTDB taxonomy): domain Bacteria; phylum Actinomycetota; class Actinomycetes; order Propionibacteriales; family Propionibacteriaceae; genus Propioniciclava. The sequence goes on from NZ_CP071870.1 coordinate 2,800,373, forward strand.
CCTTGACGGCCTCGACGAGCTGGTCGAAGCCCGCGGCGTTCATGGCGCCGGCCTCGCGGTAGACGAGGACGCCGCCGCGGAAGGCCATGAGGGTCGGGATCGACTGGATCTCGAGCGCGGCCGCGATCTCCTGCTGGGCCTCGGTGTCGAGCTTGGCGAAGGTCGCGTCGGCGTGCTTCTCCGCGGCGCCCTCGAAGACGGGGGCGAACATGCGGCACGGGCCACACCAAGCGGCCCAGAAGTCGATGAACAGGGTGTCGGAGTTCTCGATCGTGCTGGCGAAGTTCTCGGCGGTCAGCTCGACGGTGGCCATGGGATGTTTCCTCTCGTAGGTACGCGCTCCTCAACACCGTGGGCGCGCGAGGCATTCCCCGACAGGGCCGACCCCTACAGCTCGGCGTCCCGCGTCGCGACCGGTTGCTTGAGCACGACGAAGCGTCGCATCGCGATCGAGATGCGCACGGGGCCCTCCTTGATCGTGCGGTCCACCAGCCAGTTCACCGCGGCGTCCCGGCGCTTCTGGGACGTGGTCGGCAGGTACAGGGCCCCCACGATCAGCTCCGCGTCCTCGGGGGAGGAGACCTCGAAGTGGTAGCGCTCCCGGGCGTCCTCGACCTTGCGCAGGCCGGTGCCCACGAGCGCGTCGACGTACCCGGTGACCTCCGTGGGCCCGGGGAACCGCGGCAACGAGCGCAACCGGGTGACCACGCCCAGCGACGTGGCGAAGTCGCGCGGGTGGAGGGGCAGCACGGTCGGCGCGGTGAACGCGAAGATGCCGCCCGGCTTGAGCACGCGTCCGACCTCGGTGAACAGGGCACGGGCCGGCTGGATCACCACCGCCCCCATCGACGAGACGACCGCGTCCACCGACGCGTCGGCCAACGGCAGGTTCAGCGCGTCCGCGCAGATGAACGGCCCGTCGCCGCGCGCGTCGGCCAGCCGCAGCTCGGACTCGGCGAGGTCGACGCCGAGCACCGTGCGGTCCGCCAGGGCGAGCTCGCGGCCCATCGCGCCGGACCCGCACGCCAGGTCGACGACGACCTGCGCCCGCGGCGACACCGCGCGGGCGAGCCAGCGGTAGGAGGTGTGGCCACCCGACAGCGTGCGCGACAGCACCTCCTCGGTGATGCCCGGCCTCGCCGCGTGGAAGGCCGCCAGGTAGGCGCCCCAGTCGAAGCCCTTCTTCACGATGCCCCCTCCAGTGACCCGATCGAGTGGCCGATTTCGAGCCCGATGTCGCGCAGCAGCCGTCCCGGTCCGATCGTGCGCCCGGCGACGGCCGAGACCAGCGCGGACAACCCGGGCAGGGCCTCGGTGTCGTCCGGGCGGCCCGGCACGGCGTCCGGCAGCAGCAGCGGGTTGCTGCCGTCCGGCCACGGCGTCGCGAGCCGTTCCCACGTGGCCAGCCAGGCCGCCGAGATCTCGGACGTGCTGGGCACGCCGAAGAAGTGCCCGACCGGCGCGTGGTGGCGCAGGGCGACGATCGGCGACTCCTCGTACAGCAGGGCGAGGCGGACGCGGGCGTCGAGGTCGCGCTGTTCCTCCCGCGTCCCACGCAGCGCCCAGCGGCACGGGTTCGGGCAGGTGTCGCCGGCGTCCGGTCGTTCGCCCGCCTCGGTGGCGAGGTGGTGCATCGCGCAGATCGCGAGCGCGGTCCCCTGCCGGCTGTGGAAGCGGTCGAGGTAGGCGGTGTAGCCGGCCAGGTCGCCGGAGCAGGCGTGGAAGGCCCGCCGCGCGGTGGTGCGCAGGGGTGCCGAGTGGGCGCACGCCGGGTCGTCGGACCCCCAGCGCTCCCCCACGTCCTCGCGCAGGCGGAGTGGGTCGCCCGCGTGGCCGAGCGTCGACTCCCAGGCCAGCTGGGGCAGGTACTCGGCCATCAGGTGCGCCGTCACGACGACCTGCAGCGGCTCGTGGCGCAGGGCCCGCAGGTCGAGGACCTCGAGCATGAGTTCGTACAGGGGCACCAGCGAGCCCAGGGCGCCCCGTTCGGGGCTGCGCGGCTCGGCGGGGAAGCAGGCCCCGTTCAGCTCGTCGCGCCACTCGGCCCGCGGGAAGGCGGCGGCGATGGCGCCGAAGTCCTCGGCGTCCAGGTCGAGCACCCGCTTGGCCGCGGTCGCCAGGTCGCGCGCGCGGATGAGGTCGGGGGTGCCGTGGCCGGCCCGGACCTCGGCGTCGAGCACCGCCGACAGCGCGTCGTACCAGTGCCCGTCGAGGAGCGGGCGCAGGAGCGCGGCGTCGAGCAGCGCGGACATCAGCTGCGGACGAACAGGTGGTGGGCCACCTCGGCCTCGACGGTGTGGGGCACCCCGCCCTCGCCCACCAGGCGCAGGACGGTGCCGTCGAGTTCGGCGTTGACGGTGCGCCCGGGTCGGACGCCGGCCTCCTGGAGCAGCGCGATCAGCTCGGCGTCGGACTGGATGACCTCGGTGAGGCGCTCCACGACGACCGAGCCCTCCCCCGTGCCGGCGAGCGCGGACGCCAGCGTGCGGACGCCGTCGGCCTCCGGCCCCGAGGGCCCGATCGCCCCCCGGCCGGGGATGGGGTTGCCGTAGGGCGAGCGCGAGGGTGCGTCCAGGATGGCGACGATGCGCTCCTCGACCGCGTCGGAGATCACGTGCTCCCACCGGCACGCCTCCTCGTGGACCAGCTCCAGCGGGAGGCCGATGACCTCGGTGAGCAGCACCTCGGCGAGGCGGTGCTTCCGCATGACCGACGTGGCCTTGGCCCGACCCACCTCGGTGAGCTCGATCGTCCGGTCGTCGGCCACGCGCAGCAGGCCGTCGCGCTCCATGCGCTGGACGGTCTGGCTGACGGTGGGGCCGCTCTGGGCCAGGCGCTCGGCGATGCGCGCGCGCAGCGGCGGGACGCCCTCCTCCTCGAGCTCGTACACCGTGCGCAGGTACATCTCGGTGGTGTCGATCAGGTCGCTCACCCAGCGCCCCCTCCCAGCTCCGCCGGCCACGCGACGACCGCGCGGACGCCCACCACCCTATCCGCGATCCTCAACGGCGGAACAACACCACCACGGCCGCCAGCCCCGCCAGCACGAGCGCCGCGGTCATCGCGGTCGTGGTGCCCGTCTGCTCGAAGGTGCGGGTGGGGTCGGGCGTGCCGGCCTCGGCGGGGGGCGCGACCGTGCGCACGGGGCGGGCCGTCGGGGACGCCGAGGGCGTCGGACCGGGCACCGCGGTGCTGGTCACCTCGCCGGCCGGGCCGAGCGCGGTCAGCACCGAACCCAGGGTCAGGGACTCGGTGACGCTGCGCCCCCGCTCCTCGACCCCGATCGCGGACTCGTCGACGACCGCGAGGGACGCCGGGTCGAGCGTGTAGAGGGTCGTGGCGTCGCGCAGCACCCAGCGACCGTCCTGGAGGACCACGCCGTCGGTGATCTCCGCCGACGGCGCGTCGGCGACGCGTTCGAGGGCGTTGGGACCGCTCGACGAGGGGTCCGCGGGCGCCCGGTAGACGCCGGCGCCCTCGCCCCGGGTGACGACGTGCAGGCGGTGGTCCCCGTCCACCAGCAGCGCGGCCGCGTCGTGGCGGCCGTCGGGGTAGGTCAGCGCGTAGGGCACGGCGTTGCGGATCTCGGTGCCCGGCCACGGCTCGGTGATGCGGAGGACGACCACCTGTTCGCGGCGCCCGCCGATGTCACCGACCCACGCCTCGCCGTCCCAGAAGGCCAGCCCCTGCGCGCTGGACACCGTGTCCCGGGAGCTCATCCGGCCCTGGACCATGCCGTCGGCGCCGATCGCGGTGATCTGCAGGCGCCCGGAGGCCCTCTCCAGCACCCAGTAGCGGTCGCGCGCGTGGTCGGTGGCCATACCGAGCGGCGCGGCGCGGCCCTCGAGGGTGAACGCCTCGGCCGCGCGGGCGGGCGGGGCGCCGCTGAGCAGGGCGCCGAACACCACGAGCAGGACCAGCAGCAGCAACGCGCCGGTCACAATGCGGTTGCGCGCCTTGAGCCTCACCCGGCCAGTCTATCCGCGCGGCCCCGCCCCCCTTGCCCATCGCGGCCCCATGGCCAAGGCTGGACCCATGGGCACGGTGAGCCTCCACGCGATCGGGATCGACGAGCTGCGGGACGCCTTCGCGGGCACGGACGCCGCGGTCGGGCGGCTGCGGTCGCTCGCCCTGGCGACGTGGCCGCCCGAGGACCGGCCGGGCCGGGGCAGCCTGCTGTCGAAGCTGGGCCCGTTCAGCCGCCAGGCGGTCGGCGCCCCCGTCGTGCGACCCGAGATCCCCACCGGTCGCGACGTCGACGACGTGGCCCACGGGCGCGAGGTCCCGCCCGACCGGCGCACCGCGGCGTGGGCGCTCGTGAACGCCGTGATCGCCGACACCGCCTGGGACAGCCTGGCGCTGCCCGCCGACGACCGGACGATCGACGACCTGGACTTCGCGCTCGCCTCCGCGGGGCTGCCCAGCCGCTTCGGCCTGCGCCAGCTGTTCGACCGGCCCACCGGCATCCCGGTGAAGAAGCTGCCCGGCATGGCCGACGGGTATGTCCGCCGCGACCGGGCCGAGGCGATGGCGTCCGCGTGGACCGCGGCGCTGCCGGATCTGGCCCCGTCCGCGGCCCCGCTGGCGCGGCGCATCACCCAGTGGCTGGCCGGGTTCCCGGTCTGGGCCGCAAGCGCCGACGAGGCCGGACGCCCCGCGCCCGACCTCGTCGTGTGGTACCGCCCCGACTAGCTGATCAGCGCGCCGATCACGCCCTCGGCGAAGAAGAGCACGAAGGCGGCCGCGACCACGTAGAGCAGCGGGTGCACCTCGCGCGCCTTGCCGCGGGCGAGCTTGATGAGGACGTAGAAGATGAAGCCGGCGCCGATGCCCACCGTGATCGAGTAGGTGAACGGCATGGCGATCAGCGTGATGAAGGCGGGGAAGCCCTCCTCCGGGTCGGTCCAGTCGACGTGGATGACCTGGCTCAGCATCAGGAAGCCGACGAACACCAGCGCGGGCGCGGCGGCCTCGGACGGGACGAGCTTGACCAGCGGCGCGAGGAACAGGCTGAGCAGGAAGGCGATGCCGGTCACGACGGACGCGAAACCGGTGCGGGCGCCCTCACCGACACCGGCGGCCGACTCGATGTAGGAGGTGTTCGACGAGACCGAGCCCAGGCCACCGGCGATCGCGGCGACCGAGTCGACGACGAGGATCTCGCGGGTGCGCTCGGGGTTGCCGTCGGAGCCGAGCAGGTTGCCCTCGGCGCCCACCGCCACGATGGTGCCCATCGAGTCGAAGAAGTCGGCCAGCAGCAGGGCGAAGACCGTCATCAGCATGGCGATCGTCACCTCGGGGCCGACCGTGAACGCGCCGAAGAGGTCGACGCGGCCGAGCAGCGAGAGGTCCGGCAGGCTGAAGAAGGAGCCCTCGATCGCCGGGACGTTGAGCATCCACCCGGTCGGGTTGGTGCCGTCGGGGAGCTTCGCCCCGATCTTCAGCACGGCCTCGAGGATGACGGCCACGACGGTCATGCCCACGATGGTGATCAGCATGGCGCCGGGCGTGCGGCGCACGAACAGCAGCACCAGCACGATGAGTCCGAGCACGAACACGGCCATCGGCCAGCCGAGCAGGTGGTTGTCGACCCCCAGCTGCAGCAGCGGGTTGCCCGGGCGGACGATGCCGGCGTCGGCCAGGCCGACCAGCGTGATGAACAGGCCGATGCCGACGGCGATGCCGGTGCGCAGCGGGCGCGGGACCGCGCGGAAGACGGCCTCACGGAACCCCGTCAGCACCAGGACGAGGATGATGATGCCCTCCCACACGACCAGGCCCATGGCCTGCGGCCAGGTCACCTGCGGGGCGATCACGTAGGCGAGCATCGCGTTGAGGCCGAGGCCGGTGGCGAGCGCCAGCGGGAACCGCCCGACGACACCCATGAGGATCGTCATGATGCCGGCGATCAGGGCCGTCGCGGCCGCGACCATGGCGATCGTGGGCCCGATGTTGGCCGGGTCGGCGGCCGACAGGCCGCTGACGAGGTTCCCGTCCTTGTCGGGCGTGGTGCCGATGATCAGCGGGTTCAGCGCGATGATGTAGGCCATCGTGAAGAACGTGACGAGGCCGCCGCGGACCTCTTGGGCGATGCTCGACCCGCGGCGCGAGATGCCGAAGTAGGAGTCGAGCCCGGACCGCGCAGGTGCCGGGGCTGTGGTGCTGGAAGACATGGCACGCAGCCTAGGGCCCATCGCCACCGATGGATCGCGCCGTCTCGCGGCCGGCGGTCAGTCGAACAGCAGGTCGTCGGTCGTGATGGTGTCCCACACCGGACGCGGCAGGTCGACCCCGCGCTGGGGCTCGACGACGTCGGAGTGGGCGCCGCAGCCGTGGTCGACCGTGACGACCTGGGCGTCGCGCTGGGAGAACTCGTTCGCGCACACGCCGAACTGGCGGCCGAGCGAACCGGTGAGCCGCACGAAGTAGGCGCAGTCCAGGCAGTTGCCGGGCGCCTGCTTGGTCATCGCGTTGTGCGGGCCGCCCTCGCCCTCGACCCAGCGGTCGGCGGCCTCGTCGCGCCCGTAGACGCTCAGCACGCGCTCGCGGCCCAGGCCGAGTTCGGCCACGACGGCCCGGGTGGCGGCCCACTCGGCCGGATCGGCGTCCCGCGCGGTGTCGCCGCCGGTGAAGCCGGCCTCGACGCGGGGGTCGTTGTCGGACGTCGGCATGAGCACGCCAGGGCCGACGTCGCCCGCCTGGATCCGGTCGGACCACGGCACCCACGCGGGGGCGACGAGCGCGCCCTCGCCGGGCAGCATGACGACCTCGCTGACCGTCACGACCC